>DASTKG010000121.1:0-32347 GCA_035716005.1 Candidatus Eiseniibacteriota bacterium
TCGGTCTCCTTCCTGGGCGCCGAAACGGCGCCTTCCCGCTGCTACCCCGCCCCGTCGGCGACGGTTCCCCGTGGGGACGCTCGTCGGGCCGCCGGGGAGGGCCCCCGACTACGACGTGCTCCGCCGCTTCGGCTTCGCGCCCGCTCGCGCGCGGGCCGGGGCCCGCTTCTTCGCGGCCGTCTTGGCCGCGCCCGCCTTGCGCGGCGTCTTCGCCTTCGGCCGCGCGGCGGCCGACTTCGCCGCGGGGCGCGCCGCCAGCTTCGGCGTGGAGGGCAATCTCCGGAGCGAGCGCCATCCGACGTACTGCTCGATCAGGACGCGGTCGTCGAATTCCACGTCGCTGAAGTAGCAGGCCAACTCGTAGCGCGGCTTCCCGCGCACCATGTCGGCTTCCTCGCACCGAACGACGATCGCCTCGCAGCGCACCATCCTCTCGCGGCGAAGCCGGCTCCCGAACGGGGGGAGCAGGAGCGTCAGCTGCACCTTCGTCAGCGGCGAGAGGAACGCACGGCTCAAGAACTGGATGCCGCTCGCGGATAGATTGATGCTCTCGGTCGTGAGGACCGACCCGTCTTCCCCGCCCGCCACCTGCATCGCGAGCTTCGCCACGATGCGCGGCGCGCTTCGCCGCTCCTGACTGCGCATGGCCATCGTTGTTTTTCCTTCCGCGGGCCCCCGGTTGGAGGGTCCCGGAACGGGTCAGCGCCTCCGCCGCCCCCCGGCGGCTCGGCGTACGGGCCGTCGCGAGGCCTGCCCGCCCGCGGGCGCCAGCCCCAGCTCGACCTCGCGCCGATCCACGTCGGCGCGGGTCACCACGACGGTGACGAGATCTCCCAGGCCGAATCGGCGCCTCGACCGTTTGGAGCGAAACGAGAATCCGTGCTCGGCCATCTGAAACGAGCCGTCTCCGAAGGCGCGCTTGGGCAGGAAGCCGTCGATGTTCCACGCGTCGAGCGAGACGAAGAGCCCCCCGGGGGTGACGCCGACGACCGTCCCCCGAACCGGCTCTCCCATCCGCTCGCGAGCGAAGCGAACCGCCTTCCGCCGCGCGACGCCCCGCTCGGCGTCGTCGGCCTTCATTTCCATCTCGGAAGCGAGCGCCGCGCTCGCCGCGTCGAGCCAACCCGACGCGAACGTCCACGGATCCCCGTGGCCGGCCGCCGCCTCCAGCAAGTATCGCTTCACCACGCGGTGGTTCGCGAGGTCGGGGTAACGCCGGATCGGCGACGTGAAGTGCGCGTAGCCGCGCATGCCGAGCCCGAAGTGTCCGACGTCGACGAGATCGTACCGCGCCTTCTCCAGCGCGCGAAGGAGGAGCGTGTTCAGGAGTCGATCGCGCGTGGTGCGCCCGTGGCTGATCCACCGCCTCAGTTGCCGCGCGTCGGTCACGATGGTTCCGGGCCCCTGACGCCCCAGGTACCGCGCCGCCTCGAAGAAAGCGCGCAGTTTATCATAGCGAGGCCGTTCGTGGACCCGATACATGAAGGGGAGTTCCCGCTCCGCCGCGCGGCGCCCCACGACCTGGTTGGCGAGGAGCATGAACTCCTCGATGAGCGAGTGGGTCGGCACGTGCGGCACCTCGCGGAAGGCGACCGGCTCCCCGCGCGCGTCGAGCACCGGCCGGATCTCCGGGAGGTCGAGTTCCAGCCCCCCGGCCTCGAGACGGCGTCCCCGCATGGCGCCCGCCAGCCGGTCGAGCGTCCGAAGCGACTCCGCGATCTCCCCCGAGCCCTCTTGGACGAGGCTCCACGCCTCGTCGTAGGTCAGCGACGCGCGGCTGCGAACGACCCCTTCCACCACGCGCGCGCCGCGAAACGTTCCGTCCTGAGAGAGCCGGGCGACGACGCTCACGACCAGCCGGTCGTCCCCTTCCGTGAGGCTGCAGAGCCCGGAGGAGAGGGCGGCGGGGAGCATCGGAAAGACGCGGTCGGCGAGGTAGGCGCTGGTGCCGCGCGCGCGCGCGTCCCGATCGAGCGCCGACGCGGGCCGGACGTAGTGGCTCACGTCCGCGATGTGGATGCCGACCTCCCACCCTCGTCCGTCCGGATCGTGGCGAACGGAGAGGGCGTCGTCGTGGTCCTTCGCGTCGGGCGGATCGATGGTGAGGACCAGCGCCTCCCGGAAGTCCTCCCTGCCGCGCGCGGCGCGCGCCACCGATTCGGGGCCGAAGGAGGCGGCCTCCGACTCGGCGGCGGGATCGAACTCGGTTTCGATCCCCTCCTCCAGGGCCACGAGAAGGCTGTCCTCGCGCGGATCGTCGGCCGAGAAGACGGCGGCCACCTTTCCGACGAGCGGCTCGGCGGGGCTCGGGGAGAGCCGCACGAGCGCCTTCCCGTCGCGCGGGACGGAGGCGCGGCCGTGGAGGGTGAGGACGATCTCCTCGGGGTATTCGGGACGGTCGGGACGGAGGAGGGTGAGGCGGCCGCGGGGCTCCACGCGCCCCGCGATTCCGTAGGGCGTGCGCTCGAGGACCTCGACGACCTCGTGCGCGTCGCCCTGCTCGCGCGTTTCGAGGTAGGCGACCCGCACCCGATCCCCGTGGAGCGCGCCCCCCATCGCGAAGGGGGGAATGAAGAGATCCTCGCGATTCGGCTGCGCCTCGTCCTCGACCTCGACGAAGCCGTATCCGAAGCGCGTCCGCCGGAGTCGTCCGACGACCGTTCGATTCGTCATAGCGGAGTCAAAACGGCCCGGCCGTTCCCCGAGGGAACGTTCCGGGCCGCCGAATGCTTCTACCGAGCGACGCGGTCACCGCGTCGGGACACCCTTACCGCTGCCGCTTCTTGTGGCGGTCGCGACGAAGGCGCTTCTTGCGCTTGTGAGTGGCGATCTTCTTCCGCTTCCTTTTCTTTCCGCTTCCCATCCGTCTCCTCTTCCCCCGCGGCTACTCGGAGCCGCGGACCATGCCTTTCAGCTCGTTCGATGCCTTGAAGACGGGCACCAACTTCGCCGGGACCATCACCTCCGCACCGCTGCGGGGATTGCGCGCCTTCCGAGCCTTCCGCTCGCGCACCTTGAAGGTGCCGAAGCCGCGGATTTCGATGTGCTTCCCTTCGCTCAGCGCGCGCGAGATCGCGTTCAGGAGCTGGTCGACGATCAGCGCGGTCTCGCTCTTGGAAACCTTGGTGCGCTCCGAAATCTCGTCAACCAGATCGGCCTTCGTCATCGGATCCCTCCCGAGTCGAAATCCGGCCATTCGCCGGCGCGGTGGAATCTAACAGTTTGCCCCGCGGGGCGTCAATCAGCGCAGGCGGTACTCCAGGCGGGGCCCCGACCCGAGCAGCTCCCGCATGGGGTTCATCTTCTCGTCGAAAAAGTCGAAAACGGAGACCCGCCGGCGCTCCTTGCGGACCACGGAGGGGCGTCCTTCGATCCCTCCGAGCTCCGAGGCCATGTCGATGGCGTCCTCCAGGCTGCCGAGGCGATCGACGAATCCGTAGTCCATGGCCTGTTCGCCCGAGAAGATCCGCCCGTCGGCGTAGGGGATGATGTCCTCCCGCGCCATGCCGCGGCCGTCGACGATCGCGCTCACGAACTGGTCGTAGACGTTCCCGAGCACCTCTTGCAGGAGCGCCCGCTCGTCGTCGGTCATGGGACGCCACATGGAGCCGACGTCCTTGAACTTCCCCGTCTTGATCGTCTCGAACTTCACGCCGACCTTCCGGAAGAGCTCCTCCGTGTTCGGGAAGCTCATGATGACCCCGATGCTCCCCGTGAGGGTCCCCGGATTGGCGATGATGGAATCGGCGGCGCAGGCGACGTAGTAGCCCCCCGAGGCGGCGACGCCGCCCATCGAGGCGACGACCGGTTTCCCCTCGTCGCGCACCCTTCGCACCGCGTCGTAGATCTCCTGCGAGGCCGCGACGCCGCCGCCGGGGCTGTCGATGCGCAGCACCACCGATTTCACCGTGGCGTCGCGCTGCATCCGGTCGAGCTGGTCGACCACCGTCTCCGACTCGTCGATCTCGCCGACGATCTCGACGAGGCCGACGCGGCCGTGGAGCGAAGCGAAGGCCATTTCGTCGCCCGACATCGCGACGTTCACGACGAAGAAGGCGAGCGCGATGGTCGCGACGGTTCCGACGATCAGAAGCGCGCAGCCCCAGAGCCAGCGATTCCTTGCCATGGAGTCCTCGGGGTTTCGGACGGGCGCGCCGGGGCGCGCGGGGCGAGATTGCACCCTAGCAGAGCGACCGTGGCGATTCAAACGAAGGGACGAAGGGCGCCCCGGATCGGGCGGAAATAGAGAAGGCGCCCGGATCGGAATCCGGGCGCCTCTGGGGGGCTTTCGCCCCGTTTAACGTTCCCCGCGTGTGCCGTGCACTCGGTGCCGTAGGAACTGCGTCGTCTCGTCGAGGGGATCAGCTCAGGACCGAGCGATTCTCGCGGGCACCGCAGGGAACTTTTCTTAGGTCGCGTTCATGCCGTATCCCTAAGGCAATCGACGTGCCGCGGCCCCGCGCGGCGGCCCTCGATCGCGCTCGCGAAGCGGATTTATCGCCATGTCGGCAACTTGTTATTTAACATATATTTATGGTTGTGTGCGAACGTGCTTTCTAGACTCTTGGACGCGCTGGGCGGGCGGCGGGAGGGGTGACGCGAGAATTCGGCCCGAACGAGCCGGATGGGTGGGTGGCGGCCCCCAAGAGCCGGGGGGAAAAGGCGCAGCGACGGGGCTAGTCTCGGAGCAGACTCGTTCCGGTCATCTCCGGCGGGGACTCGATTCCGAGGAGTTCGAGAAGCGTGGGGGCGACGTCGGCCAGAATTCCGGAGCGGAGCGGGTACGATCCGCCGCCCGCCACGAAGACCGGCACCGGGTTCAGCGTGTGGGCCGTGTGAGGCCCCCCGGTGGTTTCGTCGATCAGCTGCTCGGCGTTCCCGTGATCGGCGGTCACCAGGGCGACGCCGCCCCGGGACTCCACGGCGGCCAGGATCCGGCCCAGGCAGCCGTCGACGGTCTCCACGGCGCGAATCGCGGCCGGAAGGATCCCCGTATGCCCCACCATGTCGGCGTTCGCGTAGTTGAGGACGAAGAATCCGTAGCCGGGGGTGGATAGGCGCCGGACGGCCTCGTCGGTCACCTCGAGGGCGCTCATCTCGGGCTGAAGGTCGTACGTGGCCACTTTCGGCGACGGGATGAGCACCCGATCTTCGCCGGGAAAAGGAACTTCCTCGCTACCGTTGAAGAAGTACGTGACGTGGGCGTACTTCTCCGTCTCGGCGATTCGGAGCTGCCGGATCCCCGCCGCGCTCACCACCTCCCCGATCGTGCGGCGAAGCGGCTCGTCGGTGAAGAGGACGGGATAGGGGAACGAATCCTCGTACGCGGTCATGCAGGCGTAGTGGAGGTCGAGGGGCGCCTCCGGACGAGGGAAGGCATCGAAGGTCGGCTCGCCGAGGGCGCGGGAGATCTCCCGCATCCGGTCGGGCCTGAAGTTGAAGGCGACGACGACGTCCCCATGCCCGATCCGGCCTTCCACGCCGTCGATCACCGTCGGGAGAACGAACTCGTCCCCCTCCCCCCGCGCGTAGGCCGCCTCGAGAGCCGCCTTGGGTCCCGCCGAGCGCTCTCCGGCCCCCTCCACCATGGCCCTGTAGGCCCGCTCCACCCGATCCCAGCGCTTGTCCCGGTCCATGGCGTAGAAGCGGCCCGAAACCGTGGCGATCGCCCCCCCACGGGCCTTCAGCAGCGCCTCCGTCGACTCGAGCGACGGGCCCGCCGACCGGGGAGCCGTGTCGCGCCCGTCGAGGAACGCGTGCACGAGGATTCGTCCCACCCCCGCGCCGGCGGCGGTCTCGATCAGAGCGTGGAGGTGTTTCTCGTGGCTGTGGACGCCTCCGGGCGAGAGGAGGCCGATGAAGTGGATTCGGCCCCGTTCCTTCGCCTTGACGAGGGCGGTCCGGAGGACGGCGTTCGTGGCGAGCGAGCCGTCGGCGACCGCGAGGTCGATGCGGGTCAGGTCCTGGTAGACGATGCGGCCGGCGCCGAGATTCAGGTGCCCCACCTCGCTGTTCCCCATCTGCCCGGCGGGCAGCCCCACCGCCTCGCCGCACGTCGTGAGCGTCGCCTGCGGGTAGCGCGCCGCCAGGGCATCCATGACGGGAGTGCGCGCCATCGCCACGGCGTTCCCCTCCCGCTTCGGGTTGAGGCCCCATCCATCGAGGATGACGAGCCCCACGAGCGGGCGGCGTCCGGAGGTCGGTTTCGGCGAAGGCATGCGGCCAGCCTATCACACGGGGGAGCGCGTTGCCCCCGGGCCGGAATGCTACTTAGGAATCCCCGGAGCCGGATCGGAGAGCCCCAGCGAGGCGAAGTCGGCCTCGCGGAGCGCCACACCGAAGGCGGCGGCCAACGCGTCGACGATTCGGGCCGCGAGGAGCGCCGCTTCGAGGGGCGACCCGAGGAGCTCCCCGGCGCCCCGCGCGTGGCCCTCGAGCAGCGCCGCCGCGATCGGCGCGTCGCTCCGATAGCGCGCGACGTCGCGATGGCGGGACGTGAGCGGGAGCGAGGCGTGGCTGAGCGCGCCGCCGCGGGTGAATTTCGACGCGATCCCCGCGAGCTTGAAGGCGCCGACCCGCACTTCGCCGGGCGAGGAGCGGGCGAAGCACGGGGTGGCGCCTGCCGGAAGGGCGGGCCCCCGTTCCTCCGCCCGGACCCGCTCCGCGGCGAGATGGAACGTGCGATAGGCCGCGGCCACGCCGTCGGCCACGCGCTCCGCGAACGCCCGCGGCGAGTCGGCCCACGGCCCCGGAACGGAGGCCGCGATCGCGAAGGTCGCCTCCTCGGCGTGGAGCACCGCGTCGCCGCCGGTCGGGCGGCGCGCGACGTCGATCCCGTCCCTCTCGAGCGCCGCCGTGTCCCATCCCTCGGGCCACGGCTCGACGCGCCCGAGACTGAGCGTCGGACGGCTCCATCCGTACGTTCGAATCGCGAGGCGACCGGGGGCCGCCGCCGCCCAGCGCAGGAGCGCGGCGTCGAGCTCCATCTGGAGTTCGCCGGGAGCGACGCGATGCGGAAGGAGGAGCGCCGTCACGGCCGGCGCGGGATCCGACACGGGCAGCCCTCCTAGAACTGGAGGACGCCGAGCCAGTCGCGCAGGAGGAACATGACTCGCCCGATGAGCAGGGAGACGCGCGCCATGACCGTGTAGCCGTAGCTCGCGCCGAAGCTGACCATCAGGAAGTAGATTCCGACCCGCGCGGTGCCGCCGAGAGCGCCCTTGTGCTCCTTCGAGAAGAAGAAGAAGACCAGCGTGGTGAGGAGCCCGACCACGAGGAGCCAGTTGTTGATGAGGTCGCCCGGATTGACGGCGCCCCAGAGCGGGAGAATCGATCCGTGCACCTGCTCCACGAGATCGCCCTGGCCGAAGCCGGTGATCCGGAGCGCCGGGTAGACGCCGAGGATGACCGCGATGGGCCAGCGCGAGAGCCAGTCGCCGCGCGGGAAGAAGCGCGAGAAGAGGAGCACGCCCAGGAGGAGCGGAACGACGAGGAGGAAGTTCCGCCCCTCGCCGAAGTGCCCGAAGAGGGGCGTGACCAGGTTCGGCTTGATGGTCGAGAAATAGGTGAGGACGACGTAATAGCCGGCGGAAATGCCGACGAAGAGGTGCTCGCAGAGCTTGTAGACCGGGTTGTCCTTGTAGAGGAACGAGAAGATCCCGAGCGTGAGGAACGCCGCGATCCAGACTCCGAAGTCGCCGCTCAGATGCATCAGTGCCCGCGCTTCCCCGAATCCCGCTTCGGCGGATTCGCGAGGTTTCCGAGAATGATCAGGAGCGCGATGAAGAGGTGCGCCAGCGACTGGGCGTCCATCCCCCGCATGGCGAGGGCGGGATGCTTCACCAGGGCCTCGTACTCCGCCGCGCCGGCCATGCCGCCGAGGAGGCCGAGGAGCTGCCGCGTCTGGAGATACGGATAGTATTCGGGAGCGCTGACGGCGGTGACCGCGGCCACCATCGGGATGTGGTAGCGGGAGACCACCTGCTGCACCCATTCCTTGGTTCCGGGATAGCCGGCGCTGATGTTCACGAGGAGCTTGAAGTCGTTGAAGTTCTTGATCCCCTGCATGACCGGGATCTCGCTCACCGCCACGCCGCGCCGGTCGACCGGGAAGGTCTCCGGGATGCTGAGCCCCATGCGCGACATGACGAGCTCGTTCCCCGCCTTGTATCCGAGATTCACGTAGTCCTTCCCCACCTGCTTTCCGTACTCGGCCGCGCCGATCGCGAGGACCTCGTCGGTCAGAGGCGGGCCGCCGGGGTAGAGCGCGATGGCGACGATCTTGACGTCGCGGCTCATGAGGTGGCGCACGGCGGCCAGGTGCGCCGGATAGTTCTCGGCGACGGTGCCGGGGTCGTAGTCGCCCGCGAGGAGAACCGTCGAGCCCGGCGGAACGGCCTGGATCGCGTCGTAGAAACCCTTCGCGCGGTGCCCCGGCTCCACGGGCGCCACGTGGAAGCCCGTCATGAGCGGGACGACCACGAGGAGAGCGACGGCCAGGAAGAGCCAGCGGCGGTCGAGATCCCTCAGCCAGCCGAGCCCGTTCACGCGCCCCCTCCCTCTCCGGAGCCGTACGTCTTCTCGAGGCCGAGGATGAGCCGGATGCCGGTCGCCATGACGCCGAGCGCCGCGCCGATGAGGATGCCGCGCTTCGCGGCGTTCTGCGGCACTTCCATGAGCCAGTCGGCGGCGTCGGGAACGTAGTGGCTGATCATGTTGCCCACGGGAACGCGGCCGATCATCAGGATGAAGGCGGCGATGGCGAGGAGCATGGCCTCGGTGGAGCGGATGCGGAAGGCGCGGAACGCGGCCGACGCGATGAAGAAGGCGAGGAGCGCGAACATGGTCGCCGACATCGGCGAGTACATGTTCCGGTACATCCACGAGAACTTCGAGGTGCTGTCGAGGTACGCGTTCCCCTCGGAGAAGCCGATCAGCATCATCGCGAAGAGCCCGATCACCAGGACGAGCTTGAAGGGCCAGTCCGTCTGCTTCTGCGCCACGCCCCGGAGGTTCACGCGGAGCACGTTGGCCACGCCGAGGACGTAGGTGAGGCCCACCAGGACGAGCGCCCAGTTCTGGAGGTCCTCGTAGCCGTTTCGCACCCAGGGATGCGGCACGAAGAAGCCGACGAGGCAGAAGAGCCCCGAGATGAGCGTGATGAGGATCGGCATTTCGCGCTTCAACGGAGCCCCCTCATTGCGTCGTGCTCCACCAGGCGGCGAACTGCGTGAAGCCCCCCGAGGCGAGGATGCTCCCGACCACGATCACCGCGATCAGGATGATCTTCACCGTGTCGGACGATTTGAGGCTCCCGAGGAGCCGGGCGTCGTTCGAGAGGAGCGCGCTCGCGGCGTAGTACTCCTCGCCGATCAGCGTGTAGTCGCACGCGACGACGAAGAAGGGCATCTGATGCACGTTCGCGGTGCCGGCGATCTGGATCGCGCCGATCGAGTGCCCCGTCTCCGCGAGGAGGAGCGATTCGGCGAAGAAGGCGCCGAGGAAGAGGTTCGCCGCCGGCTTGTCGCGGAGCATCGTCCCGTTCACCGCCGCGACGTAGGCGAACTGCTCGGTCGTGATGTAGCGGACCTGGTCGGAGCGGTACGCGTCGGCCCGGCCGACGTCCTGGTAGGCGGACTTCACCACTTCCTCGGCGACGGTGTAGACGGCCGGCGAGTTCGTGGGCACTTGTAGAGGCGTCTCGTACTTCGCGGCCATGCGCGCCACGTTGCTGAGCAGGATCATGGACGCGATCGTCTGGATATCGTCGATGTCCTGGACGCCGGGGACGTAGAGGACGCCCTTCCCCATCTCGGTGGCGCGCCCCACGGCCTCTTCGATGGCCGCGAGGCCCGCGATCTTCCGGAATTTCCACTTCACGCCCTTGTGGGCCTGGATGATGTAATAGAAGAGGACGACGAAGAATATCCCGATGACGACCGCGACGTTCGTCTTCGTGACGTCGAACCAGTCGGGATTGGAGGCCACCGCCGGGGAGACGTCGGATCGGAGGTTCGGATCGTCGGGGACCGCCACCAGCTGATACTCGTAGCGGACGCCGTCGTTCAGCGCATCGCCGGTGTCCTGGTATTCGCTGGTCGAGCCTTCGAGCGTCGCCACGGGGGCGAAGGCGCCGTTCGGCGATTCGCGGCGCACGACCGTCCACTGGGCCGGCGGGGTCTCGGGAAGCGTCCAGGTGAGCGTGATGCTGTGCCCGCCGTCGTTCGGAGTGTCCACGGCATGGAGCGGGAACGCCAGGGCCCCCGGGGCCGCGAGGGCCGCCAGCAAGGCGAGCGCGCCGGCCGCGTGGGCCGCGCGAGGAGGTCGAATCGAATGGAGGAAGATCAGGCGAGCGCTCCCCGTCCGGACCGGCCGGTGAAGCGTGGAGCTGGATGACGTGCCATCACGCGCGGGTCATGCCTCCGGTGCTCGATGTGTCCGGCCAACGACATCACGATAGGGGGCGCGCCAGGGACCTGTCAATCGGGCTTTCCTCCCCGCCCGACTTCGCCGCGTCCCTACTCCTCGATCCGCTCGACGTTCGCGCGCGGCAGGAGAGCCTTTTCGCCGCCCCCGAAATCGACCTCGAGAATTCGCACCTTCGCCTCCGTCTCGAGCGCCGTCGGCTCGGGAGGAAGCGCCGTCACGACGCCCAGCCGGCCGAAGAACGGGTTGCGGATGCTCCGGATCTGGCTCCCGATGGTGAGCGCCCCGCCTTCCTCGTCCGTCTCGCGCGCCTCGTTCTTCAATCCCGTCTCGAGACGGGGGCAGATGATCTCGGGCCGCAGCACGCCCGCGCGAATCTGCGTCGCGCCGCTCACCGAGACCTGCCGGCCCTCGCATCCCTTCAGGAGTTCGAAGGTCCGCCGGGCCATCGGGATCTCGCCGAATCCCTCCGTCACGACGAGCGTGATCCCCTTCTCCTCGGAGCCGGTGATCGCGACGCCGAGGTCGTAGCCGAGGAACTCGCGGAGATCGTGGTCGTCGAAGCCGCCGATGACGACCGCCTTCACGCCCATCTGCACGGCGTGGAGGAGCGTCTTCGTCGTGACGTGCGAGCCGCCGACCAGGATCCGGCCGCGGTCCTTCTCGGTGATCATCGCCTCGGTCAGCGTGTCGGCCGGGGCCTCCACGGCCACGTGAAGGGTGCCGCACGTCTCGCCGCCGACGCCGAAGATCCCCTGGATGAAGGTCCCGCGGGTCTCCACGGTCACCCCCTGCTTGGGGTGGACCTCCACGACCGTGCCGTCGACGTAGGCGTCGACCTCCACCGGGATCGGCGGCTCCCGAAGGAGCGCCTGGCCCGTCACGGTCGAGAGGCTCTCGATGGTGCCGGCGACCGGCGCCGCGCATTTCGACCGGAAGAGCCCGAAGAAGGACTTGCTCTCCGCGAAGACCTCTCCCTTCGCCACCGTCGAGCCGACCGGCTTCGTGAGGCACTCGGTCACGTCCTCCGGGAGGACGCCGAGGAGGTTGGCCGCGTTCACCGTCTGCACGTTGCCCGGAAGCTCGGTGCGCGCGACGACGGTTTCGGCCTTCACGACGTCTCCCACCTTCACCACGACGGTCCCCGCGAGGGGAAGCTTCCGCTCGCGCTGGACGACCGTGAAGGCGGTGACTTTCAGTCCGGGGGTGTACGAGTGGGCCACGTCAGCTCCTCACGGCGGCCGGGTACGCACCCAGCGCCTCGTTCCATTCGGTCAACTTCGCGATCCGGCGCGAGCGCTCCTCGGGGAGGACGAACGGCTGCCGGCCGCGGCAATCGAAGATGAGTCCCACGACACCGCCGCGGAGCTTCAGCGTGCGGTCCTTCCCCTTGCCGTCGCCGATGTCGAACCCCTTCTCGGGGCGGATGACGGCGTTGGCGTACTCGCCGTCGGCGAGCGGGATGAGCCGGAGCGATCCGTGCGTGGCCGTGAACTCCTCGCGCTTTCCGCCGGGGAGCTCGAGCGAGACCTTCAGGACCGGCTGGCCTTCCTTGCCGGCTCCCACCGGCGCCACGCTCGTGCCGAGGCGGATGAGGCAGTCCTTCTCGAAGACCTGGCGGGCCGCCGTCGGATGGACGGTGCTCAGCACCCCGAGCTGCGGCATCATGAAGATCGAGTCGACCGCCAGCTCCGTCACGTGCTCGGGAAGGAACGCGTCGAGCATCATCAGGGCCGACTGAACCCGGCGCGGCGCGTGCGAAAGGACGCCTCCGCTGCCGACGAGGAGGTCGAGGTGGTCGAGCCGCACGAGCGACTCGCCGCTCGCCGACTGCTCGAAGGTGTCGGAGATGGTGCGCTCCTGCTGGACGCCCTTCAGGCCGACCGCGAGCATCTTGTGCTGCTCGAACGCGAGGCGAAGCGCCTCCCGCGCGATCGCCTGCTCGATCACCAGCTCCTCGAGCGTCTGCGGAATCGTCGTGGGGCGGATCATCTTGTTCTTGATCCGGTTCCTCAGATCGGGCTCGCCGATCTCGAACGGGACCCAGCGAAGGATGTTCGGAAGGCCCGCCTCGGCGAGCACGTTCGACACCGAGTAGCTCATGCCGAGGTTGGCGCTTACCGTGCGGTTGAAGACGCCCTGGAAGACCGAGAAGACGTCCGTGGTCGCGCCGCCGATGTCGACCCCGACGACGTTGATCTTCTCCTCGCGCGCGATCGTCTCCATGATCAGCCCCACGGCGCCCGGCGTCGGCATGATCGGAACCGGCGACCAGGTCATGAGCTTCTTGTAGCCCGGCGCGTGCGCCATCACGTGCTCCATGAAGAGATCGTGGATCTTGTCGCGCGCCGGGGTCAGGTTCTCCCGCTCGAGGACGGGGCGGAGATTGTCGGTGATGACGAGCGCCGTCTTCGAGGCGAGCCGGTCGTGCACCATGGCCGCGGCGTCCTTGTTGCCGGCGTAGATGACCGGAAGCTCGTACCCCGCGCCGAGGCGCGCCTTCGGATCGGCGGCCGCCAGGAGCTCCGCCATCTCGACCACGTGGGACGTCGTTCCGCCGTCGATCCCGCCCGAGAGGAGGATCATGTCGGGCCGGAGCTGGCGGATGCGCTTGATCTTCTCGTGCGGCAGGCGGCCGTCGTTGCTCGCGATGACGTCCATGACGATGGCGCCCGCGCCCAGGGCCGCGCGCTGCGCGCTCTCGCCCGTCATGCTCTTCACGACGCCCGACACCATCATCTGGAGGCCGCCGCCCGCGCTCGACGTCGAGATGTAGAGGTCGACGCCCGCGTCGCCCTTCTGCGGCGTGAGGATCGTCTCGCCGTCGAGGATCTTCCTCCCGGCGAGTTCCTCGACCTCCATGATCGCGTTCAGGACGCCGCGCGTCACGTCCTCGAACGGCGCCTCCACCGTGGTGGGGGCCTCCCCGCGCACGATCAGCCGGTACTCGTCGCCGCGGCGCTCGATGAGGATCGCCTTCGTCGTCGTGCTCCCGCAATCGGTCGCGAGGATCGACTTCAACTCGTCGGGTTTCAACTCACTCACGTCGTTTCCTTTCGGTCGGTGTCGGCCCCGGGCCGCGCGGCGCCGCTCTTGCCGGCTTCGCGCGCCTCGCGGCGCCGAGACTTGGCCTCTCGCTCGTCGTTTCGGACCTGCTCGTCCTTCGCCTCGATGCGGACCATGAGCGCCTCCAGACTGTCCCGGCGCTCCAGCAGAGCGGCGACGCGGTCGTAGTCGGGCACGCTGAAGAACGCCCGAACCATCGGCTCGAAGAAGAGCAGCGCCTGGCTTCCCAGGAACGAGAGCGGCTTCACGCTCTCGAGAAGGAGGATCGCGGGAACCGTCATCCGGTTCTTCACGGTCAGCTCGGCCAGCCGGTCGAGCAGCCGCTCGTCGTCGGGCGAGAAGCCGCCCGCCGCCCCCCCGCCGCTAGGCTTCGGCGCGGCCGGCTGCGAGCTTCGCCTCCACGAACGCCACCACTTGATCGCGATTTCCTCCGGTCAGCAGCCGAACCCCCCGATACGCGTCCAGCCAGTGCTTGCGTTCGAACGGGCTCAGGAAGATGCCACCCTCATCCACCGTCATGCGTCGCATCTCGCCCCAGGGACGCACGCGCGTCACCCCGAGCGAGCGGACTTCCAGCGCCTCGTCCGTGAGCCGGTAGCTCGTCGGCATGAGCCAGGACGACACCGAGAGGAGCACGAAGAGCGGGCCCGCCACGGCGAGCACGGCGTCGTTCGTCCCCTGCCTCACCAGCACGCCGAGCACCGCGAGCGACGCGACCAGCACGGCCGCGCGCAGGGGGTGCTCCTTGGCCGGCCAGGCGCTCCAGGAGAGCCCGGCGCCCGCGGGCGCCTCAGCCGCCTCCATGTCCGGACTCGAGATCCTGCCACGACAGGACGAGATTTCTCGCGGCGCGCGCCTCGTCGAGCCGGCGCACCGGCGTGCGCGTCGGCGCCCGGTGAACCGTCTCCGGATCCTCGATCGACTCGCGGTCGATGGCGAGCATGATGTCCGCGAACGCGTCGAGCGCGGCCTTCGTCTCGGTCTCGGTCGGCTCGATCATCAGAGCCTCCTCGACGATCAGCGGGAAATAGGTCGTGGGAGCGTGAACGCCGAAGTCGAGGAGCCGTTTGGCCACGTCGAGCGCCTTCACGCCGCGCGCCTTCTGCCGCGTCGCCGCGAGCACGAATTCGTGCATGCAATAGCCTTCGTGCGACGGCGCGTAGGCGTCCTTCAGCCGCGCCTTGAGATAATTCGCGTTGAGGATCGCCTCGCGGCTCACCTCCGCGACGCCCGAGGCGCCGAGGGAGCGAAGGTAGGCGAGCGCGCGGACGAGGATTCCGAAATTGCCGTAGTAGGAGTGGACGCGCCCGATCGAGCGCGGACGGTCGTAGTCCCACCGATAACCCGAGCCCGATTCCACCAGCACGGGCGTCGGCAGGTAGGGCTCCAGCTCCTTGCGAACGCAGAGCACGCCTCCGCCCGGGCCGCCGCCGCCGTGGGGCGTCGAGAAGGTCTTGTGGAGATTGATGTGGGCGAAATCGAAGCCCATCGCGCCGGGGCTCGCCAGGCCGACCATGGCGTTCAGGTTGGCGCCGTCGAGATAGAGGAGGGCCCCCGCCTCGTGGATGAGGCGCGCGATCGTCCCCACGTTCCGCTCGAAGATGCCGAGCGTGTTGGGGTTCGTGAGCATCATGGCCGCCGTGCGCGGCGAGATCGCCTTGCGGAGCGCCTCGAGATCGACGAGGCCGTCCGGACCCGAGGGAACCGTCACGACCTTGTAGCCGACCTGCGCCACCGTCGAGGGGTTGGTGCCGTGCGCCGAGTCGGGAACGATCACTTCCTCGCGCGCGTCGCCCCGATCCGTGTGGTAGGCCCGGGCGATGAGGATCGCCGTCAGCTCGCACTGCGCGCCGGCCACCGGCTGCGTGGTGATGCCGGGCATCCCCATGATCGTCCGAAGCCAGTCGTGGAGCTCGCCGACGATGGCCAGCGCCCCGGGCACCGTCTCCTCGGGCTGGAAGGGATGGATTCCGGCCAGGCCCGGCAGGCGCGCCATTTCGTCGTTCAGCTTCGGGTTGTACTTCATCGTGCACGACCCGAGCGGATAGATCGCCTTGTCGATGTGATGATTGAGCGTCGAGAGGTTCACGAAGTGGCGGACCGCCGCGGGCTCCGAGAGTTCGGGGAGCGCCGGCGCCGCGTCGCGGAGCGACACGCCCGGAAGGAGCGCGCCCGCCCCCTGCGCGGGGATGTCGAGCGGCTGAAGGCGCGGGCCGCGGTGGCCCGGCACCGAGAGCTCGCGAAGCGTCGATTCGACGATGGGCGACGATTTCATCGGGGACACGCGGCCTCCTCCACGGGAGCGGCCTTTCGGCTGCCGACCCATGACGTGAGCGAGGTCACGTAACGGTCCATCTCCTCGCGCGAGCGCTTCTCGGTGACGGCGACCAGGAGGTCGTTGGGACGGCTCCGGTCGAACCGGGAGAGCGGAACGCCCGCGAGCACGTGCGAGCCGAGCGCGTGCTCCACGAAGGAGTGCGCCGGCCCCGGCAGGCGAAGGACGAATTCGCGGAAGAAGGGAGCGCCGTGCGCCACCGTCACCCCCGGAACGCGCGAGGCGCGCTCCGCGAGATAGTGGGCCCGCTCCAGGCACTGCGTCGCCACGTCGCGCATTCCCTCCGCGCCGAGGAGCGCGAGGTGGATCGTGTTGGCGAGGGCCATGAGGCCCTGATTCGTGCAGATGTTCGAGGTCGCCCGCTCCCTGCGGATGTGCTGCTCGCGCGTCTGAAGCGTGAGGACGAAGCCGCGGCGCCCGTCGAGATCGGCCGTGACGCCCGAGAGCCGCCCCGGGAGGCGCCGAACGTCGGCCTTGCGAATGGCGAAGAAGCCGACCAGCGGCCCGCCGTACGACATCGAGACGCCGAGCGGCTGCCCCTCCCCCACGACGATGTCGGCGCCCTGCGCGCCGGGCGGGGTCAGGAGCGAGAGGGCGACGGGGTCGGCCACGCAGACCGAGTAGGCGTCCGCCGCGTGGGCGGCCGCGGTCAGCGCCGCGCCGTCCTCCACGATCCCCTCGAAGTTCGGCTGCGCCCAGAGAAAGGCGGCGGCCTCGGTCGAGAGGGCGGCCTTCGCCGCAGCGGGATCGGTCCGGCCGCCGGAGAGAGGCGCCTCCACGATCTCGAAGTTGCCGGCCGAGGCGTACGTCGCGAGGACCTGGCGGTGATGCGGATGGAGCCCGGCGGAGACGACGACGCGGCGCCGGTTCTTCGCGCCCGCGGCGAGATGCGCGGCTTCCGCCGCGGCGGTCCCGGCGTCGTACATCGACGCGTTCGCGACCTCCATGCCCGTCAGCTCGCGGACCATCGACTGGTACTCGAAGATGACCTGCAGCGTCCCCTGCGCCACCTCGGGCTGATACGGCGTGTAGGCGGTGGCGTATTCCGAGCGCGACGTGAGCGCGCGCACGGCCGAGGGGATGAAATGATCGTAGATGCCGGCGCCGAGGAAGCAGGCGTGGCTCCCCGCGTGGAGATTCCGGGCCGCGTCCGCCTCGAAGCGCCGCGTCACCTCGTACTCGGCGAGGGGCGCAGGCAGGGGAAGCGCGCCGGTGACGCGAACGTCCGCGGGGATGGCGCTCCAGAGTTCCTCGATCGACGCGGCGCCGATCCGCTCGAGCATCGCCCGGCGTTCGGCCTCGCTCCGTCCGACGAAGCTCATGCGTGCGCTCCCAGGAGCTTCTCGTAGTCGTCGGCCGAGAGGAGCCCGTTCACCTCGGCGGGGTTTTCGACCTTGATCCGCACCATCCAGCCGTCCTTGTAGGGCGACTGGTTCACGAGCGCGGGATTCTCCTTCAGCGTGGTGTTCACCGCGACGATCTCCCCCGCCACCGGGGCGAAGAGATCGCTGACCGTCTTCACCGCGTCGATGGAGCCGAACGGCCTCATCGCAGCGACCTTCGTTCCCGTCGGGGGAAGATCGACGAAGATGACGTCGCCGAGCTCTCCCTGCGCGTATTCCGTGATGCCGACCTCCACTTCGCCCCCCTTCGGGCGAATCCACTCGTGTTCCTTGGTGTAGCGGAGATCCTTCGGCACGTTCATTGAGGTCTCCTCGGTTTGGGCGAGCGAACGCTTCCATTCGTGTACATCGGCCGCGCCGCGACGAGAGCGGGAATCCGCTGGCCGCGCGCCACGACGTCCACGCGAGTTCCGACCCGCGCGGCGTCGCTTTCCAGATAGGCCATGGCGACCGGGCGTCCGATGCTGATGCCCATCGTTCCGCTGGTGACGGTCCCCACGCGCCTCCCCTGCACTTCGACCTCGAAGCCGGGGCGCGCGATCCGCTCCCCCTCGAGAATGAGGCCGAGGAGCCGGCGTCCGAGGCCCGCCTCCTTGGCCTTCACGAGGGCGTCGCGGCCGATGAATTCGGACTTGTCGAGACGAACCGTCCAGGCGATTCCCGCCTCGAGCGGGTTCGTCGTTTCGTCGATGTCGTTTCCGTAGAGGCAGTAGCCCATCTCGAGCCGCAGCGTGTCGCGCGCGCCGAGCCCGATGGGCCGGATGCCGAGCGACGCCCCCGCGGCGAAGACTCGATCCCACGCGTCGAGGGCGCGGGCCACGGGCATGTAGAGCTCGAATCCGTCCTCGCCCGTGTATCCCGTGCGCGAGACGATCGTGGGGCTCCCCCCGTCGTCGGCGACGTAGGCCTCGTAGAAGGCGAGCGCGCGGGCGCGGTCGCCGTAGAGGGCCGCGATCACCTGCTCCGAATGAGGACCCTGCACGGCGAGCTGCGCCGTGGCGGCGTGTTCGTCGATCACCTCGACGTCGGCCGGCGCGTGACGGCGGATCCAGGCCAGGTCCTTGTCGAAGTTGGAGGCGTTGACGACGAGGTATCGCTCGGCGCCGAAGGCGTACACGAGAAGGTCGTCCACGATCCCGCCGTGCTCCAGGCACATCGGGGTATAGACGACCTTGCCTTCGGGCAGCGAGGCCCCGACCTCGTTCGTCACGAGGCGGTTGGCGTAGGCGATGGCGCCGGGTCCGCGGAGCCGGATCTCGCCCATGTGAGAGACGTCGAAGACTCCGACCCCCGCGCGCACCGTGCGGTGCTCGGTCAGGATCCCCTCGTACTGAATGGGCATCTCATGGCCCGCGAAGGGAACCATCTTGGCTCCCGCGGCCATGTGCCTGGGGTAGAACGGAGTCCGCTTCAGCGCGGTGGCGGTATCGAGCATATCGTTTGAAATCCTAGAGTTGCGGCTAGAGTTCGGTACCTTATCACAACCGGACGCCAAGTCAAACGGCGGCCTTGGCCCGGCCCCTTCCCGATGCGCGCTGAGAGAGTACGCCACGCAGGGCCGCGCCGGTATGCGACTCCCGGACCAGCGCCACCGCCTCCGGGGTCCCCTCCGCCACGATCCGCCCCCCCGCCTCGCCCCCTTCCGGGCCGAGATCGAGGATCCAGTCGGAGCGTTTCATGACGTCGACGTTGTGCTCGATCACGACCACCGTGTTCCCTCGGTCGGTCAGTCGGTCGAGGACGTCGAGGAGCATCCGGACGTCCTCGAAATGAAGTCCCGTGGTCGGCTCGTCGAGCAGATAGAGCGTCCGCCCCGTTTCCACCCGCGAGAGTTCCGTCGCCAGCTTGACGCGTTGCGCCTCGCCGCCGGAGAGGGTCGTGGCGGCCTGGCCGAGATGGATATAGCCGAGCCCGACCCCCTGGAGCGTCTCCAGCTTTCGACGGATGGTCGGAATGGGGCCGAGGAGTTCGAGGGCGTCATCCACCGTCATCTCCAGGACTTCGGCGATCGACTTCCCCTTGTACGTGACCTCCAGCGTCTCGCGGTTGTAGCGCTTGCCGCGGCAGACCTCGCAGGTGACGTAGACGTCGGGAAGGAAATGCATCTCGATCGTCACGAGCCCGTCGCCGCCGCACGCCTCGCACCGGCCCCCCTTCACGTTGAAGGAGAAGCGGCCCGGCGCGTAGCCGCGCACCTTCGCCTCGGGAAGCGCGGCGAAGAGGTCGCGGATGAACGTGAAGACGCCGGTGTAGGTGGCCGGATTGCTGCGCGGCGTCCGCCCGATCGGGGACTGATCGATGGCGACGACCTTGTCGATCTCGCCGAGACCGGCGATCCGATCGTGCGCCCCGGGCACCTCGCGCGCGCCGTGGAGCTTCTTCGCCAGCGCGCGGTGGAGGATGTCGTTCACGAGCGTGCTCTTCCCCGACCCCGAGACGCCGGTCACGCAGACGAGGGTGCCGAGCGGCAGGCGGGCGCGCACGTCCTTCAGATTGTGCTCGCGCGCGCCGACCACCTCGAGCCACTTCCCCGTCCCCGTTCGCCGTTCGGCCGGTACCGAGATCTCGCGCGTTCCGGCCAGGTACTGGCCGGTGAGCGAATCGGGGTGCGCGCGGACCTCCGCCGGGGTGCCGTGCGCCACCAGGTATCCGCCGCGGCGTCCCGCGCCGGGGCCGAGGTCGATCAGGTAATCGGCCGCCTCCATCGTCTCGTGATCGTGCTCCACCACGAGCACCGAATTGCCGAGGTCGCGAAGCCGGATCAGGGTGTCGAGGAGCTTCCGGTTGTCGCGCGGATGGAGTCCGATGCTCGGCTCGTCGAGAATGTAGAGAACCCCGGTGAGGCGGGAGCCGATCTGCGTGGCGAGCCGGATCCGCTGCGCCTCGCCCCCGGAGAGGGTCGCGGCGGCGCGGTCGAGCGTGAGGTAGCCGACTCCGACGTCGTCGAGGAACTCGAGACGCTGGCGCAGCTCTTTGAGCACCGCCGTGGCGATGGAGGCCTCGCGCGGCGCGAGCGCCAGGTCGCGGAGGCTCTGCAGCGCGCGGCCCACCGGCTGCCCCGTCCACGCCGCGATGGAGCGGCCGTCGACCTGGACCGCCAGCGATTCGGGCCGGAGGCGCGCCCCGCCGCACGCCGCGCACGGCTTCTTGCTCATGCTCTGCTCGATCTGGGCGCGGACCGTGTCGCTCGAGGTCTCCTTGAAGCGGCGCATCAGCTCGTTCACGACGCCGCGGAAGCGCCCCTTGTGCTCCCAGACCTTGCCGCTCTTCAGCTTGAACTTGTAGTCGATCTTCTCGTCGCCGAGCCCGAAGAGGATCGCCTTCTGCGCCGCGGCGGGAAGCTTGGCGAACGGCGTCTTCATCGAGATCTTCAGCCTCTTCGCGATCGCCTCGATGGAGCCCTTCGTCCAGGTCCCGTCCGGGTCGCCCCAGACGGAAACGGCGCCGTCGGCGAGCGACTTCGAGCGGTCGGGGACGACGAGGTCGGGGTCGATCTCCATCGTCGTCCCGAGCCCGTCGCACGCCTTGCAGGCGCCGTAGGGCGAGTTGAACGAGAAGGAGCGCGGCTGGAGCGGTTCGTAGGAGATGCCGCAATTCGCGCACGCCGCGGCGGCCGAGAGCGTCTCCTCGTCCCCCTCGCCGCGGATCACGAGCGCGATCCCCTCGGCGAGCCGCGTCGCCGTCTCGAGCGATTCGTGGAGGCGGCTCCGCTTCTCGACGTCGGCCGTGAGCCGGTCGACCACGATCTCGATCGTATGCTTCTTCTTCTTGTCGAGCGCCAGCTCCTCCTCCAGCTCGCGCCAGGCGCCGTCGACGCGCGCCCGCACGAAGCCTAGCTTCCGCCACTGGGCCCACTCCTTCCGGTACTCCCCCTTCCGGCCCCGAACGACCGGCGCCAGGATCTGGAGCCGCTTGCCGGGACTCGCCGAGAGGATGGCGTCGACCATCTCCTGCACCGTCTGGCTCCGGATCGGCCGCCCGCAATTCACGCAGTGCTGCACGCCGACGCGGGCGTAGAGGAGCCGGAGGTAATCGTAGATCTCGGTGACGGTGGCGACGGTCGAGCGGGGGTTGCTCCCCGCCGTCCGCTGCTCGATGGAGATGGCGGGCGAGAGCCCTTCGATCTGGTCGACGTCGGGCTTCTCCATCTGGCCGAGGAACTGGCGGGCGTAGGCAGAGAGCGATTCGACGTAGCGGCGCTGCCCCTCGGCGTAGAGCGTGTCGAAGGCGAGGGACGATTTCCCCGATCCGGAGACGCCGGTCAGGACGACGAGGGCGTTCCGGGGGATGTCGATGTTGAGGTTCTTGAGGTTGTGCTCGCGCGCTCCGCGCACGCGGATCTGATCCAAGGCGACGCTCCGTTCGTGAAGGGGAAGAGGAGAGTGTAAGGCATCCGAAGGGATGACGTCACGCCGCCTCGGGATGGTGCGAAACCCCCTCTGGACCCGGCGCCCGCTCCACGTTCACAATCCCCGTCTCGTCCGCCCAGACCGGGCGGAGGGCCGTTTCCGAGCGAATTCCGACCGCGACCGCGGCTGATCCTTCGACGCGAGGAGCAGACCATGAAATCCGTATCCGGCGCCCTTCCCCGGGCCCGAATTCCCTACGGCACGTGGGGGAGCAGCTACTTTCCGGCTTGGCAGACCTCGGCCCTGGCCGAGGTGAACATCGGTCAGTTCGCGGGCGAGGCGGCGAACCGGATTCTGGGACTCCGCAAGGTACGCACGGACCAGCTCGAGTACCTCGTCATCGGCTCCACGATCCCGTGGCACTGGAAGTTCTGGACCGCGCCCCTCGTCGCGAGCTGCATGGGACACCGCATCCCCGGCTACCACGTGGAACAGGCGTGCGCGACCGGACTCCAGGCCGTGCTCCTCGCCGGCGCCGAGGTCCAGTCCGGCTACGACGCCGTCGGCGTCGTGACGTTCGACCGGACGAGCGACTCGCCGGTCGGCGTCTTCCCCGAGCGCAGGGCGCACGAGCGGACCCACGCCCTCGCCGACGTCTGGGACAACTTCGGCTTCGACCCCGCCACCGGCAACTCCATGATCGCGGCCGCGGGCAAGACGGCGCGGAAGTACAAACTCGATCGGAAGGAAGTCGACGACTGCGCCTTCCGCCGCTACGAGCAGTATTTCGAGGGAAAGGAGTCGGGCTTCCTCGACCGGGTTCTGGTGCCGCTCGAAGTCTTGAACGTCCAGGGCCGCCCGCTCGGCCGGATCGACGACGATCTCGGCGTCCGGAGGGTCACCCACGCGGGCCTTCGCGCCATGAACGAGCTCGACACCTGCGTCACGAGCGGGGGGCAGACGCACGCGTCCGACGGCATGGCCACCCTCCTCGTCACGAGCAGGGAGCGGGTGAAGGATTTCAGCCCCCGGCCCGAACTCGACATCGAGTTCATCGGGAAGACCGAGGTCCGCGCCGATCCGAGCCTCATGCCCGAGGCGCCCGCCCTGGCGGTGAAGAAGCTTCTCGATCGCCTCGGCCTCACGCTCGACGACATGGCGGTCTTGAAGAACCACAATCCGTTCGCGGTGAACGACGTGGTCTTCCAGAAGGTCACCGGCTGCGACTGGAACCGGATCAACAACAACGGCTGCCCGCTCGTCTGGGGCCATCCCCAGGGCCCGACGCTCACGCGCGTCCTGATCGAGGCCCTCGAGGAGGCGGTTTCCCTGGGCGGCGGTTACGTCCTCATTTTCGGATGCGCCGCGGGCGACGTCGGCATCGCGTCCGTCTTCCGGGTTTCCTAGGAGAACGCCATGGCCAAGACGATGAACGTGCCCGCGGTCGAGACCTCGGGCGTGATGCGCCAGCCGACGCTCGCCACCATGGGCCTCGGCACCGTGCTCGACATCTTCCGCCGCGGCCGGCTCCCCGTGGAGAGCGGCGCCCTCGTGGACCAGATCTTCGGCGGACCGGGCGAGCGCGGCTCGCTCGTCATCTCGGGAGCGTCCGGCATCGTCGGCGCCGGGAAGGCGATGCAGCTCGGCTCGCGCCTTCAGCCCTACGACGTCCGGATCGTGGGGCTCGACTTCCCCGGCGCTCCGGACGGCATCGCGCGGCAGTTCCCCGGGCTGGTGCGGGCGTTCGGCCCTCAGGGGGCCGCGGCGATCATGCAGAACGTCGTGCGGATGGCGTACGATGGCAAGTCGCTCCCCGCCGAGCTGAAGCGGATGAAGCCGCGCTTCCTCCTCGAGGCGATCCCCGAGATCCTCGACGTGAAGCGCGCCCACTACGAACTCTTCCGCCGCGAGTTCCCCGGCATCGAGATCCGTTCGGTCACCTCGGGCTTCCCCAGCCGCGAGCTGGGCGTCGGAATCGCGCACCCGGCCTTCCCCCACGAGATCAACAAGGTCTGGGAGATCGTCGAGGAGACGCCGTCGCCGATCACGCAGCTCTTCTGGTCGCTGGGACTCATTCCGGTGGAGGTGAGCGACGACTGGTCGTTCGTCCTCGACGTCCTCTTCTGCGGCGTCACGCACGCGGGGCTCCAGTACCAGCGCGCGTCGAACATGCCGGTCTGGAAGATCGACAAGTACATCCGCCGGCTCATCGGCCCGAATCCCTTCCGCGCGCACGACGCGATCGGCGCCGCCGGCGCCACCTTCCTCACCTGGTCGTGCCTGCATCACCTGAGCGAGGAATACGGCGACCTCTTCCGGCCCACCGCGACGCTCGAGGAACGCCGGCGCACCGGGCAGTCCTGGTATCCGCCGAACCACTTCCGGCCGCTCGTCGACTGGAAGATGACCGAGGCGGACGAGGAGGAATTCCGCTCCTGGATTCTCGGGCCCCTCTTCCAGATGACGAGCCTCATGCTCCACGAGCGGCGAGGGCATCTCTCGCACATCAACGCGATCGGCGAGCTCTGCGCCCAGTTCCGCCAGGGGATCCTGACGCAGATGCGCCGGCTCGGCCCCGACGCCGTCATCGCCCGGGTGGAGTCCTACCACCGGCTGAATCCCGCGGCGGCGACGAGCGCGTGGCACCCCGAGGCGTTCGCGTCGATGGCTAGCCCCGAGTGGCGGCAGCTCTACGTGAACGCGGAGCACGACGGCCGCGTGGGCGTCGTCACGATCTCCCGCGAGAGTTACGGCGCCGCGGTGGACGAGGAGCTGAATCGCGCGCTCGACTGGCTGAAGGCCGAGGGCGTGTCGCGGATGATCCTGACCGGCGACTTCCACCTGGCGACGCAGATGGTCGGCGCCGACACGAGCGACTTCTACGCCGGGTTGAGCGACCCTTCGCACGGGGAGCGGATCTCCCGCGACTGGTCGAGCACGGCTCGGCGGCTCGAGGAGGAGTTCGATGTCTCGGTCGGCTTCGTGAACGGCAAGCGCTGCCTCGGCGGGATGCTCGAGCTGTTGTCGCACTGCCACTATCTCGTGGCCGTGGACGACGCGCGGCTCGGATTCCCCGAAGTTTCGTTGCCCGTGGTGCCGGGGATGGAGGGGTGCCACTGGCCCTTCCGGAAGACCGGCGCCGCGAATTGGCCGCGGCTGCTGGGCGCGCTCCTGGGCGGGGGCGCCGTGAAGGCGACCGACGCGACCGGCTGGCTGGTGGATTACGCCGGGCCGCTCGACGCGGCGCTCGCGACGACCTGGACGATCGCGACCGGCGGCGATCATGGTTTGAAGCGGCGGGTCCTCGAGAAGGGCGCGCTGGCGGGCGTGCCCAACGATGTAGCCGGGCTATCCGAGCCCGAAGCCGCCACCGCGGCGGCGCGGGCCGCGATCATGGAGTGCGTGCGGCGATCGTGCGGCGCGCCTCTCGCGGAAGCGCTCGCGATTCAGGCGAGACTCTCCGGCGAATTCATGGCTTCGAAGGCCTGCCGTGCCGGCGCGATCGGCGCGGAGTACTCGAAGACGATGGAGGTCTGAGCGGGAGAATCCGCGTCGGCGTCGCGTGTGAGGCGCGCGGCGCTACGCGGACTCCTTGGTCGGCGGATAGAGCCTCTCGAACTCCGGATCGCCGAGGAGCGGCGCCAGGTCGGGGTCGCGGCGCGCCCAGTCCGCCTCGCGGAATCCCGCCTCCCACGCCTTCTTGAGCGAGGCCAGGGCCGGCCCCTTCTCCTCCATGCTGCAGAAGACGCACGCGGCGTTGTAGAGGACGGTCGCCTCGTTCGGCCGGAGCGCGATGGCCAGGTTCGTTTCCCGGATCGCCTCCGGATACCGGCCGAGGGCCGCGTAGTCGCTGGCGAGGATGATCCGCGCCCGCGCGTCCTCGGGCACCGGCTTCAAGTGGCGCTCCAGCGCGTCGATCCGGCGCATGCGGATGTTCCGCTCCGCCTCCTTCTTCCCGAGGCTCCCGAGCGAGTTCTGGATCGGCACGTAGACGTTGTAGTCCTCCCCGCTCGCCTCCAGCGCCGCCTCGGCCATCGCCGCGACTTCCTGGAATCGGCCCGCCGCGAAGAGCGCGCGCCCCAGCAGGTAGTAGGCGCCCTCGCAATCGCGCTTCTTGTCGATGGCCATCTGGGCGCCGCGAATCGCGTGCTCGTACTCGTTCCGCGCGTAGTGAATCCACGCCTCGGCGATCCGCACCTCGGGGAGCTCCGGCTTCAGCGCCACGGCCCTCTGCGAGGCCGACATCGCGCGATCGATCCATGACGAATTGTCGCGCTGGAAGTTGTAGTAATACTCGGCGCAGACCTTGGCGATGGCGGCGTACGCCAGCGCGAAGTTGGGGTCGCGCGCCACCGCGTTCTCGAACATCTGGAGCGCGAATTCGAGGTCCTGGCGCGTGAGGCGGCGGGCGTAGCTCTTCCCGCGGAGGTAGAGGTCGTACGCCTGGAGATCGTCGGTCGGCTTGTCGGCCAGCGCTTCCTGCTCCTGCGGGCTCAGCGTGACGCGGAGCGCCTCGGCGATCTTGCGTGCGATCTCGTCCTGCACCTCGAAGACGTCCTTCATCTCGCGGTCGTAGCGCTCCGACCAGATCGGAAAGTCGGTGGCGGTGTCGACGAGCTGCGCGTTGATTCGAAGCCGGTCTCCCGAGCGCCGGAGGCTTCCCCCGAGCGCGTACGCCGCGCCGAGCTGCGCGCCGATTTGGGCCGGCGTCACCGCCTTGTCGCGGTAGGCGAGAACCGTCGGGCGGGAGAAGGTCTTCAGACCCTTGATCTTCGAGAGCTCCGTGATGATGTCCTCGGTGATCCCGTCGCGGAAGTACTCGTCCTCCTTCACGCCGCTCAGATTCTCGAAGTAGAGGACCGCGACCGATCGCTGCGCCGCGGCGACGGGGTTGCGGGTATCGCTCTCACCGGTCTTCCTCCGTCCCGAGCCCAGGTCGCGCTTCATGCGGGTCAGATCGGTCTTCAGCTCCGTCGCGCTCTGGTAGCGCAGCGACCGGTCCTTCTCCAGCGCCTTCTCCAGCAGCCGCTCGAAGGCCGGCGCCACCGAGGGATTCAGCGCCGTCACCGGGGTCGGTTCGCGGTTCAGGATCGCCTCGAAGATCACCGCCGACGTGTCGCCGTGGAACGGGAGGACGCCGCTCGCCATCTGATAGAGGACGGTCCCCAGCGAGAAGAGATCGGTGCGCGCGTCGACGAGCAGGCCGCGGGCCTGCTCCGGCGACATGTACGACACGGTCCCCATCGCGGCGCCCGGCACCGTCAGATCCTCGCGCGGGAAGGTCGCATCGACCTGGGTGGCCGTGGCGCCGTCGGCGCGCCTCGCGAGCTCGATCTTGGCGATTCCGAAGTCGAGGATCTTCACCTGTCCGCGGGACCCGACGAAGATGTTCGCCGGCTTGATGTCGCGGTGGACGATCCCCTTCGAGTGGGCCGATTCGAGCGCGTCCGCGATCTGGATCGCGAGGTCGAGGAGCGGCTCCATCTCCATCGGTCTGCGGGCGATGGCCTGCGCCAGGGTTTCCCCCTCGAGAAGCTCCATGACGATGAAGTGCTGCCCCTCGTGCTCCTCGATGGCGTAGACGGTGCAGATGTTCGGATGGTTCAGCGCCGACGCCGCGCGGGCCTCGCGCTGGAAGCGCTCCAGCGAGGCGGAGTCCTGCTCGAGATCCTTGGGGAGGAACTTGAGCGCGACCTTCCGACCGAGCCGGGTGTCGTCCGCCTCATAGACGATGCCCATCCCGCCGCTGCCGAGCCTGCCGGTGATCTTGTAGTGGGAAATGGTGGTGCCGATCAGGGAGTCGGTCATGGGCGTCCGTGAATTGGGGTTGTGGCCGGAGACGAAGGATTCGTTTGCGGCTGGGGTAGGAGTTTACGGCTTGGGCGGGATGGTTGGCAAGGCAGGGCGGGCCTACGGCTTCTCGATGACCGGCGCTTCCTCCTTCTCGTCCCCTTCACCCCACTCCGCCATCGCCTCCGCCATCTCCTCCAGC
Organism: Candidatus Eiseniibacteriota bacterium; assembly: GCA_035716005.1. Lineage (GTDB taxonomy): Bacteria > Eisenbacteria > RBG-16-71-46 > SZUA-252 > SZUA-252 > SZUA-252. Next base: position 27,571 of record DASTKG010000121.1, read on the forward strand.
CGCCTCCCCGCGCGGCCGAAGACGCTCTCGGCCGGATACGCCCCCTCCGCGTCGCGCTCGCCCGCCGGAACGCCCGTCAGGAGTTGAACGGCCTCCTCCACTCGGCTCACGGCGTAGACGGAGAACCTTCCCGCCTCCACCGCCTCGACCACGTCGCGGCGAAGCGCGAGGTGCTTCACGTTCCTCGCGGGAATGATCACCCCCTGCTTCCCGTTCAGCCCGCTCCGCGAGCACGACTCGTAGAATCCCTCGATCTTCTCGTTCACGCCGCCGATCGGCTGGACTTCCCCGACCTGGTTCACGGAGCCGGTGACGGCGAGCCCTTGCCGGATCGGCAGCTCGGCCAGACTGGAGAGGATCGCGGCCAATTCGGCCACCGCCGCGCTGTCCCCTTCGATCTCGGAATAGGTCTGCTCGAAGGTGAGCGAAGCGCTCACCGCGAAGGGGTGCGTCCCCGCGAACTTCCCCGCGAGGTAACCGGCCAGGGTCATGACTCCCTTGCTGTGAATGTCTCCGGCAAGCTCCGCCTCGCGCTGAATGTCGATGATCCCCTTCGCGCCGACGTACGTGCGCGCGGTGATGCGGCTCGGGCGTCCGAACGAGTAGTCCCCCAGCACGTGCACGGAGAGCCCATTCACTTGGCCCACGACCTCGCCCTCGAGATCGACCATCAAGGTCCCGTCGCGGATCTCGTCCTGGATCCACTGCTCGGCGAGATTCGAGCGATGCCGCTTCCGCGCGACGGCCCCCTCGACGTCGGCCCGGGTCGCGATCGTGCGCCCCTCCCGGCGCGCCCAGAATCCGGCCTCGCGGATGAGATCGCTCAGAAGGCTGAAGCGGAGCGACAGCCGGTCTCGGCGCTCGGCAAGCCGGTGGCCCTGCCGGATCAGCTCCGCCACGGCTTCCGCGTCGAAGTGCGGGAGGTCTTCCTCCCGGCAGAGCTTGGAGACGAACTGCGCGTACTGCTGGTCTTCGCGCTCGCTCCGCACGACGTCGGTGTCGAAGTCCGCCTTCACCTTGAAGAGCTTCGCGAAGTCCTCTTCGAACGACTGGAGCAGGTGGTAGACCGCGGTCGGCCCGAGCAGGACGACCTTCACCTCGATCGGAATCGGGATCGGGCGAAGCCCCGCCGTCGAGAATCCGTAGAAGTCGCTCGGTTCCTCGATCGTCACCGTCCCGGTCTTGATGGTTCTCTTCAGGGCGTCCCACGAGAAGGGCTGCCGAAGCACGTCGAGCGCGTTCACGATCAGGTAGCCGCCGTTCGCCTGCAGCAGGGCGCCCGCCCGGATCTCCGTGAAGTCGGTGTACATGACGCCGAGGTGCGCCCGCCGCTCGATCTTGCCGACCAGATTCGTGTACGTGGGGTGCGGTTCGTCCACGACGGGGACGCCCGCGGCCGGGTCGCGCTCGACGACGAGGTTCACTTCGTAGCGCGTCATGTCGGGCCGGCGCGCCTCGAACCCCGGGAACGGGAGCACCGGTCCCTCGCGCGGGAGGAAGTCGCGGTAGTTCTCGATCACGTCGTCGTGGACCCGCTGGAGATAGGCGGCCACCGCCTCCATCGCCGCGTAGGTCCGCCGCAGGGACTCGTACCGCCCTTCGATGGCGTTCGTGACGAGCTTGGCATCGAGCTCCCGGAGCTGCCGTCCGGCGTCCTTCGCCAGGCCGTGGAGACGCACCTGAAACTCCCGCATCTCCGCCTCGAGCTTCTTCCGCCGTTCGGTCAGATCATGCCGCTCGGCGTCGGTCGCCTCCTCCAGTTCCTCCTCCGTCATGGGGCGTCCGGCCTTCAGGGGCACGAGGCCGAATCCGCCCGGGGTCTCCTCGAAGCCGTATCCCTGCGCCAGGCCGAGCTCCGTCAGTTCCCGAAAGAGGGCCTTCCGCTTCGCCTCCGTCTCCTCGCCCAGCTTCGACTTGGCGTCGAGGTACTTCTTGCTCTCGAACGCGGCCGGGATGTCGAGGCGGAGACTCTCGATGAAGGCGGCCGACTCGCGCTGGAAGACGCGCCCCTGGCCCGCCGGGAAGGAGAGCGCGAGGGGACGAGACGGGTCCTGGAAGTTGTTCACGTAGCACCAGTCGGGAGGCGCCGAGCCGTCCTGCGCGAGCTGCATCACCATGCGATGAACGAGCGAGCTCTTCCCCGTGCCGACCGGGCCGGCCACGTAGAGATTGAAGCCGGGACCTTTCATCCGCAGGCCGAAATCGAGGGCTTCGAGCGCCCGTTCCTGACCCACGACGCCGGTAAGGGGCTCGATCCGGCTCGTGTCCGAGAAGGCGAACCGGGATGCGTCGACGGACGGGGAGAGCCGTGAAGCGGAGAGTCTCAGAGGGTCGGCGTTCATTCGTGACGCTTTCGAGGCGGCGACTGTTTCGCGTGGCACGATCGCCGCCCGCGGGCCGGAGGTGAGTCGCGACCGGGCATGAGCTGAACGTAGACCTCGGCCGTCGCGCCGTTCAAGGTGAAACGGGCCCGTTCCGGCTCGCCGGTCGCCTCCGTGGCTTCTCCGAGCCCGCCCGCGCGACGAGCCGGTCCGACTCCCCTGCTACCTAAGTAGCATGCCTTCTCGACCGGACATTCTTGCCGGTTCGACTCGCGGGGGCCTAACGTCGAAGTGTCGGTCGAATGCTTCTCGCCCCCTCGTGGCCGCGCGCGGGCGGCCGTTCCTCCCCCGCCGGGACGACGAAGCGCCGCAACGTGGGGGAGGTTCGCCATGAAACTCGCACTATCCGCGACGCTCGGGGGGCTCCGGAAGGTGTGGCTCCTCGACCAGCCCTCGGTTCGAATCGGGCGCGATTCCTCCAACCTCGTCCAGATTCTCGACAAGAGCGTCTCGCGAGAGCACGCCGAAATCCACGTGGAGCGCGGTGTTCCCTACCTGAAGGACCTCCGGAGCCACAACGGCACGCGCCTCAACGACAGCGTCGTTCGTCGCTCGGCTCGCCTCAAGCCGGGAGACAGAATCCAGGTCGGCAGGATTTCGCTCGAGGTCACCGACGCGCCCCGAGACCTCCCGGCTCCCGATCCGATGTCCGAGACCTCGACCTTCACGCTCCCGATCGGCGCCCCGCCGGGCGAGACCACTTGGGACGTCGGGGACATCTCGGGCATTCTATGGGCCCTCGAGACCGCGGGACGCGTTCTTTCGGATCCCGCACCGTTGGAGGAATCGTGCGAGGCGTTTCTAGCGACGGTGGAACGGGCCATTCCCGCCTCACGGCTTGCCATTCAAACTCAGACTGAGTGCGGCACGCAGGTCCAGATCTCGGCCCGCTCGACGGAGTGCGGCGGGGCTGTCTCCGTCTGGATTCCGGACGGGATTCGCCGGCGCGTTCTCGCATCCAAGTCGGCGATCCTCGAGACCGAGTGCGACGCACCAGGGCTCGGCTCCGAATCGACGGAACGTGTGCCGGGGCGCCGCCGCTCGGCGATGGCGGCCCCGCTTCTCCGGGCCGGATCGGCGACGGGGCTTCTCTACGCGGAGCACGACTCCCTCCAAGGCGGCTACACCCGGAGGCACCTCGAGCTCCTGGCGCTATTCGCGAACATGGCGGCGTACCGCATCGCGACCGAGCGACTCGTGTCGATCGAGGGGGAACGCGCGACGATCGAACAAGAGGTGTCGACGGCCGGCAGGATTCAGCAGTGGATACTCCCGCAAGTCGAGACGTCGATCGCGGGCTACGACATCCATGCGCTGTTCCGGCCGTGCGAGGCGGTGGGAGGCGATTTCTACGACGTCGCGCCGGGCACCGACCACACGGCCTGGATCGTGCTGGGCGACGTCTCGGGCAAGGGCATTTGCGGCGCCATGATCATGACGTTGCTGATGTCGTCCGCGCGCGTGCTCTACGGTCAGTGCCCGGGCCCCGGCGCGCTCGCCAATCGCCTGAATCGGATCCTCCTGAGACGCGGCGATCTCGGGCACTTCGCCACCGCGTTCATCGGAAGGCTCCACACGGCGAGCGGGGTCCTTCACTACGTGAACGCGGGGCATACGCGTCCGCTGTTGCACCTGCGCCGGGGATTCAAGCACCTCGACAGCACCGGGGTGCCCCTGGGCGTCGAACCGCAATTCGACTATCAGGACGAGACCCTGATCCTTCAGCCGGGCGACGTGCTCGCGATCTTCAGCGACGGACTTCAGGACACTCAGCGTGGGGAGGCCTTCTTCGGGGAGCACCGCGTGGAGCGCGCGTTCAGAATGGCGACCGCGTCGCGCGGAGGAGCCGAGGAGATCGCCACTAGCATCTTCGGGGAGGCGGAGATCTTTCGCGGCGAGCAGCCCTTCAGCGACGACGTGGCCATGCTGATTCTGAAGCGCGCGGCGGCCGGCGCGTAGCCGCCGACGGCCCCGCCGGCACGAACGGACGAGGGGCGTCGCCCACCCGGGACGACGCCCCTCCCGCTCCAGAACGAATCGAGTCGGCTCCTGCGAGTCTACTGAACTCCGCCCGCGGCCGCGGCCATCGACGCCTTCGGATTCATGAGACGGATCGTGTTGTCCCCCGACTTCTTCTCCTCGGCGTTCTTCACGATGAAATCCTTCACCTGCGCCACCGACAGCTTCGGGTTCACCGCCCAGAGTTTGGCCGCCAGGTTCGTGACGTTCGGAGCCGACATGCTCGTGCCGCTCAGCTTCATCCGGTCGCCGCCGGGAACGTAGCTGTCGACTTCGAAGCCGTTCGAGTAGACGTCGACGTTGCCGAAGCTCGTGAAGGAGGTCTGCTCGCCGGCCTGGTCCACGGCGCCGGCCACCACGATGTTCGGAAGCTTGAA
>DASTKG010000122.1:0-4039 GCA_035716005.1 Candidatus Eiseniibacteriota bacterium
GGCCTGGTACGCGCCGGGAGGATCGGTGAAGCCGTTCGAGCCTTCGGCCGCGCCGTTCCAGAACTCCGGCTCGAAGCCGATGTCGAGGCCGTTGTAGGGACCGCCGACGTTCGCGTCGGCGGCGATCGTGTTGACGCCGTCGAGCGGAACGATGCGAACCGCGTAGTTCCCCGGCGGCAGTCCGCGGATCGTGTAATCGCCTTGTCCATTCCGGAGGGTCAGCTCACCCGAGATGGTGCTGATCGAGTTCGCCGCGTTCGGGATGGCCAGGTTGTAGGCCTCCACGTGCGCGCCGAAGACGGCCGACCCGTTGTAGCCGCTCACCACCGTGCCGCTGATCTTGCCGGTCGTGGCGTAGAAGTCGACGCCGTCCGCCGAGAGTCCGCGCGCCGCCGACTCCGGATAGACGTCCGAGATGCCGGCGCGGTCGTCGAGCTCGAGCGACCGCTGCGTGGTGTCGTTCGAGATGAACGGAACCATCGTGGCGCCCGACACGGAGGTGTGGTCGAGGCTGAAGTAGTGGCCGTACTCGTGCGTGATCACGGCCTGCAGATCGACGCTCGACTGCCCCGCGGGAGCCGGCGTGAGAGCCGGCGAACTGGTGGAGCAGAAGAATTCCTTGTCGTTGAACACGAGGTCGGCGTCGAGCGTCTGTCCGTCGACCAGGTTCACGACCGACCGGACGAACGCGATGACGCCGCTTCCCGGCGCGAAGTTCACGCCCGCGCCGTCGAAGAAGAGGCTGTTCTGGCCGTCGAACGCGAGAACCGGCTGGATTTCCGGTGCCCCCCACTGGTGCACGTCGGCCGTGAAGTAGCTGGTGTTGACGTCGACCCACGACTGCGCCGACGCCTGCACCACCGCCAGCGCCTGCGCGGAGGAGATGTCGAGGTTGGTCGGATCGACGGCGCTCTTCAGCGGAAGGTCGCTGTCGAGCCAGTGCGCCTGCACCACCGGGCTCGAGGCATCGAGCTGGCGCGCGAGGCGGATGAAAGCCGCGGCCGGATCGGCGCTCGCCAAGGCGAACGCGCCGACGAGGAGCGCGGCGACGATGAAGCGGAATCGATTCGTCTTCATGGCAGCTCGCCCTCCTTTACTTGTCGGTCGGTTCGATCTGCACCTTGCCCGGCTCGTCGAGCTGGGTGCGCAGACCATCGAGGAACGCCTGGAGCGGCTGCGCCGCGCCCGGTTCCGCTTCGCTCGCCTTGCCGCCCGGAGCGACGAGCACGAGCCCGTCGATCTCGTTGCGGACGTGCTTCTCGCCCTTTTCGTCCGCCGTCACGGAGTACTTTCCCTGCTGGAGCCCCATGACCCACGGATAGCCGGCGCCGTCCTTGACCGTCAGAAAGACGACGACTTCTTCGCCCTTCTTGAAGGTGGGGGTGCCGGGAACGATCGAAGCGATCTTGTCGACGGTGCCGCCGAGCTGGCGGATGGTGATGACCTCGTCCTTCTTCGGGCCCTTCACGGGCTCCATGACGCGAAGCGTGATGTAGGTGTAGATTTCCTTGTTGGCGTCGTAGCGCGCCGTTTCGTCCTCGACACGAGCCAGGACGATGGCGTCGGACTTCTTGGCGAGATCTCTGAGGGACATCTTTTCGACCGTGGTGGCGGCCGCGTAGCTCGCGGAAAGGAGCGCGAGCGCGGCAATGGCCAGCACGACCGTTCGACGGACGCGATTCATCGCCATTTCTCCTGAGGTGCGTCGTCAGTTCGGCGGTCCGAGATCCGTGGGGAGCCGCCCGATGGGAAGCGTGGCGTGATCGGCAAGCGGATGGCTGTTGGCTCGGTTCTCACCTCCCTCGTTGGCCCGCGGGCCGAGACTTGGATGAACCGGATGGGAACGGGTCGCGTCCGAGGAACTGCGTGATCCCCCCCAGGACCACAACTGGACCCGTTGCGAAGGCGGAACCTTATCATATTTCGTCACTTATGTCAACTCCGGCCCCCTTTCTCTGGCGTTCAAAACTCTGGGTCCCGCGGCCCGTCGAGGAGGTTTTCCCCTTCTTCGCCGACGCCCACAATCTGGAGGCGATCACGCCCCCTTTCCTCCAATTCCGCGTCGAGACGCCGGCCCCGATCGTCATGCTCCCCGGAACCCGGATCGACTACCGCCTGAGACTCCACGGGATCCCGATTCGTTGGCAAAGCGAGATCACGGCCTGGGATCCGCCCCGGCGGTTCGTGGACGAACAGCGAAGGGGCCCCTACAAGACCTGGATCCACACGCACTGCTTCACCCCCACGAGCCGGGGAACGCTGGTGGAGGACGAAGTCTGGTACGACGTGCCGGGGGGCGCGCTGGTGAACGCGCTCTTCGTGCGGAAGGACGTCGCGAGGATCTTCGCGTACCGCGAGTCGATCCTCCGGAAGCGATTCGGGGCATGAAAGAAGCGCGGCCGGAATCGATCCGACCGCGCTTTCCCGTCCGCGAAGCGGCGAGCTAGCTCTCGACGTTCGGCGCGAGCCGCTCCCGATGCCGCTCCCGGATGGCGACCGGGGGCTCGCGCAAATCCCACACGAGTCCCACCCACGAGAGCGCCTTCAGGCCGTAGTAGGAGAGATCGACTTCCCACCAGTAGAAGCCCTGGCGCGTCGAGCCCGGGTAGTAATGATGATTGTTGTGCCACCCCTCGCCGAGCGTCAGGAGCGCGAGGAGCCAGTTGTTGCGGCTGTCGTCGGTCGTCTCGTAGCGGCGCGCTCCGACGACGTGCGCGACCGAGTTGATCGTGTAGACCGCGTGATAGAGAACGACCGTCGAGATGAGGAAGCCCCAGACGAACATCTGCCACGCGTTCGTGCCGAGCCCCGGCGCCACCCGCTCGAGGAGCGCGCCCAGGCCGAACATGGAGCCGACGAGCGCGAGCGGAACGATGTAGTGATGGCGATCGAGAAAGACGAGCTCGGGGTACTTGGCGAGATCGCGAACGGAGCGGAAGTCCGTCAGGGAGTTCTCGCGCGTCATGAACCACCCCATGTGGCTCCAGAAGAAACCGAGCTGGCGGGGCGAGTGAACGTCCTCTTCCTGATCGGAATGCCGGTGGTGGTGGCGATGATGCGCCGCCCACCAGAGCGGGCCCCGCTGCACGCAGGCGTTGCCCAGCACGGCGGCGATGAACTGGAAGGCGCGCGACGTGCGGAACGTGCGGTGCGAGAAGTAGCGGTGATAGAAGGCCGTCACGGCGAACATGCGGATGAAATAGAGCGAGACGGCGACGGCGACGGCGACGGGGCTCCAGCCTACCCAGATGACGGCGAGGCAGCCGAGGTGCATGGCCGCGTAGGGAATGAGTCCGATCCAGTCGATGGTGCGCGCGGCGGCGGGTGAGCGCGGAGTGCTTACAGTGGCCATGGGGCCACCTCGATGTGCGTCGTCACGGAATCCTGAATAGCCACTACCTCCCCGGGACCCTCCAGAGCCTCCGTCGATAGGAAGCCCATGCCCAGGCCGCGTCCCGTTCCCGGCTCGAGCGCACTGCTCGTTACGAACCCGGAGGAGCCCCCTCCCGACCTGAGTTCGGTTCCCCGCGGCAGCACGCCAGCCTGCGCGGGATAGCGGAATCCGATCCGGCGCCGCCGGACCGCTCCGCGATGTGTCGTGCGGGCCACGACCTCCTGGCCCACGTAACAGCCTTTCGTCAGCGAGATCGCTTCCGGGAGCGATAGCTCCGTGGCGATCCGATCCTTGTCGAAGTCGACGCCGCCGCGCGGGATTCCCGCGGCGATGCGCCACGCCTCGGCTTCCTCCGGCGCGACGGCCGACGCGAGAACGTCCACCACGCCCCCCGGCCGCTCGGCGCCCGGCGGAAGAAGCAGGAACGTGACGGGATCGGCGCCGATCACCTCACCGCCGCGAAAGACGCGCCCCCACTCACGGGCGACGCCGTCTCGATTCGCTCCCGCGACGCCGTAGAGCCTCGGCATGCCGTGAGGCCCCGCGATCTCCACCTCTTCCATGACGCGGAGACCGTTTAGATGCGGCACCAGCGCCTCGCGGCTCCCGGGCTCGGCGAAGAGCGTGACTCCACCCCCCTCGCGG
>DASTKG010000123.1:0-9991 GCA_035716005.1 Candidatus Eiseniibacteriota bacterium
AGCGCGACCTCATGAACCGCATCGGCAAGCCGAAGAAGGCGTGGGACGTCCCCGCGCGCGACGAAGCGCTCGTCACCGAGATCGAGAAGCTCTACGGGGAGCGCGTCCACAAGGCGAACTGGGTGGCCGAGAAGCACGAGCGGCAGGACGCGCTCGACGCGATCCAGGCCGAGGCGGTCGCGAAGTACTCCGAATCCCACCCCGGCTCCGAGAAGCTCGTGAAGGCCGTGATCACCGAGCTCGAGGAGAAGGACGTCCGCCGCATGATCGTCAAGGAGCACCGCCGTCCCGACGGACGCGGGTTCGACGACATCCGGCCGATCACGATCGAAGTCGGCACCCTTCCGCGCACGCACGGCTCGTCGCTCTTCACGCGCGGCCAGACGCAGGCCCTCGTGGTCGCCACGCTCGGCACGAAGGTGGACGAGCAGCGGATCGAGGAGCTGGAAGGCCAGAGCTGGAAGAGCTTCATGCTCCACTACAACTTCCCGTCGTACAGCGTCGGCGAAGTCCGGCCGATGCGCGGTCCGGGCCGTCGCGAGATCGGCCACGGCGCGCTCGCCGAACGCGCGCTCGAGCCGCTCATCCCGAGCGACGTCGACTTCCCGTACACGCTTCGCATCGTCTCCGAGATCCTCGAGTCGAACGGCTCGTCGTCGATGGCCACCGTCTGCGGCGGCAGCCTCGCGCTCATGGACGCCGGCGTGCCGATCAAGGCGCACGTGGCGGGCGTGGCGATGGGTCTCGTCCAGGAAGGGAGCGACGTCGCGATCCTGACCGACATCCAGGGCGTCGAGGATCATCTCGGCGACATGGACTTCAAGGTGGCCGGGACGCGCGACGGAATCACCGCCCTTCAGATGGACATCAAGATCAAGGGCCTCTCGTACGCCGTCATGGCCGAGGCGCTCGCGAAGGCCAACAAGGCCCGCATGCACCTCCTCGACAAGATGGAGGGCGCCATCCGCGAGCCGCGTCCGGAGCTCTCGCCGTACGCGCCGCGCATCTACGTCATGCAGATCGACCCGGACAAGATCCGGGAGGTCATCGGACCCGGCGGCAAGATGATCAAGAAGATCTGCGCCGAGACCGGCACCCAGATCGACATCGAGGACACCGGAGAAGTCCGGATCGCGGCCTTCAGCGGCGCGGACGGCGACCGGGCCCGCGACATCATCCGCTCCATCACCGAGGACCCGGAGATCGGCCGCGTCTACCAGGGCATCGTCCGCCGCGTCGTGCCGTTCGGCGCGTTCGTGGAGATCAGCCCCGGCAAGGACGGCCTGGTCCACATCTCGGAGCTCGAGATGAAGCGCGTCGAGAAGGTCGAGGACGTCATCAACGAGGGCGACACGGTCCTCGTGAAGGTCATCGCCATCGACTCGGAAGGAAAGGTCAAGCTGAGCCGCAAGCAGGCGCTCCCCGAGTACGCGGAAGCTCTCGCCGCCGGAACCATCAAGGAATCGGCGCCGGGCGGAGACCGCGGACCTCGCGGCGGCGGCCGTGGCGGAGACCGGGGCCCGCGGGGCCGCCGTCCGGAGCCGTCGCGCCGTTGACCCACCGCTTGACGATCTCGTTCGCCGCAACGCAACGGAGGCCTCGGCCTCCGTTGTCGTTTCACGGCGCCGGAGACGCCGCGTGACGCACCACGACGAGGAACGCTTCCACCATCTCGTCCTCCCGTCGGGGATCACCCTCGTCGGGGAGGAGGTCGACTCCGTCCGGTCGCTCGCGGTCGGCGTCTGGGCGCGCGTCGGCGCGCGCCACGAGGCGGGGAACGAGAGCGGCCTCTCGCACTTCCTGGAGCACATGCTCTTCAAGGGGACGACGACGCGCGACGCGTTCCAGATCGCGTGGAGCCTGGAGGCCGTGGGCGGGCACCTCGACGCCTTCACGGGCCGCGAGGCGACCTGTTTCTACGCCCGCGCGCTCGACGAGGATCTCGACCTGGCGCTCGACGTCCTGGCCGATCTCACCCTCCATCCCCGCTTCGATCCCGCCGACGTCGCGAAGGAGAAGCAGGTCGTCCTGGAGGAAATCCACAACAGCGAGGACACGCCCGACGACCGCATCCACGAACTCTTCGCCGACGTGGTCTGGAAGGGGCATCCCCTGGGCCACCGGATTCTCGGAAGCCAGGAGTCGGTCTCCGCCTTCGCGCCCGAGACGGTCGCCGGATATCACGCGCGGAACTACGTCGCCCCGAATCTCCTCCTCGCCATCGCGGGCCGCTTCGACTGGGACCATTTCGTGTCGGAGGTCGCCGCGCGGTTCGCCGGCGCCTCCCCGGGAGCGCCCTCCGGGACCGCGCCCTCCGGCTCGAGCGGGCGGGCCGTGATCCATCACGTGGAGGATCTGCAGCAGCAGTATCTCTGCATCGGGGGCCCCGGGCTGCCGCACGAGCACCCCGACCGCTTCACGCTCGCGCTCCTCTCGACGGTGCTCGGAGGGGGCATGTCGAGCCGCCTCTTCCAGCGCGTGCGCGAGCAGGAAGGCCTCGCCTATTCCGTCTACACGTACGCCGACTCGTACGAGGACTCGGGCATCCTCTGCGCGGCCATGAACGTGCAGCCGGCCCACGGCCGGAAGGCGCTCCGGCTCACGCTGGAGGAGTTCGACCGGATCGCCGCGGAAGGGCTCCCGCCCGACGAGCTGGACGCCGCGAAGGCGCAGCTGAAGGGAGGGCTCCTCCTGAGCCTCGAGAGCACCTCGAGCCGCATGCACCGGATCGCGCGGTCGCAGCTCTACGCGGGCCGGCTCGTCCCCGTGGAGGAGCTCGTGGCGTCGATCGAGGGGATCGCGTCGGAAGACGTCCGCCGCGTCGCGGGGACGCTCCTCGCGCGGGAGAGGCTCTCGCTCGTGGCCCTCGGCGGAAGCGACGAGCGGCCCTTCGAAGAATCGGATCTCCTCGCCGCGTCCGCGGCGACCTAGGAGGAACGCGATGGATCGCAAGTTCGAACCGGGCGAACCGGTCGTCGTTCGCGTCTCGATGGACTCCCACGCCGTCGCGGCGCCCGCCTACCAGACGGAGCATGCCGCGGGGATGGATCTCCATGCCGCCGTGGAGAGCGACGTGACGATCGAGCCGGGCGAGGTGGTGGCCGTTCCCACCGGGCTCCGCCTCGAGATTCCCCCCGGATACGAGGGGCAGGTGCGCGGGCGGAGCGGGCTCGCCGCGAAGCACGCCATCGGCGTCCCGAACGCCCCCGGCACCATCGACGCCGACTATCGCGGGGAAGTGAAGGTTCTCCTCGTGAACTGGGGCCGCGCCCCGTTCGTCGTGAAGCGCGGGGAGCGGATCGCGCAGCTCGTGATCGCCCCCGTCGTGCGCGCCACCCTCGACGTCGTGACCGAGCTCTCCGTCACCGCCCGCGGGGACGGAGGATTCGGCCACACCGGCCGATGAGGGAGCGGCCGCTCCTTCCGCCGCTCGTGCTGGCGCTCCATCAGACGCCGGCGCGGGCGACCTGGTCGCCGCTCGGCCTCGGGGCGCGCCCTCTTCGCCGGCTCCTCGCCGGGCTCCTCGCGCGCGGCTATCGCTTCCTTCCCGTCGACCGGGTGGGGCCCGAGGGGCCCGGCCCCGGCGACGCTCTCCTGACCGTGGACGACGGCTACGCCTCCACGGCGGCGGTTCTCGCCCCGCTGGCCCGGGAACTCGGCATACCCTGGTGCGTGTTCATACTGGTAGGCGCCGTGGGGTCCCGGAACGACTGGGATCTGCACGGCGTATCGCTACGGGAGCGGCACTTGAGCGCCGAGGAAATCGGCGCGCTGGCCGCGGAGGGTGTCGGGATAGGCTCGCACGGACAACGCCACGTCGACTGGACACGGCTGAGCGACCACCAGCTCGCCGTCGAGCTCGCCTCGTCGCGCTCCTGGCTCGAATCGGCCACGGGCTCGCGCGTCGAGGCGGTGTCGTATCCGTGGGGACGGGTCGACGCGCGCGTGGCGCGCGCGGCCAAGCGGGCGGGCTATCGGATCGGCTTCGCGCTGCGGGAGCGCCGCCGGCGCCTCGTCTTCGTTTCCGAGCTTCGCGGATTCGCCATTCCCCGCACGGCGCTCTACGCGCCGGATCAGATCCCGGGCCTCTTCGAGGCGACGGCCCTGGCCATGCCGCGGGCCGGCCGAATCGTCCGCGAGGGAGCCGGATCGCTCGGCGGGTGGCTCGTGGCGCGGGCCCTCGCGGCGTCGGGGCGGGCTCATGCGTAGCGTTCCCGCGGCTCTCGCGTTCGCCGCGCTTCTCCTCCTGCCCGCGCCGCGGCTCGCGCCCGCCGAACCTGGAGCGCCCGCGTCCGCGCCCGCGTCCGCGCCCGCCTCCGATCCCGACTCGGCCGAGGCGGCGTCCGCGCCGGACACCACCGCCGACTACGCGGGCGGCAGCTACATCGACGACGAGGAGCTGAAGCGGTTCGCCAAGGTCCCCTGGAAGATCGGCGAGTATTTCCAGTTCGCCATCGACTGGAACGGCCTGAACGGGGGAAGCTCCCTCATGCAGGTGCAGAACATCCAGACGGTGGACGGGAAGCGCTGCTACCGCGTGGTGACGAAGGCCGAGTCGAACTCCTTCGTGTCGCGCTTCTACAAGGTGCGGGACCGGGCGGAGAGCAGCGTGGACGCCGAATCGCTCTTCTCCCGGCGCTTCGTGAAGCGGCTCCGCGAGGGGGGCTACAAGAAGGACATCGACGTCCGGTTCGACCACGAGACGGGGAAGGCCCGCTACTCGAACGGCAAGGAGTACGATGTGGCGGAGGGCATCCACGACGTCCTCTCGGCGTTCTATTATGTGAGGACGAAGGCGCTCCCCGACGGGGCGACCCTGATCGTCCCGACGCACGACAACGAGAAGAGCTACGAGATGGAGGTTCAGGTGCTGCGGCGGGAGAAGGCCGAGGTGCCGGCGGGGAAGTTCTCGTGCGTCGTGGTGGAGCCGAAGCTGAAGTCCGAAGGAATTTTCAAGTCGAAGGGCTCGATCCTCGTCTGGCTCACCGACGACGAGCGGCGGATTCCCGTGATGGTGCGGAGCCGGGTGCCGGTCGGCTCCATCTCGGTCCGTCTCACCGATTACCGTCTAGCGTTCGAGGGGCGCCGATGAGCCGGCACGACGAGATCGACCTCGCGTCGGTCCGCACGATTTCCGTCCTGAAGCGGCCGACGAAGGTCCGCGTGGAGCAGTTCGCCCCGACCCCCGATCCCGCTTCGCCGATCGCCTCCTTCGACCAGTTCCTGCCCGATCTCCTCAGCGGCTCGCAGCTCCGCGACCTGATCCAGGCGTGGGTCCTGGCCCGCACCTCCGGCCGCCCGGCGGTCGCCATGCTCGGCGGGCACGTCATCAAGACCGGCGTGCAGCGCCCGCTCCTCTCCCTCGTGGACGCGGGAGCCTTCACGGCGATCGCCATGAACGGCGCCGCCGCCATCCACGACTTCGAGGTCGCCCTCTTCGGCACGACGTCGGAGCCGGTGGAGGAGACGCTCGTCGGCGGGCAGTTCGGCATGGTGGAGGAGACGCCCTCGCTCATGAATCACGCGGTTCGCGAAGGCGTCGAGAAGGGGCTCGGCATGGGGGAGGCGCTAGGCGAATTCCTCCTCGAGGCCGACGCACCCTACGCGTCCCTCTCCATCCTCGCCCAGGCCGCGTCGCGGGGGCTGCCGGTGACCGTGCACGTGGCCATCGGCACCGACACCATCCACCAGCATCCGACCTTCGACGGCGCCACGACCGGCGCGGCGACGCATCGCGACTTCCGCATCTTCGCGGCGGCGCTCCGCGAGCTGGAGGACGGCGTCGTCCTCAACTTCGGCTCCGCCGTCATTCTTCCCGAAGTCTTCCTGAAGGCTCTCTCGACGGTGCGCAACCTGGGGCACTCCGCCTCGAGGTTCACCGCCGCCTCGTTCGACCAGATCCGCCATTACCGGCCGGAGAAGAACATCCTCGAGAGGCCGACGCGAGCCGGAGGGAAGGGGTACGCCTTCGTGGGTCCCCACGAACTCTGGATTCCGCTCCTCGCGGCGCTCTACCTGGGGCGCGCGCCGCGCCTCGGCCCGTGACGCGAGGCCGGCTCGCCGTCACCGCGCTCGGCATCGCGCTGAGCGTTCTGGCCATCGTCGCCATGCTCCGCGCCGTGAACGCGGCCGACGTCTGGGTCCATCTCCGCGCCACGCGCGTCGAGTGGCTCCTGGCGGGAATCGGGATCACGATCGTCGGCTACGTCGTCCGCGCCTACCGCTGGCGAGTCCTCCTCTCGCCGCAGCGCGAGATCCCCGTCGGGCGAGTCTTCGGACCGACCGTGGTCGGGTTTCTCGCCATCAACACGCTGCCGGCCCGGATCGGGGAGTTCGTGCGCGCCTACCTCCTCGCCCGCCTGGAGCGGCTTCCGGCGGCCGCGGTACTGGGGAGCTGCGCGCTGGAGAGAGTCCTCGACCTGATCCTCCTGGCGGCCATCTGGGTCGTCCTGCTCTTCGTCGCTCCCTTTCCCGAGTGGTTCCGCGTGAGCGGGTACCTGACCTTCGGACTGGGGGGAGTCATCGTCCTCGGGCTCTGGCTCTTCCACGCGCGGGGGCACCACGCGGGGCGCCTTCTCGACGCGGGATTCCTGAAGAGCGTGCCGGTTCGCGTTCGGGAGGGGATCCGGGGAGCCATTCCCGCCTTCGCGGAAGGACTCCGGGCTCTCGGCGCGCCGGGGGTCCTCTGGAAATCGGGGGCCTGGTCGGTGGCCATGTGGCTCTGCAGCGCCCTCGGCTTCCTGGCGATCGGCTATGCCGCGGGGCTCACCCTTCCGCTCTGGGCGCCCTTCCTTCTAGTGTTCGTCGTCTGCGTGGCGATCCTCCTCCCCTCCTCCCCCGGCTTCGTGGGTGTCATGGAGGCGGCCTGCGTCGTAGGGCTCTCCCTCGTCGGGGTTGACGGCGCCCGGGGGCTTGCGTACGGAATCCTTTACCACCTGAGCCAGATCCTCCCTCTCGTCGTTCTCGGAAGTTATTTCGCCATTCGAGCCCACCTCCGGCCGGCCGACCTGGCCAGCCTAGAATCTTGAAATAGCCAAAATCCGGCGACACCGTCGGCCGAAAGCGCGCCAGTCCCTTGACTGTAAAGCTTTTTTAGTTGACTGACAGGGGGGGGCTTGCTATACTCGGCTTTGGAGTAAATCCGCGCATATAGAGCACTTAGCGCACGGCGACAGGAACGGAGGGTGGATGGCGTCTTCCAAGCGGGAGACACAATCTGCTGTCAGCGTTACCGGCATGAGTCGTCCTGCTCTATTTACCCTTGTCGCGGCGATTGGTTTCACACCCTGGCTCTGGAACGCCGCAATGCCTTGGGGCGTATTCGCGTTCCGGTTCGCCGGACTCGCGGCGCTCATCGCGGTGGCGGCGATGCAACTGCGCGGGAGCCTCGAGGTCAGCACGTGGAGCGCGCGGGCCGCGCTCCTCGCGATCGGCGTCGTGCTTCTGGCGGGAGCCAGCGCGTTGGTGTCGGTTCACTACGGCAAGAGTCTCGAGGCCATGCTCAACTTACTCGCCATCCTAGGACTCTTCCTCGCCACGCTCTTTCTCGTGCGCGGTTCGGGCGCCGTTCGGTTCCTCGCCTTCGCCCAAATCCTCTGCGCGCTTCCGGTCGCGATCCTCGGCATCCTTCAGCACTATCGCCCGGAACTCGTTCCGGCAGGTTCTTCCTACCCCGGTCGCGCCCTCGGCCCCTTCGGCCAGCCGAACCGGCTCGGCGGCTACCTCATCGCGGTCCTTCCGCTCGCGCTCACGCTCTCGTTCATCACGCAGGACCGGATGGCGCGCGGCCTCCTTCTCGGATCCGTCGTCATCCTGTCGCTCGGCCTGATTCTGTCGTTCTCGCGCGGCGCCTGGATCGCCTTCGCCATCGCCGCGGTCGCGCTCGCCGTCGTCCTGGTGCGATGGCCGGCCCTCTCGCCTCGGCCGGCTCAACTCGCCGTAACGCTCGGCGCGCTCCTGGTTCCGGCCCTCCTCCTCCTTCCTTCCGTTCTTTCGCGCGTCGCCACCAAGCCGCAGGCCGAGAAGGCCTGGAATCTCCCGTTCGACCCCGAGCGGGAGGGAAGCGCCGCGATGCGCGGCGCCGTCTGGCAGGGCGCCCTCTCCGCGGCCGAATCCCGCCCCCTCCTCGGTTGGGGCGTCGGGGCCTTTCGCGAGGCATTCGACCGCTCGAAGAGCGCAACGATGAAACGGCTCGAGGCCGAGGGGGGCCGGACCTCGGATCAGGCGCATGGATACTACCTGGCGACGCTCGTGGAACGGGGCGTGCCGGGGCTCGC
Source organism: Candidatus Eiseniibacteriota bacterium (assembly GCA_035716005.1). Taxonomy (GTDB): domain Bacteria; phylum Eisenbacteria; class RBG-16-71-46; order SZUA-252; family SZUA-252; genus SZUA-252. The sequence continues at coordinate 8,277 of DASTKG010000123.1, forward strand.
CGTCTTCGTTCTCTTCGCCGTCGCGGCGCTCGCAGCCGGCGCGGCGGTCATCGCTTCCGGAGCGCCGGCCGAGGCGCGGCTACTCGCCGCCGGTCTCGTGGCCTCGGCCCTGGCGCTCCTCGCTCACGCGGTGCTCGAGGACAATCTAGCCTTGGCCCCGCACGCGCTGCTCCTCCACGCGAATCTCGGCCTCCTGGTCCTGTCGGCCCCGGGCGCGAGGAAGCGCGCGAATCGTTCCCGAGCGTTCGGCGCGGCCGGCGCCGCGGTGGCGCTCGTGGCGCTCGTCGTCGGCCTCCAGAGCGCGCGCGCCGAGGCGGCGGCGATCGAAGCGACGCGCGACGGCGCGGCCGGCGCGGTGCGCGCGGCCCAGGCGGGCTACGTGAAGGCGGCCCGCCTCGCCCCCTGGACGGACAGCTACGCGATCGGCGAAGCCAAGGCGTCGGAGGCCCTGGGCGAATACGTCCGGGCCGAGGGCGCCTTCGAGCGTGCCGTCTCGATCAACCCGAGCGATCCCGTCACGAAGCACGAGTTCGCCCGGCTCTATCTGGCGCACGAGGAGCGGTTCGAGGCGGGAGCGCGGGCGCGCGCGACGACGCTCCTCGAGGCGGCCCTCGCACAGAATCCGTACTACGCCGAGATCCGGAACGACCTCGGCGTGGCGCGCCTCAGGGCCGGCGACCGCGAGGGCGCGAAGCGCGCCTTCCAGGAAGCCGCCGAGGGCCGAAGCGCCTTCGTCGACCCGCTGGTGAACCTGGCCGCGCTCGCCCAGGAGGAGGGCGATCGGACGGCGGCCGCCACGTGGACGCGGCAAGCGCTGGAGCGGAATCCGAATTCCGCCCGAGCGCTCGCCATGGCGTCCGAGCTGGGAATGGACCGGCCCGGCGCCTCCGGCACTCCGTAAGGGTTGACGCAGCACCGACTGGAATTGTTCGAACATGGAAATGAAGACGGATAGGAACGACACATCACGAATCATCGAGATCGAGAGGAGGTGAGCAGCCGGTAGTCAACGGTTGTCCGTAGTCTCGAACACACATCATTCCGAGCTTCAATCTTCGTTCAGTTGTTCGCATGAGGGAGGACAAGCAATGCGCAACCGAGCTTTTCTGAAAGTCGCTCTCCTCGGAATTCTGGCCTTGGCGCTGGTGCCGGGTCTCGCGATGGCCTCGCCTGCGGCGATGTCGTCGGAGTCCGCGGCGCGGGCGACGACGGTGAGCGGTCCGGTCATCAGTGTCACGCCACTTAGCGTCGATCTCGGCAGGATGAATGTCGGGTCCATGGCGAACGCCGACTACGCCATCTCGAATACGGGCGATGCCTCGCTCAATTTGAGTTCGCCCACGTGGACGGGACCGGTCCAGTCGGTGATTCTCAGCCCCCTGACCATCCCGGCGGGGGGTAGCGGAACCATGACCGTGAATGTCATGCCTATGGCGGGCGGACCGTTCTCGGGGACGGCCACGATCAACAGCGACGCGGCGAACGGCCCGTTCACGGTCAACTTCAGCGGCATGGGGAACACGGCGCCGATGCTCGATCCGATCGGCGACAAGAGCGGCTTCGCGTTCGTGAACCTCGCCTTCGACGTGACGGCGAGCGACGCGGAGGGCGATGCCCTCACGTTCGGCGTGGCGGGTCTTCCGGTCGGCGCGACGTTCGATTCGAACACGGGCCACTTCGACTGGACGCCGGGCGCGGCGGATGCCGGCAGCTAC
>DASTKG010000124.1:0-3780 GCA_035716005.1 Candidatus Eiseniibacteriota bacterium
ATCGAGCGCTGCCTCCTCAGCGTCCTGGCCGAGAACGAGGCGGCGACCCGCTTCTGGACCTCGATCGGCGCCCGCATGCGATCCGAACTCAGAATGCTTTCCTTCGACATTCGTTAGCGACCTCAACTCAGGAGACATGTCATGGCCGAATCCAAGATCATCGTCGTGATGGGCGCCACCGGCGCCCAGGGCGGCGGCCTCGCGCGCGCGATCCTCGCCGACAAGAGCGGCGCGTTCAAAGTCCGCGCGGTCACTCGCAATCCGCAGTCGGAGAAGGCGCGCGCCCTCGCGGCGCTCGGCGCCGAAGTCGTCGCCGGCGATTCGGACAAGCCGGAGTCGCTCCTGCCGGCGTTCAAGGGCGCGTACGGCGCCTACTGCGTCACGAACTACTGGGAGGTCTTCTCGGTCGAGCGCGAGCAGGCGCAGGCGAAGGCCCAGGCCGACGCCGCGAAGGCGGCGGGCGTCCGGCACGTGATCTGGTCCTCGCTCGAGGACACGCGCAAGTGGGTGCCCCTCTCGGACAATCGCATGCCGACGCTCCAAGGGAAGTACAAGTGTCCCCACTTCGACTCGAAGGGCGAGATGGACGCCTACTTCCGCGAGAAGGGTCTCCCGTTGACGATCTTCCTCACGTCGTTCTACTGGGAGAACTTCATCTACTTCGGCATGGGCCCGAAGCCCGGCCCGGACGGAACGCTCGCCTTCGCGCTGAACATGGGCGATCGGCCGCTGTCGGGGATCGCCGCGGAGGACATCGGCCGCTGCGCCCTCGGAATCTTCAAGAAGGGCTCGGAGTTCATCGGGAAGACGGTGGCGATCGCCGGCGAGCACGTGACCGGGGCGGAGATGGCGGCCACGCTCACGAAGGTCCTCGGGCGGACGGTCAAGTACAACGCCGTTTCGAACGACGTCTACCGCGGCTTCGGATTCCCCGGCGCGGACGACCTCGGCAACATGTTCCAGTACTACCACGACTTCAACGACTACTTCTGCGGCATCCGGGACGTGAAGGCGTCGAGGGCGCTCAATCCCGAGTTGCAGAACTTCGAGACCTGGGCCGCGCGCAACGCGAAGCTGATTCCGCTCGGCTAAGGCGCGGCCACCCGTGTCGGCGACCGCTCCGCGCCTGGAAACCGAACGCCTCGTCCTTCGCATGTTCCGCGAAGGCGACTTCGAGGCGTTCGCGCGGATCGGCGCCGATCCGGACGTGGCGCGTTACCTCGGGAACGGACTCCCCCTCACGCGGCAGGAGGCGTGGCGGAGCCTCGCCGCCCACCTCGGGCACTGGACGCTCCGCGGCTACGGCATGTTCGCCATCGAGGAGAAGGCGACGGGCGAGTTCGTGGGACGCGCCGGCTTCTTCAATCCCGAGGGCTGGCCCGGCTTCGAGCTCGGCTGGACGCTGGCGCGCGAGCGCTGGGGCCGCGGCTACGCCACCGAGGCGGCGAGGCGCCTCCTCGACCACGCCTTCGCGGAGATGGGCCGCGATCACGTGATCAGCGTCATCCAGCCCGAGAATGCCGCTTCCATCCGGGTCGCGGAGCGGATCGGGGAGCGTCTCGAGCGGACGACGGAGCTCTCCGGCCGCGAGGTCCTCATCTACGGGATCGATCGCGGCGTGTGGCTTCAAAGCCCCACCTCGAAGCGGGCTTGAAGCCGCCCGCCCGCTGGCGCAAACTCCCGAACCATGCCCATCAACTACCGAATCGACGCGCCTCGAGAGATCGTCATCGTCGTCGGCGCCGGAATCCTGACGGCGGAAGAGATTCGCAAGGAACAGGCCCAAATGAATCGCGAAACCGACCTCGCGCCTCACTTCAATCAACTGATCGACCTCAAGGAGGTCACGGAACTCCGCCTTTCCGTCGAGGACGTCCGCCAGCTCTCCTACGGAAGCCCCTTTCGCGAGGGTTCTCGGCGCGTCATCGTCGTCGACCGGCCCGAAGACTACGGGCTCGCGCGCGTCTTCCAGGCCTTGACGGAGCCACACGGCGCCGAGCTCCGGGTCTCCTACGATCTCGCGGAGGCCCTCCGTTGGCTGGGGATGGAGCCGTAGCGCGATCGCCGCGGGGCGGGTAGGATGGTCCCGCTTCGGCCCCGAGCGCGCCCGCGCCGGGGGCCTCCAACCCTGAGCGCGACGCCGCTATCTCTCCCGGCATGACGAGAGCCTTGGTCGTCTCCGCCGTCGCCGCCGCGCTTCTTTTCGCCCCGCCGCGCTCCCCCGCGAAGAACACGTTCCACGGCGATTTCGCCCGCACCGGCGTCTACGCGACGCCCGGCCCCCGCGCGCTCTCCGACACGGCGTGGACCTTCAAGACCGGCGGCCCCATCGTCGCCTCCGCCGCGATCGCCGGCGGCGTCGTCTACATCGCGAGCCTCGACAAGCACCTCTACGCGATCGATCAGGAGACGGGGAAGGAGAAGTGGAACTTCGCCTCCCGGATGCCGATCGCGTCGTCGCCGGCCGTGGTGGGGGGAACGCTCTACTTCGTCTCGTCCGCGGGCTCGCTCGCCGCGCTCGACGCCGCGACCGGCGCCCCGAAGTGGGTCTTCGCGGCCGAGTACGAGCGGAAGTTCGAAGCGAAGAACCTCCACGGCTACCCGCCGGCGGCGCAGACGATGCCCGACGCGTGGGATCTCTTCACCTCCTCTCCGGCCGTCGCGAACGGAAAGGTCTACTTCGGGAGCGGCGACGGGAACGTCTACGCGGTGGACGCCGCGACCGGCGTTCTCCAGTGGAAGTTCCCGACGAAGGACGTGGTGCACGCCTCCCCCGCCGTCGTCGGAAACACGGTCTACGTCGGGTCGTGGGACAGCTACCTCTACGCCATCGACGCGGAGAGCGGACAGGCGCGGTGGTCGTTCAAGAGCGGCGAGGACCCGGTCATCCACAACCAGGTGGGATTCCAGTCCTCGCCGGCGGTGGTGGACGGGACCGTCTACGTCGGATGCCGCGACGCGCACGTCTACGCGATCGATGCCGCCACCGGGCGAAAGATGTGGGACTACCCGACCAGCAAGTCGTGGGTCATCGGCACGCCCGCGGTCCGGGACGGGCTGGTCTACGCGGGGACGTCCGACACCGCGCGCTTCATGGCGCTCGACGCGAAGACGGGACGGCTCCGTTTCTCCTACGGCGCCAAGGGCTTCATCTTCTCCTCGCCCGCCGTCGCCGGCGACCTGGTCTACTTCGGCGATCATGCGGGATCGCTCCACGCCGTCGACGCGCGGAGCGGCAAGCCCGTGGCGACCTTCCGGACGGATGGCTCGAGGGCCGATCCGCTGAAGCTCCTGAACGCCGACGGCAGCCTGAACCGCGAGGCCTTCACGCCCCTCTTCGGCGACTTCGAGGACATGTACGTCGACTTCTACCGCTACGTCTCGATCGGCGCCATCGTCTCCTCTCCCGTGATCGATCGCGGAACGGTCTACGTCGGAAGCATGGACGGAACCCTCTACGCCGTGCGGTAGAAGGGGCCCGGCGCCGGCTGAAGCTGGGGCTGTAGCGCGATCGTCGCGGGCCGGGTAGGATGGTCCCACTCCGGGCCCTGCTCGCACCCGATTCTCGCTCTCAACCTCATCGAGGAGCCGTGTCATGCCGGACACTTCGGCCGTCTTGCTGATCGCCATCGGAATCGTCGCGGGAGTTCTCTCCGGCATGTTCGGCATCGGCGGCGGGGTCGTGATCGTCCCCGCCCTGATCTACCTCGCGGGCTTCCGCCACCACCAGGCGACCGGGACGAGCCTCGCCATCCTCCTTCCGCCCATCGGGATCGCCGC
>DASTKG010000125.1:0-3531 GCA_035716005.1 Candidatus Eiseniibacteriota bacterium
GAGGTCTCCATCGTTGTCGTAGTCCCCCCACGCGGCGCCCTCTCCCGCGTTGCCGTCCTCGATCGCGAGGCCGGCGACGCGGGCGAACACGCCGCCGTCGTTCCGGAGGAGCCGGTTGGGGCCGTCGTTGCTGATGTAGAGATCGGGATCGCCGTCGCTGTCGTAGTCGCCCCACGCGCACGCGAGGCCCCAGCCGGCGTCGGCCAGCGGCCCCGCCGTGGCGTCGACGAAGGTCCCGTTCCCCTCGTTGCGGAAGAGTTTGTTCGGCGTCCCGTAGTTCACCAGGTAGAGATCGAGATCGCCGTCGAGGTCGTAGTCGGCCCACGCGGCGCCCTGCCCGGCGCCGGCGTCCCCGAGGGGCGCGGCGGTGACGTCGGTGAAGGCGCCGGCCCCGTCGTTTCGGAAGAGCCGGTTCGCGCCGAGGTAGTTGACGAGGTAGACGTCGGGATCCCCGTCGTTGTCGTAGTCGCCCCAGACCGCCGAGCCGCCGTTCCCCGCGTCGTCGAGCGGGGGCGCCGTGGCGTCGGCGAAGTTCCCGGCGCCCATGTTCCGGAGCAGGAGATTGGGGCCGTCGTTCGTGACGTAGAGGTCCTGATCGCCGTCCCCGTCGGCGTCCACCCACGACACGCCGAAAGCCATGCCGCCGTCGCCGAGCGGATTCTTCGTGATGGAGGTGAACTGGGCGCGAGCCGCGGACGGCAGGAGCAGCGCTGCGATGAGGAGAGCGGCGTGGATTCGCATGGCGTGGTGGCCGTGACTCCCGGATGGCGATCGGCCGGAGGGGCCCCGCCATGTCGGCGAGGCCCCTCGGCCAGATTTCAACGATGTCTACCGGAAGAGAACCAGCTTCTGGGACTGCGTGACGCCGTCGGCGCGGAAGCGAACGATGTACATGCCGTTCGCGAGATCGCGGCCATCCTGGCCCGCGCGCCGCCAGTCGACGGAGTGCTCGCCCGCGCCGTACCAGCCGCCGGCGATGCGCCTCACGAGGCGCCCGCTCACGTCGAAGAGATCGACTTCCACCGGTCCCGCGTTCCGAACGCGGAAGCGGATCGCGCCCCCCTCGACCGAGGGATTCGGGAACGACGGCCGCATCGCCGTCGCGAGGCTCGGTGCCGCGGAGATCGGGGCCGCCTGAAGCCGCGCGGCGACCGTCGTGACGGCGTCGGCCGGGAGGAGCTTGTAGGGCCGCATCATGTCGTTCTCTTCGTGCTCGAGAATGTGGCAGTGCCAGACGTATCCCGGCTCCGCCGTCGCGTCGAATGCGAAGCTCGGCTCCGCGTCGTCTTGCGGCGAGAAGCGGATGAGGAACCGGGTGACCTCGCCCGGATTGGCCCGGTAGGTGTCCTTCCATCCCCGCTCGTTGGGATCCGCAGGCGTCGGCTTGCCCTTGAGGTAGGGGTCGACCGAGACCGGCGTGTAGTTCGTCGTCGGCAAGGTCGGATTCGCCTGGTCGAACGCCATCTGGTACCGATGGGCGTTGAATTTCTGGCGATTCAGGAGCTGAAACTGAACGAGGTGGAGATGGATGGGATGCGTGTCGGCCGTGAGGTTGACGATCTCCCAGATCTCGGTCGTGCCGAGCTTCGGCGTCTCCGTGACCGTTCCCATGTAGGGCGTGCCGTTCAGGAGCGCGCCGAGGGGGCCTTCTTCGCCCTGCAGCTCGTTCAGCGTCATCGTCCGCGTCACGGTGGGATTGCTGAGCCGCGTGACCGTCGTGAGCTGCGCCGGGAGGACGCTCGTGTCCGGACCGGTCGACGGCACCACCCGGACGAGCATGATCTGCCCCGACGTTTGGGGGTCGACGGCCTCTCCGGCCGGGTAGGGCGCTTTCGCGACATTCTTGAGAAGGAACTCGGTGCCCGGCGCGTACGCCGAGAAGTCGATCACGACGTCCGCGCGCTCGCCCGGCGCGATCAGGAGCCGGGGCGAGGTCCTGCTGTTGGGATCGTTCAGGAGGACCGGCTCGTTCAGGTACCCGCCGTCCGTTCCGATCTGGTAAAACGCCGGACCGGGCTGGCTGTTGACGCGCTCGTTCAGGGCGAGGCTGTAGAAGCGAGCGTTCGCGCCGTTGAGGAAGTGGAAGCGATACTTCCGCGGCTCCACGTTCAGGTATGGCCAGATCTTTCCATTGACCAGCATGACATTGCCGAAGAATTCGGGCGTCCAGACCGGATGCTCGGGATTGTCGCCCTCGTTCGGATACCAGAGCTGGCCGTCCGCCTGGAACATCTTGTCCTGGATCACGAGCGGGATTTCGTACGCGCCGCTCGGCAGGTCCGCCGGCTCGTTGCCCGGGTCGCGGATGAGGTAGGCGCCGGCGAGGCCCGCGTAAACGTTGTGCCGCGTGAACCCGAAGGCGTGATCGTGGTACCAGATCAGCGACGCCAGTTGCGTGTTCACGTAGTGGTTGACGTCCTTCTTCCACTCCGGCCCCTTCTCCGCGCCCCCGGGCGTGAACCACGTCATCGGCCCGCCGTCGCTCTCGGGCTCCACTTCCGCGCCATGGACGTGCGCGGTGATCGGGATCCCCGTCGTGGTGATCGCGTGCTCGAGCGTGGGATCGAACGCGAACGACACCGGGTGGTTGAAGCCGAGGTGGTTCGTCCACTTGATGTCGATCGGGACGCCCCGCTGAGCCACGATCGTGGCGCCGGGATAGCTGGCCGTCGCGGCGCTCGCGCCGTACCCGAAGAGGTAGGTCGGCGGGAGCTGGCTATGGAGCTGCTGATGGATCTCGTAGGCGCCGATCTCGTAGTAGTTCGGTCCTGCCATCGGCATCGCCCCGGGAATCGGGAGCGGGTCGATATACTTGGTCAGGCTGAGGGGATCGAGAAGAGCCTGCCCGGACGCGGGGGCCGCCGCGAGCGGAAGGCCGAGAACGAGGAGTGCGAGGAACAACCAGCGGATCGGACGACGCGGTGAGGTGGTGCATGTCATGGGTTGGCTCCTTCGTGGCCCACGGTGCAGGTCGCACCTGGGTGATGCCTTCGGCAGCCAGCCCTGACCCTAGGATCGTTTCGCCCGCGAAATTCGATGCGCGACCGCGCTGCTCACCGCCGCGAGCGGGAGCCTGGCACTCCTCCCTCGGGTGCCAGCCTTGTCAGGCCTCCTGGTTGTCGCAGGGTCCGGCTGCCCTTCTCCGGCTTCCCACCATCGAGCGCGGAGCGACGCATCTGACCTGACTCGGGAAGGGTAGTGAACGGCCTTCGCGCGGAGAAGGGCTCCAGAGGGCGCGATGGGGGGGGTCCGTTGGGCGTACGGCGCCCCGGCGCCGCCGGCCGTCCGAAGCTCCGGCTCGTCAGATCCAGTCGAGATTGGGCGCCGCGGGCCGTCCGAGGAGCCGAAGCATGGCCTGGATCTGCCCCTGGTGGCGAAGCTCGTGGGTGCAGACGTGGAGAAGGAGTTCCTCGACGGTGAACGTGGCGGGCCGGTCCTCGCGATCGAGCGCCGATCGCGTCTCGCCGAGCCGGGACGGGACGTACTCGTCGAGCACGCGCCGCGTGCGCGCCGCGATCTCCTCGGAGCGCG
>DASTKG010000126.1:0-4339 GCA_035716005.1 Candidatus Eiseniibacteriota bacterium
CGTTCCCCTGCGCGTCGGAGGCCTTCTGCTGGCTCCAGCAGGCGAACTTGTCCTGATCCTCACGGGAGATCTTGAACTCCTGGTAGAGATTCTCCGCCGTCTCGGCCATGGAGTCGACGCCGTAGCGTTGCTTCATCCCCGAATTGACGAACCGCCATCCGAGCGTCGTATCGTAGACCTCGACGCTTCGGCCGAAAGGCTCCGTCGCCTTCGCCGTCACGAAGGGCGCGCGCGACATGCTCTCCACTCCGCCGGCGACGAACAGCTTCCCCTCGTCGGCCATGATCGCGTGAGACGCCCGGGCGATGGCGTCCATTCCGGAAGCGCAAAGCCGGTTCACCGTGCAGCCGGGCACCGAGTCCGGAAGGCCCGCCAGCAGAAGCGCCATGCGCGCGACGTTCCGGTTGTCCTCCCCCGCCTGGTTGGCGCAGCCGAAGATCACGTCGTCGACGGCCGACCACTCGACGTTTTGATTGCGCTCCATCAGAGCCCGGATGGGGACGGTGGCCAGGTCGTCCGTGCGCACCGGCGCCAGGACACCGCCGTACCGGCCGACCGGCGTTCGCACGGCATCGCAGACAAAGGCAGCGGTCATTTCATCTCCTTGAGTTTCCGGAATCCGCCGAGCAGGACGTCGGAGAGCAGGTCGATCTCGCGGGCGGTCATGGCGGTGGAGAGAGCCCCGGAGCCGGTGTTGATCAGCATCACTCCGTTCTCGAACGCATGGTCGAGGAGCGCTTTGACGAGGCGCGTGCGGCCCGGATCCATGTAGGTCTCCCGATAGGTCGTCGGAGCCTCGGGCGTCATGTGGATCCGGAAGAGCGAACCGGCCCCGGTCACGCAGGCGGGGAAACCGGAGGTCCGGATCGCGTCGGCGATCTGCCGGCGCGCCCGGTCGCCGAGCGCGTTCAGCGTCGCCACCGCGTCGCGATCGAAGAGCTCCATCGCGGCCCGCCCGGCGGCCATCACGAGCGGGTTGGCGGAGAAGGTGCCCGAATGCGGGAACAGCACCTTTTCGGCCAGCGGGTTCAGGACCTCCATGACGCCGGAGCGGCCCGCGATGGCGCCGACCGGAAGTCCGCCGCCGATCATCTTTCCGAGCGCCGTCAAATCGGGCCGGTGGGAGTACCACGACTGCGCGCCGGCGTACTCGCTTCGGAACGTGATGACCTCGTCGAACACGAGGAGCGCGCCGTCCTTTTCGGTCCAGCGGCGAAGCTCGTCGATGAAGGAGACCGTCGCGGGCATCATGCCGACGCGATGCGGGAGCGGATCGATCAGGACGCAGGCCAGCTCGCCGGCGTGCTCGCTCAGAATCCGCACCGCCGTCTCCGGATCGTTGAAGGGGATCACGACGACGTCGTCCAGGACGCCCTGCGGCGTCCCCGCCACCACCGGATTGCTCCGCGGGTGGGCGGCGTCGCCCCAGTTGGCCGGGTTCGACGTCTGGCTCACCTCGGCGTAGTCGTAGAGCCCGTGATACGCACCCTCGGTCTTCGCGATCTTGGCCCGGCCGGTGAACGCGCGGGCGGCCTTGAGGCAGGTCATGACGGCCTCGGTGCCCGAGTTGACGAAGCGGATCTTCTCGAAGCCCGGCGCGCGCCGGTTCATATGCTCCGCGTAGAGCACCTCCGCCTCGGTGGCGAACGTGAAGGCGGTGCCGCGCTGAAGCTGCTCGACGACGGCCGCCACGACGGCGGGGTGCGCGTGCCCGTGGATGAGCGAGCACATGTTGTTCGCGAAGTCGATCCGCCGGACGCCTTCGACGTCGATGACGTGGCATCCTTCGCCCCGAACCGCGTAGAACGGGTGCGGCCGGCGAAGCACGGCGTTTCGGCTCACGCCGCCGGGCAGGACGCGGAGGGCGCGCTCGTAGAGTTCCTGGCTGCGTGTGGTCTGCGTGCTGGGGGTCATCGTGCACTCTCCTGCGCCATGGGGAGCAGCGGCGCGCCCGTCTTCGCCCGGACCTCCTCGAACGAGACGCCGGGGGCCAGCTCGCGCACGGCGACGCCCTCCTCCGTCACGTCCAGCACCGCCAGGTTCGTGTAGACGCGGTCCACGACGCCGCGGCCCGTGAGCGGATACGTGCACTCCGCGACGATCTTCGGCTCGCCCGTCTTGGTCGTGTGCTCGGTCATGACGAGGATCCGCTTCACGCCGGCGACGAGATCCATGGCGCCGCCGACCGCGGGGATGGCGTCCGCCTCCCCGGTCGACCAGTTGGCGAGATCCCCCCGCGCCGAGATCTGCATGGCGCCCAGGACGCAGACGTCGATGTGCCCGCCGCGAATCATGGTGAAACTGTCGGCGTGGTGGAAGTAGGCGGCCCCGGGAATCGCGGTCACGGCCTTCTTCCCGGCGTTGATCAGCTCGGGGTCCTCGGCGCCCGCCGGCGGGGAGGGCCCCATGCCCAGGAGCCCGTTCTCCGTCTGAAAGATGAACTCGCGGTCGCGCGGGACGAACTGCGCGACCAGCTCCGGGATGCCGATGCCGAGATTGACGTAGGCGCCGTCGGGAATGTCCGCGGCGACGCGCTGGGCCATCTCCTCGCGACTCCAGCCCTTCATGGGTAAACCCGCCCTTCCTTCACGAGCACCGACTCCTGTTGCGGCTCGGGAACGACGACGATTCGGTCGACGAAGACCCCGGGCGTCACGACGCACTCGGGGTCGATCGCCCCGACCTCGGTCATCTCGCGCACCTGCACGATCGTCGTCTCGGCCGCGGTGCACATGATCGGGCCGAAATTCCGGGCGGTGCGGCGATAGACGAGGTTCCCGTACCGGTCGGCCCGGTCGGCCTTCACCAGCGAGAAGTCGGCCCGCAGGCCGCGCTCCATGACGTACTCCGAGCCTTCGAATCGCCGCGATTCCTTCCCCTCCGCCAGAACCGTGCCGACGGCCGTCGCCGTGTAGAATGCCGGGATCCCCGCCCCGCCGCAACGGATTCGCTCGGCGAGCGTCCCCTGCGGCACCAACTCGAGCTCGATCTCGCCCCGGCGGTGGAGTTCCGGGAAGACCATCGAGTTGGCGCTTCGCGGGTAGGAGCAGATCATCTTCCGGACCTGCCCGCGGGCGATCAGCGCCGCCAGGCCGACGCGGCCGCTCCCCGTGTTGTTGCTGACGACGGTGAGGTTGCGCGGGCCCGCGTCGATGAGCGCGTGGATCAGCTCGATCGGGCTTCCCGCTTCGCCGAAGCCTCCGATCATGATGGTGGCTCCGTCGCGCACGTCCGCCACCGCGGCGGCCGCGGCTTCGCACCGCTTGTCGATCATGCCGTCGTCCCCGCCTTCCGGCGCCGTTCGTGCACTTCGATCAGCTTCTGCTCGATCTCGCGTAGCTCCTTCTCGAAGAAGAACTCCGGCGTGTCGAACGGCTTCAGGAAGTCGACGCGATTCGTCCGGGCGTCGTACTTGGCCAGGAAGACTCGATCCATCCAGGCCATGTTCCGGCTCTCGTTGAACTTGAGCGCGAACGCCGTCTGCCCGCCCACCTCGGCCGTCCCGAGGATGGAGAGTTTGCCGGCGGAGGTGGTCATGGTGATGTACCTCGACGGCCGATTGATCGAGGAGACCGACCGGTAGACGAGGTTCGCGATCTTCTCGATGTCCGCGAGCGGCGCCGTGAAGTAGTGATGTTCGCCGGTGGCGCGGGCGCAGTACATCGAGTGGAAGCGCACGGCGAGCGTTCCCAGCACGTTGGCCAGGTCGATCCAGTTCTGCGCCGAGCGCTGGACGTCCACGTGGCCCTGGTCGTCGGTGAAGAGGCTGATGTGATTCATGATGGGACTCTGGCTCCGCACCACGACGCCGTGACGCTGGAGCCGGCGGATGGCGGCGATCGTGCTCGGATTCAGGAGCTCCCGCGGCGTGGAGAAATGCGCCATCCAGGAGAGCTGCACGCCGTTGTCGTGCAGAAGGTCGAAGAGCTCCAGCATCTTCTCGTACCGCGGCGCGAGGACGCGCTCGGGCTGATACGTGAGCATGCGCGAGCCGAGCCGGATCGTGCGAATCTGCAGCAGGCGGGGGTCTTCGAGGATCGGCGTCACGTACTCCCGCAGCCGCCCGACGGGCATGTATCCCGCGTCCCCGCCCGTGACGAGCAGGTCGGTGACTTCCGGGTGGCCGCGCAGGTAGTCGTGAACCTGTGCGATGTCCTCCTGCACGAACATGTCCTCGTCGCCGCGGACCTGCGCGTGCCGGAAGCAGTAGGTGCAGAAGGCGAAGCACTCCTGCGTCGTCCGGTCGAAGATGAGCTGGCACTGCGGGTACTTGTGCTGGCTCCCCTCGACGATGTCGATCCCGCCGTCCTCCTCCTCGATCCACGGCTTGTTCAGGAGC
>DASTKG010000127.1:0-10167 GCA_035716005.1 Candidatus Eiseniibacteriota bacterium
CGTGACCGTCCCGACGGAGGAAACGCCCCGGGTCACGGTGATGGTGGCCGTGCCCGCGGCCTCGTTCACGGTGTAGTTCGAGAGCGAGAGCGAAAGGGTCGGAACGCCGGCCGTGACGGTGATCACCGTGGAGGCGGAGCCATTGAAGAGGCAAGGCAGAGTCCCGCATCCGTTCGAGGCGGTGAACGTGAACGTCCTCGTCTGCGCCGATGGCGGCGTCCAGGTGAAGGTTCCGGTGGCCGTCGGCGTGCCGACGCCGCTGGTCGTGAAGGTGCTCCCCTTCGTGAGGCCGCTCATGACGAGTCGCTCGATCACTTCGCCTTCCGGATCCGTGGCCGTGACGGCGAAGTTGATCGTGATCCCGGCCGGAGACGAGAGGGACGCCGGCGCCACCACGACCGGCGGGAGGTTTTGGGGCGAAACCGTAATGGCCGTCGTGGCCGAGCCGGTCAGGGCGCCCGCTCCCGCCGTCGCCTGGAAGGTGACCGAGTAGGGGCCCGCTTGCCCGACCGCGGGCGTCCATGCGAAGTCGCCGCTCGAATTGTCGGCGGCAGGGGTGAAGGTCGCCCCGAGCGGAAGCGCGGTCGTCGCGAGGTTCGTGACCGCCTCGCCGTCCGGATCGCCCGCGGCCACCGTGAAGGCAATCGCGACACTTTCGTATCCGGACACGGAGGCCGGAGCCGTGACGGCGGGGGCGCGGTCGACGTTCGAGACCGTGATGCTGAATGGCTCGGACGCGCCCCCCGCCTCTTGCACGAGCGCGAAGTGGCTGCCGGCATCGGCATAGCCGGGAGTGAGGGTGATGGTGGTCGTCAGGTCGCCGGCTCCCGAAAGGGGCGCGTTCAGGACTCCGAACGCGGGAAGCTGGGCCGTGAGGGAGACCGCGTCGCCCTCGGCATCGGAAGCGTGCACCGGCACCGTCACCGTGACGCCCTCGGACGTGTCCACGTCGCCGATCGGATCGATGGCGGCCGGAGGGTTGTCGTCGTCCGCGATGGTGACGATCGACTCGGATGCCCCGACGGCGATCGAAGCGCCGCCGGTGGGGCCCGCCAGCCCGACCGTGAAGGCGCGGTCGCCGTCCACGAGCGCGTTGTCGATGAGGGGCACCGAGATCGACTTGTCGGTCGCGTCCCCGTCCGCCCAGGTGACGACGAGTTGCTCCGGCGTGAAGTTGTTCCCGTAGTCGACGCCGTTCTGCGCGGTGCCGTCGGCGGTCCCCCAGCTCACGCTGACGCTGCCGTGCGATCCCCCGGTGCGGGAAAGCGTGAGTGTCGCCGCGCCGCTGTTCTCCGCGGCCGTGAGCGCCGCCGGCGCGATCGAGATGACTCCCGGCGGGGAGAGATCGACGGGCGACGCCGTCGCCCACTCGACCGCGCGACGCGAGTTGAGGCGACCGAATCCATGCAGGGGGTCCCAGCCGGGAACGTCCTCGGCCGGGTCGCCCACCTGGTCGTCGGCGGAGTATTTCAGGATCGAGCTGAGTTGCTCCGACGTGAGCGCGGGATTCGCCGAGAGCGCCAGCGCCGCCGTGCCGGCGACGTGCGCGGCCGCGAAGCCGCCACCGGAATTGAGAAGGAGGGTGCTCGGCGCTCCGGCCACGGGATTGATCGTGAGGATCCTGCGCCCCGGGGCCGCCAGCGCGACGTGGGGCCCGGCGATGCTCCAGTGGGCGCACCGGCCCGTATCGCAGTGGAGATCCTCGCCCTGCGAGGTGGCGACACCCAGCACACCGGGAAGCGGCGCCGGATAGTAGATCGGATTGACGCCGTCCACGGTCGAAGTCCCGATCGGCGCGACGACGACGGCACCCATGGCCTGTGCCGCCGCCATGACGTCGCGCTGCATCGTCAGTTCTTCGGCGAGCAGATCGTAGGTCACGATCGACGTCACGATCACGCGCGCCCCGAGTTCCGCCGCGTAGAGGTAGCTGTTCATCAGATCCGAGTAGGAAGCGAAGTAACTACCCGAGGTGAGCCGGAGCGCCAAGATTCGGCAGCCCCAGTCGATACCGGACATCCCGACCGCGTTGTTTCCTTGAGCGCCGATGACGCTCGCGACTCGGGTCGCGCCGAGATCGATCGCAGCCTGGTTGAGGTTTAGCGGGTCGTCCGGCAGATGGCCCGGATTGGCGTCTCCCTCGATCCAGTCCCACCCGTGCGTGTCGTCGATGAAGCCGTTGGAGTCGTCGTCGAAGCCGGGGAATCCTGAAGCCTCCGCGGCGTTCTCGAAGAAGCGGCCGGCGAGTTCAGGCTCGGCGTAGTCGATGCCCGTGCCGATGAGCGCGACGGTCACCGACGAGCTTCCGGTGGTGAGATCCCACGCCTCGGTGGCGTCGATGTCCGCGTCCGCCTCGAACGGCATCGCGAGACCGATGTCCGCCCCGGTGTTTCTCAGCCCCCACTGGATGCCGAAGCTCGGGTCATCGGGCAACACCTCGGCCGTGGCCGCCGTCGAGGCGTCGGCGTCGAGTCGCGCCCCCTCCCCCGCCGTCGCCAGTTCGACCTCGGGGGCCCGCCTCATTTCGGCCGCGGCCGCCCGGGCGTCCGCGCCGGGACGCAGCCGGATCTTGTAGTAGCGGTCGAGTCCGTATCGTCGGCGAATCTCCTGGGTCTCGGGTCGGCCTCCTGGAAACGCCGGCGTCACCGCCTGCGCCTGGTAACGGCCGAGTACTCGATCCACTTCGGGCGTGCCTAGTCGGAACGCGCCGTCCTGGGTTCGGCCGGCGGTTCCGGGCGCCCGCAACTTGACGATGACCTCGGGCCCTTGATCCCGCGGCGCCGCGGACGCGACCGCGACCCCTCCCAGGATCCAGAACGAGGCGAAGAGCAGCAGGACTCCGATCGCCGCCGCGCGGCGAAGGGAGCCTTCCGGGGAACCTAGTGAGTTGGACGCCAATGGAATGGGTGAGAACTGCCGCAGCATGATGCCCCCCCTACGTGCCGCAAGCACGTGATGATGCACTCGGTCGCGCCGCCGATTCGGCGGGCGCCCGAAGCGCCGAGACCACGAGAACGATGATCACGACGGACGTGAACCGACTGAGTCGGTGGGGAGCCTGATGTGCCTAGGTGCGGGAAACGCGAGGAAAGAGCGCAGAACTTTCTTAGCGCGGCAGCCGATTTAGGGCGGCCCGATAGTAAGCGACCTCCTCGGGGCGGCCGATACCGCGGTAATGGGCGACCAGGCGCCTGTAGGCGCGGCGCTTGTCGACGGGCCAGTCGACCCTGCCGTTCACGAGCGGTCCCCTGACCGCGCTCAGGATGGAATCGGACTCGGCGACTCGGCCGGTGCGGGCGAGCGCGAGGGCGAGGACGACCGGTCCGCTGTGGGTTTCAGGGACCTGATCGCGGCGCAACTCGGCCAACGAGATCTCCTCGTAGTGAAGGGCGCTATCGGGCCTCCCCGCATCGAGGTGGACTTCGGCCAGACACTGAAGGTCGACGCCTCGTTGCCAGTGGAAGTCCGTTCCGGCGGACCACGATACGGCGCGGCGCGCCCAATGCATCGCATCGACGAGATGGCCACGATCGATCGCGATGGCGGCGAGGTTCCTGTACCAGAGGGAGCCGTTCTGGTCGAGCCTCGCGGCGACGGCGGATTCGAGCGATTTGCGATACCAGGCCTCCGCTTCCTCGAGTCGGTCGAGACAGTGCAAGGAGTACGCTACGTTCGAATATCCGATGGCCACGTTCTCGTGCGCCGGGCCGTATTGCCGCTCCCAGGTCGCCACCGCCCGCCGGAAGAGCTGCTCCGCTTCCCCGACCTGATCGAACCGAAGGAGAGAGGTCGCGAGGTTGTTCCGCGCGTCGGCCACGCGCACATGGTCGGGTCCGTAGACATGGACGTGCCTTTCGAGGTTCGCCCGAAAGACGGCCAACGCCGAGTCGATGGCCAGGGATGCGGCAAGGTTCATGGCCAGTTTGTCGTAGGCGGAGAGCGTCGAAGGATGGTACTCGCCTCGCGTGCGGGTCAGGATCCCGATGGAAGCGCGGTATAGCGAGTCCGCTTGGCCATACTCCTCTCTGGCGGCGGCGACTTCCCCTCGCTCCTGCAGGAGATCGCCCACGGCCGATTCGTCCCGCGGATGGGCGCTGACGGCAAGCTCGTAGGCCACCGCCAGGAGACTCTCCGCGACGGCGGCATCGCTCCTGTATACGGCTCGTCCGCGCAGCCGCAGCGCGTCGCGCTTCTCGGAGTTCGTGGCTGCCCCGCCTCGGCGCAACAGGGCGTCGGCCGCGATGGAATCGGCCCTGTGGAACTGGCTTCGCTCGAGGGCGATCCCGCCCAGCGCCAGCCGGGTGGCAAAGAGGTCCGGATGATGGTCGTCATGGATGCGAGCGCGCTCGCTCAGGGCGACGGTCAGGAGCGATTCGGCGCGAATCGGCTCTCCGAGCCCGGCGATCGTCTCCCCGAACGTATGCTTGAGCGACGCTCGGATGTCGGGCTGCGCCCCGAAGGCCTGATCGATCCGGGCCAACGCGCGATGAAACACCTGAACCGCGGTCGCCCTCGCGCCCAGGTCGTTCGGGTTCGCCGCGGCGAACGACTCCTCCAGGAACGCGTTGACCGCCTTGGCTCGTGCCGCCTCGGCCTCGGCGCGCTCGCGCTCCCGTGTCTGGCCCGCATAGAGGAACGACATCGAGACGCCGAACACCACGAGCCCCACGAAGAGCGCGCCCCCCACGAGGACCGCCGAACGATGGCGCCTCATCGTGGTTCGCAACTGATAGAACGTGCTCGGCGGCCTCGCCACGATCGGCTCGGCGCGGAGGTAGCGCTCGACGTCGTCGGCGAGCGCGCCCGCGCCTTCGTAGCGCCGCACCGGCTCGGCTTCGAGAGCCTTCCGCACGATCGTTTCCAGATCGCCGGCGGGGCGCCGGCCAGCCGTTCGCGTCACGCGGAACGGCCGGGGCGCGTCGTTCGCGATGACGGAGATCGCCTCCGTCAGCGAGAGTCCGCGGAGGTCGTGGGGCAAGGCGCCCGTCAGGAGTTCGTAGAGCACGGCCCCGAGCGAGTAGACGTCGGTCCGGGTGTCGATCTGGCGCACGCGCCCGGTCGCTTGTTCGGGGCTCATGTACTCGAGGGTGCCGAGGACCTGCCCTTCGCCGGTGAGAAGGGCCCCGCGGGCCGGGCCCCCGTCGCTCTCCACGACTCGCGCGATTCCGAAGTCGATGATCTTCGCCGCGGGCTTTCCGTCCACCTCGGCGACGAGGATGTTCGCCGGCTTCAAATCGCGGTGAATGATCCCCTTCTGGTGGGCGTGCTGGACGGCGCGGCAGACCGAGACGAAGAGCTCCAGCACGTCCCGAGGCGGGAGCCGCTTTTCGCGGCAAAACTCCGTGATCGGAGCCCCGCGAACCAGTTCCATCACGAGATAGGGAGTTCCGGTCTCATCGCCGCCGGCGTCCAGGATGCGCGCGATCCCCGGGTGATTCATCCGCGCCAGCGCGTGCTGTTCCGCGACGAAGCGCTCGGCGAGGCGTCCGACGGAGATCCCGCCCACGAGGAGTTTGACCGCGACTTCGCGGTGGATCGGTGAGAGCTGCTCCGCTCGATAGACGGCGCCCATTCCTCCGGTGCCGATCACTTCCAGGAGCCGGTAGGGCCCGACCTGGCGGACGCCGCCGGCGGCCGCGTCCGCGGCGGCGCCGGATCGACGCAGGAGATCGGCCGCGACCGCCGTCACCCCGCGGCCGGTCGCGTCGAGGCGGGTCTTCTCGTCGAGGAGGCTACGGACCTCGGCGGCCAACTCGACATCCTCCGCGTCCAGACGCTCCAGAAACACGAGGCGAGCCTCGCCGACGAGGCCCTGCGCCTCGTAGACCGCCTCCTTCACACGCTGGTGCCGCGAGTCGGAGGTCACTCTTTCCCGATCTCCCGGCTCAACCACCGCCGGGCGAACGCCCAGTCCGTGTCCACCGTCCTGGGCGAGACCTCCAGGACGTGAGCGATCTCCTCGATCGTGAGCCCCGCGACGATCTTGAGCTCGGCGACGGTGGCGGCTCGCGCGTCCTTCTCCGCCAGCTTATCGAAGGCGTCGCCAAGGGCGACGAGATCGAACGTGCTCGCCTGCTCGTCGAGGACGTTCGCCTCGAGCGTCACCTTCCGCCATCCGCCTCCCCGCTTCGCGGCGCGATGGGCTCGGGCGTGGTCGATCAGAATCTGCCGCATCGCGCGCGCGGCGATCTCGAAGAAACGGGCGCGGTCGGCCCAGTCGATCCGGGTTTGGTCGACCAGTCGGAGATAGAGCTCGTGGATGAGGGCGGTGGGAGTGAGCGTGTGGTCCGAGCGTTCGCGGCGCATGGCGCGCCGCGCCATGGCGTGAAGCTCTTCGTAGAGAAGCGCGAAGAGCCGGTCGCGGTTTCCCTCCCGCTCGGCGCCGGCCGCGGCACGGGCGCCCAGGAGAAGTCGCGTCGGCTCGGATGGCTCTGGCCTGTTCGCGGATTCGGTCAGAATCGGACTCCCCTTGGGGCTCGATCCCTCGGGAAGCGGGGCCGAGCCCAGATTCCGATCTGCGTGATCGCATCGGAAATTCCGCATTGGCGCGGAAAAATCGGGGAGTCCGCGCACCGAGATTCTATCCTAATCCACCAGGAGGTGGGAGGGTCCGGACTAGCCTCTTTCGGCCCTTCGAGCGATCCCCCGCAGCATCCCCCCGAACACCAGGGCGTGAAGCGGCACCAGGGCGTACCAGTAGAGGCGCCCGAACAGGCCTCGGGGATCGAAGATCGCGGTCTGGCGGATCTCCACCTCCCCGGGCCCCGCGTCCGCGACCTCGAATTGGAGCCAGGCCCGCCCGGGGAGCCTCATCTCGGCCCGGAGTCTCAAGAGCCGTGGGGGCTCGCACGCCTCCACCCGCCAGAAGTCGACCGTGTCACCCGGGCGAAGAAGCTCCGGATCCCTTCGGCCTCGCCGGAGCCCGGGTCCGCCGACGAAGATGTCGAGGATGCCGCGGAGCCACCAGAGCCAGCCGCCGAAGTACCAGCCGTTCCCCCCACCGATCCGCTCTATGGGCAGAAACGCCGATTCGGCCGTGGAGCGAACACGCAACGCGCGTGAATCGACCACGCGCGTCCGATACGTCTTCGCCGCGGCGCGCTCCTCCCACGCGAACGTGTCGCACCAGCGCGTCTCGGCGAAATCGCGGTCCTCGTTCTCGAGCGCGCGACGCACCGCTTCGCGGAGCCCGCGAGGCTTCACGCCGAAGACCCGGAGCGCGCGATCGTCGCGCACCACGGTTTCGTTCCGCACGCCTTCGATGAGCGCGCGGCCGACAGGGGCGTAGAGCGGCGTGATGAGCCGGAGCCAGAGACTCGAGAGGGTCGGCGTCAGGAACGGCACCGGGATCATGAGCCGGCGAAGCCCGCGCTGGCGCGAGTACTCCTGCATCACTCCGAGATACGACGTGCGGTCGGCGCCTCCGATCTCGAAGACGCCCCGCACGTCCGCCGGCGCGTCGAGCGCCTCGAGAAGGTAGGCGAGCACGTCCTCGATCGCGATCGGCTGCGCGGGCGTGCGGACCCAGCGCGGCGTCACCATCACCGGAAGCCGCTCCGAAAGCGCGCGGACCATCTCGAACGAGAAGGAGCCCGAACCGATGATGATGGAGGCGCGGAACTCGACGACCGGCACGCCCGAGGCGGCGAGGACGCGTCCGACTTCCTGCCTGCTCGCGAGGTGATCGGAGAGTTCCGTCTCGCCCCCCAGTCCGCCGAGGTAGACGATCCGTCGCACGCCCGCCGCGCGGGCCGCCGCGCCGAACGCCTCCGCCGCGGCGCGGTCTTCCTCGACGAAATGCCCCGCGGTCCCCATGGAGTGAACCAGGTAGTAGGCGGTGGTCACGCCGGCGAAGGCGGGAGCCAGCGTCGCGGGCACGGAGACGTCGCCGGCCACGACCTCGGTGCCGGCCGCGACGCGAGGGCGGAGCGCCTCCGGATGGCGCGTGAGACAGCGGACGCGGAGGCCGCGCGCTTCCAGCCGAGGGAGGAGTCGTCCGCCGACGTAGCCGGTGGCGCCGGTGAGAAGGACCGATTCGCGCTTCGATTCCATCGGATCGGCGGTTCGACCCGCCCCGGCGGTCTCCACGCCCGCGGACTCCGCGCCGGTCATGCCTCGCCGATCTCCCTCTTCAACCACCGGCGCGCGAAGGACCAATCGGCCTCGGCCGTCTGCTCCGAGACGCCCAACAGATAGGCGATCTCCGTCGGCGTCAGCCCCGCGAAGAGCCTCATCTCCGTGACGCCGGCCGCGCGCGCGTCCCGCTTCGCCAACCTCTCGAAGGCGTCGCCGAGGACGACGAGATCGAACGTCGTGGTTCCAGGGACGATGACTTCCTGATCGATCACGACACGCCGCCAGGCGCTGCCACGCTTGGAGGCGCGATGGGTGCGGGCTTGGTCGACCAGGAGCTGGCGCATGGCGCGCGCCGCGATCCGAAGGAAGCGGGCGCGGTCGCTCCAGTCGACCCGGGAGCGGTCGATGAGCCGGAGGTAGATTTCTTGTAGGAGAGCCGCCGGCGCGACGGTGTAGTCGGGGCGCTCGCTCCGGGCGGCGCGCTCCGCCACGCCGTGGAGCTCTCCGTCGATGAGCGTATGGAGCTGCTCCTGGCTCTCCTCGCGCTCGGCGCGCGACTTCGATCGCGCTCCGAGGAGAATCCGGGTCGATTCCGTTCGACGCTGCTTGTCCGACGGCTTGTTCAGTGGCGGATCCTCCCTCGAGGCGGCGGGCCAGGCGTGGAGTGTACCCGAGTCGGGCGGCCGGGAACCGAGCCATCGGGGCGGGAGTCGCGCGGCGGCGGTCGCGTATACTCGATCCCTCGACATGACACCGACCCCCGCCATCCGCGTCCGCGCCCTTCGCGAGGCATCGCCCCGCCTCGACGCCGACTACGTCCTCTACTGGATGGTCATGGCGCGGCGGCCGGGGTGGAATTTCGCCCTGCAGCGCGCCGTGGAGTGGGCCGAACGCCTCGGGAAGCCGCTCGTCGTGCTCGAGGCGCTCCGCTGCGATTACCCGTGGGCGTGCGACCGATTCCACCGTTTCATCCTCGATGGAATGTCCGCGAACGCGCGGGCCTTCGCCGGGAAGCGGCTCCTCTACTACCCTTACGTCGAGCCTTCGCGCGGAGCGGGCAAGGGGCTGGTCGCCGCGCTCGCGGCGCGGGCGGCGGTCGTGGTGACCGACGACTTCCCCGCCTTCATGATCCCGCGCATGACCGAGGCGGCCGCGCGGCGGATCGACACGCGCGTGGAGGCGGTCGATTCGAACGGGCTCTACCCGATGCGCGCGACCGACGTCGTCTTCCCGACGGCGTACGCGTTCCGGCGCCATCTGCAGCGGGCGCTCCATCAGCATCTCCGGGAATTCCCCGCGGCCGATCCTCTCGACGGCGCGCGCTTTCCGGCGGCGCCGGTCATCCCGGCGGAGATCGCTCCGCGCTGGCCCCCCGCCTCTTCCGCGCTCCTGCAAGGAGACGCCGCGGCCCTCGCCGCGCTCCCGCTCGACCATTCGGTCGGCGTGGCGGCGATGCGAGGCGGAGCGGATGCCGCGGCCGGCGTCGCGGAGCGCTTCATCACCGAGCGCCTCGACCGCTACCCCGAGGACCGGAACGAACCGGAGATCGACGGGACGAGCGGGCTCTCGCCCTACCTCCACTTCGGCCACGCGTCGGCGCACCAGGTTTTCGAGGCCGTCGCTCGGCACGAAGGATGGACCGCCGATCGGCTCGCCGTGAAATCGTCCGGCCAACGAGCCGGATGGTGGGGCATGAGCGAGGCGGCGGAGGCGTTTCTCGATCAGCTGGTGACCTGGCGCGAACTCGGCTACAACTTCTGCGCCCACCGCGACGACTACGACCGCTACGAATCGCTCCCCGAGTGGGCGAGGCGCACGCTGGAGAAACACGCCGGCGATCCAAGGCCGCGCGTCTATTCGATCGACGATCTCGAAGCGGCGCGCACGCACGATCCCCTCTGGAACGCCGCGATGAACCAGCTCAAGCGCGAGGGGTGGTTCCACAACTATCTGCGCATGCTCTGGGGGAAGAAGATTCTCGAATGGTCGGCCACGCCGCGCGACGCGCTCGCGGCGATGATCCACCTCATGAACAAGTGGTCGCTCGACGGCCGGAACCCGAATTCGTACACTGGCTACTTCTGGACGCTC
>DASTKG010000128.1:0-2197 GCA_035716005.1 Candidatus Eiseniibacteriota bacterium
CCGCGACGGGATGCGGATCGTCATCGAACTGAAGCGCGACGCCCAGCCGCGCGTGGTGCTGAACCAGCTCTACAAGCACACGCAGATGCAGACCACCTTCGGCGCGAACATGCTGGCGCTCGTCGGCAAGCGGCCGATGACTCTGACGCTGAAGGAGATGATCTCCCACTACGTCGCGCACCGGCAGGAAGTGGTCGTACGGCGCACCCAGTACGACTTGAATGAGGCGGAGAAGCGCGCCCACATCCTCGAGGGCTACAAGATCGCCCTCGACAACATCGACGAGATCGTCGCCCTCATCAAGGCGTCGGCCAACACCGAGCGGGCGCGCGAGGGGCTCATGACGCGCTTCGGCCTCTCGGAGATCCAGGCCAACTCGATCCTCGAGATGCGCCTCGCCCGCCTCACCGGCCTCGAGCGCCAGAAGATCGAGGACGAGTACCTCGAGGTCATCCAGCTGATCGAGCAGCTCCGCGCCATCCTCGCGAGCCCGGCCAAGGTCCTCGCCATCATCAAGGAGGAGCTGGCGGTGGTCCGCGAGAAGTACGGCGACGAGCGGCGCACGCGCATCGAGGCCGCCTCCGGCGAATTCGACGTCGAGGACCTGATCGCCGAGGAGGACATGGTGGTCACGCTCTCGCACGCGGGCTACATCAAGCGCCTCCCGCTCACCGCCTACCGGAGCCAGCGCCGCGGCGGACGCGGCATCACCGGGGCCGGGACGCGCGAGGAGGACTTCATCGAGCATCTCTTCGTCGCCTCCACCCACGCCTACATGCTCGTCTTCACCGACCTCGGGCGCGTCCACTGGGTGAAGGTGCACGAGATCCCGCAGGCCGGGCGCGCGGCGAAGGGGAAGGCGATCGTGAACCTGGTCGACATCGGCCAGAGCGAGCGCGTCGCCGCGGTCCTCACGGTGAAGGAGTTCGACCCGGCCCGCTTCCTCATCATGGCCACGTCGCAGGGAACCGTGAAGAAGACGCCGCTCGACGCCTACGCCAATCCGCGCCGCGGCGGCATCGTGGCGATCGGGATCGACGAGGGAGACCGCCTCATCGACGTCGCCATCACCGACGGGACGCAGGACATCATCCTCTCCAAGCGCGACGGCCAGGCCATCCGCTTCCGCGAGACCGACGTCCGCCCGATGGGACGCTCGGCCCACGGCGTTCGCGGCGTGACGCTGGAGGAGAACGACGCGGTGGTCGGCATGATCGCCGTGAAGCGCGCCGCCAGCCTCCTCGTCGCCACCGAGAACGGCTACGGGAAGCGCACCCCCATCTCCGAGTACCGCGTGACGGGCCGCGGCGGGAAGGGAATCATCTCGATCCAGGCGAACGACCGGAACGGCCAGGTGGTGGCCGCCATCGAGGTCGTGCCCGAGGACGAGGTGATGCTCATCACGCGCGGCGGGATCATCATCCGCACGCCGGTGTCGGGGATCTCCGAGATCGGCCGGAACACGCAGGGCGTTCGCCTCATCAATCTCGAAGAGGGCGATCAGCTGATCGACGTCGCCCGCGTCGAAGAGAAGGAAGAGGACGAGGAGGCCTAGGGTTCTGACGCACGACACGCGGATTCCGGCGTCGACCGTTCGGCGCCTCTCGGGGTATTACCGCGTTCTCGAAGAGCTGGAGTCGGAGGGAGAGCGCACCGTCTCTTCCCAGGGGCTCGCGCACGCGAGCGGCGTCACCTCGGCGCAGGTCCGGAAGGACCTCTCCTACTTCGGCAACTTCGGGAAGCGCGGCCTCGGCTACGCGGTCGTCCGCCTCAAGAAGGAAATCCGCCTCATCCTCGGTCTGAACCGCCGCTGGCGCGTCGCGCTGATCGGCGCCGGAAACATGGGCTCCGCCCTCTTCGCCTACAAGGAGTTCCGCCGGCAGGGCTTCGACATCGTCGCGCTCTTCGACGTGAGCGAGGACCGCGTGGGGCAGAAGTGGCGCGACCTCACGGTCATGCACCTCGACACGCTGAAGACCGAGACGGAGCGGCTCGGCCTCGAGATCGCCGTCATCGCCGTTCCGGCGCGGGCCGCGCAGTCGGTGGCCGACCGCGTCGTGGCGGCGGGGATGCATGGCATCCTCAACTTTGCGCACCGCCGCATCCAGATCCCGCCGACCACGGCGCTTCGCACCGTGAACCTCTCGATCGAGCTGGAGAGCCTCGCCTTCGCCATCAAGGAGCTGGGGGCGAAACC
>DASTKG010000129.1:0-76874 GCA_035716005.1 Candidatus Eiseniibacteriota bacterium
GGCCCGTAGCGCTTGCTGATCCCCTCGACGCGAATCATCGGGACTCGGCCCGCCCCCGGACGAAGACCCCGGCGACGCCGCCCGCGGCGAGTAGCGCGAACCCGGCCAGCGCCGCCGCGCGCGTCCCCCGTCCCGCCGGCAAGACCGGTTCGGGAGCGGGAGCGGCCGGCGCCATCGGCGCGGGGCTCACGAGGGGGAAGTGGTCCACGATCTCGCTCGGCCGGAGCGCGGGGATGGTCCGCTCGGCCACGCTCAGCGCGGCCGCCGCGGGGCTCCGCCCGAGGATGGCGAGATCGGGGTACTGCTTCGACAGGAACGCGAAGGCGCTCACCGGGGAGAAGGGGATGTCGCTCACGCCGTCCCCGTCGAGGTCGTACGGCGCGTTCTCGCTCCAGTAGTTGCCGCGGCGGCCGTCGTCGAAGCGGTTGTCGCTCCGGCGCATGTCGAGGGCCACGGGGTAGTCGTTGCTCCAGAAATTGTTCCCGGCGAACTCGTTCCCCGCGCACGACGAGAAGAGGATCAGCCCCCAGCCGTTGTCCTGGACGAGGTTCTCCCGGACGACGTTCCGGTTCGAGCCGTCCATGAAGATGCCCACCGTGTTGTCGACGAAGCGGTTGTGGGCGAACCGGCCGTCCGAGCAGTCGCGGAGGAGGACGCCGTAGGTGCGCGGCCCCCGGTTCAGCACGAAGTCGTTCCGCTCGATGCGGAGACGATTCGAGAACATGATCGCGCAGCCGGCGATGTTCCGCGTGAAGCGGTTCTCCTCGAGGCGGTTTTCCTGGCAGTACATCGTGTGGAGCCCGTAGCGGCTGTTCTCCCAGAGGAGGCTTCCGCGGATCTCGGCCCGGAACGCGAACGAGAGGTAGATCCCGTCCACGAAGCGCGTGATGCGGCAGGAACGGACCGACGAGTCGTGGCAGTACCAGAGATGGACGCCGTTCCCGTTCGAGTCGTCCATCGAGAACTCGACCTCGCCGGTCGGTTTCGCCCGGCCCCGGAGATCGCAGTCCTCGACGACGAGCGATTCGGCCCGCTCGGCCGCCACGCCGTAGAGGACGTCCCGCATCCGGACCCGCGTGACGCGGACGCGGGAGGCGCCCTTCACGAGAACGCCCGCGTCGATCGACAGGGGCTGGTCGCCGCTTCGCTCGACGGCGAGATCCTCGATCCGCACGGACGAGGCGGTGACGAAGAGGACCGAGCCGGTCGAGTCGCCGCGGACGACGGCGCCCGCCTCGCCGCGGATCGTGAGGGGGCGATCGACGACGGCGCTTCCGTCGTGGCGTCCCGCGGCGAGGAGGAGCGTGTCGCCGGAGGCGGCTTCGGCGCAGGCGCGAGACAGCGAGCCGGGCCCGGGCGGCACGAGGATCGTGGCCGCGTCGCTCGGCGCCGAGGGGAGTGCGATCAGGCAGGCCGCGAGCGCCGCGAGCGTCGCCGCGGGCCGCGAGCCGGGACCTCTCACGACTTGCCGGCGGCGCGCTTGAGCGCGCGCCGTTCCAGCAAGAAGACGATCGGCCCGATGGCCCAGGCCGCGCCGAGCAGGAGGGTCCCCACGCCGGGAACGCTCAGCACCCGGAAGTTCGCCATCTTCGCGTACCCGACGAGGGGCGGCGTGAAGGAAGGGAGCTTGATGGCGGCGTGCGGGTTCAGGTCGTGGCCGTAGTGATAGAGCCAGTTCGCGTAGTCCCGGAACATGACGACCGCGAAGCCGGTGAAGACGAGCCATCCGAGGATCGCGAGCCAGCGTCGGTTCAAGAGCGCCGCCAGCAGAGCGCAGACGCCGAGCGCGGTGAGCGCCTGGGGAAGATAGGTGAACTCGCGGAAGTCGGACGGCGTGATCGCCTTCATGCCGACATAGTGGTTCAGCGTGTTGATCTTGTCGAGGTCGCCGCGAATGGTGTTCGAGTAGATCGAGAGCGTGAGCCCCTCGCGGTATTGCGGGGCCCAGAGCTTCATGTGCCAGACCGGAAGGATCGGCAGGAAGAAGACGGGCAAGAGTACGACCGCCGCGACCAGGATCAGCCGCCGTTCGGACGTCGAGAACGCGCCACCGAGGTATCCCACCTGTCTCTCCTTCCGCCGGGTCGGGCGCGGCGAGGGGCGGAGCGTCGCGCCCCGCCCCCTCGTCCGCCGGTCGTGCCTACCGCTTGAGCAGTGCCGCGACTTCCTCGAGCTTCTTCGGGTCCGGCCGCTGGATCGCCGCGATCGGGGTGCCCGGGGGATTGATCTGGATGTATCCCTGCATCTCCTGATGGAGCGCGCTGCAGAAGTTCGTGCAGTAGAAAGGATTCACGCCCGCGCGCTCCGCGACCCAGCGGATCGTCTTCGTCTCGCCGGGGTCGACCTGCGTGTTCTTGCTCGAGAACGTGATCCCGAAGCCGTGCGTGATGTCCTGATCCTGCTCGAGATTCGTCACGTGGAAGTAGACCGTGTCGCCCTGGGCCACGCGGACGACGTCGGGGGTGAAGTGCGTCCGGATCGTCAGCATGTAGACGTCGACCCGTTTCCCCTTCCGAACGATGCGCGCTTCCTCGGCCGACGTGATCTTCCAGGGATTCGCGTTCTCGGCCAGCGAGTAGATCTTGAGCGGCGTCAGCTTCTCCGCCCGGATCATCTGCGCGTAGTGCGGCTCCGGATAGGTGGGGAAGTCGTAGAGGAGCTCCATCTTCGGCGTCTTCAGGTCGAAGAGCTGCGTGGCCTCCGGATGGGAGGGCCCGACCGGAAGATAGCGGTCCTTCGCGAGCTTGTTCATCGAGACGAGGTACTCGCCGGTCGGGTGGCGCGTGTCGCCCTCCGAGGTCATGAGGTGGCCGACGGAGTAGTAGATGTCGACCTTGTCCTCGACGTTCCACGGCGGGCCGACCTTCCACTTCGCGATCTGCGAGTCGAGGAAGAGCGAGGTGTAGGCGTTGCCCTTGTCGTCGAACTGCGTGTGGAGCGGACCGAGTCCGACCGGCACCTTCGCCTCGAGGACGTCCTCGAACTTGAGGACCGGCATGCCCCCCTTCTCGCCGTCGAACTTCTTCGCGTCGATCGCGGCGATCATCTTCTTGAACGAGAAGACCGTGACCTCGGCCTGGAGCTTTCCGCTCGCGCAGATGTACTCGCCGGTCGGGTTCACGTCGACGCCGTGCGGGCTCTTGGGCGTCGGCATCAGGTAGACGATGCCCTTCACCTTGTTGGGATCGAGGACCGGGACGCCGCCGATCTGGTCGGCCTTGCCTTCGTCCACGGCCTTCTGCGCCGCGCGCCAGTCGACGGCCGCGACGAAGTCCATCTCGTTCTGGGACGCCTTGATCTCCAGGGAGTCGTAGGCCTCCTCGCTGTTGTAGCAGGTGAAGAACTGCCACCCGAGGCTCGGGCCCTTGCCGGCGTCCGAGAGATCCCAGTCGAAGGGAGGCGTGAGGATCTCGAAGCCGAGCGACATGTGCCCTTCGGGGCTGACCTTCACGCCGGCGATGATGCCGTTGAAGTTCTTCGCGTAGTCCTCGACCTTGCTGAATTTGTCGCGCGGCACGGGGAGCGAGAAGCGGGACGCGGCGAAGACGTACTCCGTGTTCGGCGTGGGGAAGGGGCAGGCGTGCGCCGCGGAGAGGTTCGGAATCGGACCGAAGATCTCGGCGGTGGTGAACGTCTTCAGATCGATCCGGGCGATGCGGGCGTTCGGCATGTCGTTGATGAAGAGCCAGCGGCCGTCGTAGTCCCCGTCGGTCTCGGAGAGGCCGGGGTGATGCGCGTCGCCCCAGGAGAAGCCGCCCAGCTTCGCCTTCGTCTCCTCGTCGTAGCCGTAGCCCTTCGCCGGCTCCGGCGTGAAGACCGGGATCGTCGTGATGTAGCGGCACGACGGAAAGCCGTAGACGTAGACCTGGCCCGAGTGGCCTCCCGAGAAGAAGGCGTAGTACTTGTCGTACTCGCCCGGCTTCACGTAGACCTTCTTCGCGGCGTCGCCGCCGCCGCCGCCCGCGCACCCCGCGACGAGCGCCGCGAGCGCGGCGAGAAGGAGTGCCGCGACGACGATGGGGATGGGACGTTTCATGGATTCGCCTCCTGACATGAGTGGTTGCTACTTCTGTGCCGCGAGTTCGCCTTTCGCCTCGGCTTCTTCGTCCAGCTTCTTGAAATACTCGATGACGGCTTTCGCCTCGTCGGGCGTGAGCCCCTGATTGGCCATTTGAAGGTTGTATTGGGCGAAGAGCTCACGGGAAAGCGGGTCCTCCTTCACCATGATCTCGGGGTGGAGGATCTGCTGCTCCATCCATTGGGCGGTCCGCCGGCGCGTGACGCCTTTGAGATCGGGGCCCGTGAGCCGCTTGCCGTAGGCGTGGCAGGCGGTGCAGCCCTTGGCCTTGAAGAGCGGCTCGCCCTTCGCCGCCAAGGCGGCGGCGACCGGGGAATCTCCGGCGCGCGGGCCGATGTCGAGCGGGGAGCGCGGTCCCGTGGCCGTGGTCGCGGACGTGTCCTTGGAGCCTCCGCCGCCGCAGCCGCCCAGCGGAAGGGCGGTCGCGAGAAGCAGGACGAGGACGAGAGGGATACGGCGGGTCATCGACGGTCTCCTTTCGAACGATTCATCGTGGTGCGTTGGGTCTTCGGGACGGCCTTCTCGAGCTTCGCGAGTCGCGCCGAGACGGCCGCGATCTCGCTCGGCGCCAGGAGCTGCGGCGCGAGCTGGAAGACCAGGGATTCTTCCTTGCGAAGGTGGAGCCGGAGCAGATCGGCGATGTCGTGGATCTGGACCCGCAGCTGCTCGCTCCGGTCGACGCCCACCGGTTCGTCCAGCGTCGCGACGAGCTTGGCGAGCATCTGCCTCAGTTCGGCGTGTTCGCTGAAGAGGGGTTCGATGCTCCCGCTGGCCGCCGGAATGGCGGCGATCAGGGCGGGGTAGAGGATCTCGTCCTCGGCCGCCATGTGGGAGGCGAACTCGGCCTCGAGGAGCGAGAGCGCCTTGGGGAGCGCGGCCTCGACCTCGGCGGGGAGGCGGCCCCCCCGGCCATGGCGAAGGAGATTCGCCTCCAGCGCTCCGATTTCGCCGAGTACTCGGGCGTGATCCCGGCGAAGCCGCTCGAAGAGGCCGCTCGACTTGCCGCGCTTGCTGTCCGGGTGCGTGGTCATCACAAGGAATTGTCGGGGGAACGGCGTCGCGGCGGCATGACCCGGCTCACCTTCCGGGCGGAAATTTCGGGGGTTCCGCCGCGACGGTATCTGTGCGAACGTCTTGGGGTTGGAGGCGAACTGATACCTTCGTACCATGATCGCCGTCATACACGTCCCGAGGCCCGACGCTTTGCAGACCGAGACGCGCAGCGAAAGAACGCTCCAGGCGATCCGGGGCATTCCCATGTTCCGAGGGCTCGCCCCGGTCGATCAGCAGCGCCTCGCCGCCCTCGCCACGCTTCGCGACTACGGGCGCGGCGATTTCCTCTGGCGCGCCGGGGACCCCGCGGAGCATCTCACCGTCGTGGTGCGCGGCCGCGTGAAGATCGTCGGCCACTCGGCGGGAAGCGACGTCATCCTCGAGCTCTTCGGGCCGGGGGAGCCGGTCGGCGCGATCGCCGTCTACAACTACATCCCGTATCCCGCGAGCGCCGTCGCCATGGAGTCCTGCACGATCCTCGTCCTGCCGAGACGGGACTACTTCGAGCTCCTCGACCGCCACCCCGAATTCGCGCGGGCGATCATCCGCGACCTGACGAAGATGGTTCTCTCGCTGACGCGGAAGCTGGAGGAGATGCGGGGGCAGCGGATCGAGGTCCGGATCGCGCAGCTCTTCCTCAATCTCTCCGAGCGGATGGGGCGGCCGGGTAAGGGAGGAGCCGTGGAGATCCCGATCGCGCTTTCACGGCAGGAAGTGGCCGATCTCGTCGGGACCACGGTCGAGACGGCCATCCGCGTCCTCTCGCGCTGGGGGCGCGAGGGCGTGCTGGTCACGGGCGAGAAGCGCTTCCTCCTCCCCTCGAAGGAGCGGCTCCTCGAGATCGCCGAAGGGCGCTCGGACGGCAAGGAAGGCCGGTAGCCCGGTTCGGCGCCGCGGATGCGCACGCCCGACTTCGGCGGCGGACGCGCGCGGCGCGTTCAGCGGAACGTGCGTCGACCCACGACTACTTCTGCGCCGCGAGTTCGCCCCTCGACTCGGCTTCCTCGTCCAGCCTCTTCAGATGCTCGATGATGCACCTCGCCTCGTCGGGCAGCAGACCTTGATTGGCCATCTGTAAATTGTATTCGGCGAAGAGTTCGCGCGTCAGCGGATCTTCGTTCGTCATGATGTCGGGGTGGAGCATCTGCTTTTCCAGCCACCGCGCCGTCCGCCGTCGTGTCACGCCTTTCAGATCGGGCCCGGTGAGCCTCGCGCCGTAGGCATGGCAGACGGTGCACCCCTTCTTCTTGAAGAGCGGCTCGCCCCGCGCCGCCAGCAGGACGGCCACGGGAGAGTCGCCGGCGCGCGGGCCGATGTCGAGTGGGGAGCGCGGTTCCGCGAACGTGGTTGCGGATGAGTCCTCGGAGCCTCCGCCGCCGCAACCGACCAGCGGAAGGAGGGTCGCGAGCAGGAGGAGGGGGAGGAGAAGAGTGCGGGGGAACATCAGCGGTCTCCTTCCGAAAGCTCTGTCGTGCGCAAGGTGTCCTGGCAAGTGGGCGTCACGGGGAATCGTCGGGTGCTCGCATGCGGCGCCTACGGCAGATCGAATTCGGGATGAGGCTCGCCGAGTAGCCTCACGCCGTTCGCGATGACGAGGAGCGTGCTTCCCTCGTGGCCCACCACCGCCAGCCAGAGCGGAAGGATCCCCAGCAGCGTCGTGATGACGAGCAATCCGATCATGCAGAAGGCGAAGGTGAGGCTCTGCGTGACGACGCGCCGCGCGCGAAGCGCGAGCCATAGCGAGAAGGGGATCCCCTTCAAGTCGTCCCGCATGAGGACCACGTCGGCGGTGTCGAGCGCCACGTCGGTGCCCGCGCCGCCCATGGCGATCCCGACCGACGCCGTGGCGAGCGCGGGGGCGTCGTTCACGCCGTCGCCGACCATCGCGAGCGTGGGCCATCGCTTCTTGAGCTCGCGGATCGCCGCGACCTTCTGATCGGGAAGGAGCCCGGCGCGCACCTGATCGACGCCGACCTCCTTTCCAATGGCCTCGGCCACGACGGCGTGGTCTCCGGTGAGCATGATCACGTGATCCACGCCGAGGCGCCGGCAGGCCGCGATCGCCGCGATCGCGCGCGGGCGGACCACGTCGGAGATGGAGATGAGGGCCGTGGCGACCGCGCTGCCCGGCAACGTTCGGTCGGGTCCGGTCGGAGACCCGGCGGCCGCGCTCGCGCGAGGTCCGTCCCCCTGCCGGCTCACCACGACGATCATGACCGTCCGCCCCTCGGCGCGAAGGTCCGCCGTCGCCGATCTGATCTCGGCGGAGAGCGAGATCTCGTGACTCCTGAAGAGATGCTCGCGCCCGACGCCGACCCAGTAGCCCGCGACGTGGCCGTGGACCCCCTCGCCGCTATGGGTCTCGAATTCGGTGACGGCCGGGAGCGCGAGATCCCGCCGCTCGGCCTCGTGCCGGACGGCGCGCGCCGTGTGGTGCTCGCTTCGGGCCTCCACCGCGGCGGCGAGGCGGAGAATCTCGGCCTCGTCGAGGGATCCCTCCACGATCCGGATGCCGGTGAAGCGCGACTTTCCCTCGGTGATGGTCCCGGTCTTGTCGAGGGCGATCGCCCTCACCTCGCCCATCCGCTCCAGGTGGGCGCTCCCCTTGAAGAGGACGCCGTGGTGGGCCGCGTGCGTGATGGCCGAGAGCATCGCGGCCGGCGACGCGATGACCACGGCGCAGGGCGAGGCCGCCACCAGGAGGACGAGCCCTCGGTACCACGCCTCCGTCCAGTGGGCGTGCAGCAGGAGGAGCGGGAGGAGCGCCGCGATGGCGGCGCCCGCGAAGACCGCGATGACGTAGAAACGCTGCCAGCGCTCCACGAAGCGCTCCGGCGTCGATTTCGCGCGCCCCGCCTCCTGGACCATGCGGACGATCTTCGAGAGGGCGGTCTCCTCGGTCGTCTTCTCGACGCGGACGAGCGGCGCTCCGTGGAGATTCACGGTGCCGGCGAAGACCTTGTCCCCGGGCCGCTTCGTCACCGGCTCCGATTCGCCGGTCAGCGTCGATTCGTCGGCCGACGTCTCGCCGTCGAGGACCACGCCGTCGACGGCGAAGCGCTCGCCCGGAAGGGTCCGCACGTCGGCGCCGACCGCGATCGACTCGACCGCCACGCGCTCCTCCCGTCCGTCGCGCACGACGAGGGCGGTGTCGGGCCTCAGCTCCACGAGCGACTCGATCGACCGGGCGGTCCGCTCCATCGTGTAGCGCTCGAGGGTTCCGCTGAGGGAGAAGAGGAAGAGGAGGACCGCCCCTTCGCCCCAGTGGCCGAGGACCGCCGAACCGGCGGCCGCCGCGATCATGAGGAGGTTGATGTCCAGCTGGCCGCGGAGGACGTTCGCGAGGAGATCGCGGGTGGGGCCCCAGCCGCCCGAGAGATAGGAGACGATGTAGAGGGGAACTCGCCAAATCGAATCGGGCGCCCAGCGTCCGACGGCGGCGCCGCCGAGCCCCGTGAGGGCGCAAAGGGCGGTGAGGATCATCTGCCAATCGGCGGACGCGAGGAAGAACGTCCGGCCGGGCTTGCGCGGCGCGGCCGCGGCGCCGGGCGAGGGCGCCGCGACGGTCGTGCTCATGCTCCCTCGCCCTTCAGGAGTCGGCGCAGGACGTAGGTCAGGATGCCGCCGTGCTCGTAATAGCGGACCTCCTGCGGCGTGTCGAGGCGGACGAGCGCTCGGAAGCCCGGCGACTGGGCCGCCCCGGCGCCCCCCTCCACGCGAATCGTGACTTCGGAGCCGCGCGGGGCGCCGCCTCGAACGACGTCGGCGATGCCGTCGATCCGGAGGATTTCGCGACCCGATAGCCCGAGCGATTCGGCGCTCTCGCCGGCCCGGAACTGAAGCGGCAGGATTCCCATGCCGATCAGATTGCTCCGGTGGATCCGCTCGAAGGACTCGGCGATCACGGCGCGGACGCCGAGGAGCTTCGGCCCCTTGGCCGCCCAGTCGCGCGAGGAGCCGGAGCCGTATTCCTTCCCGGCGAGGATGATCGTGGGGATCTTCTCCTGTTCATAGCGCATGGCCGCGTCGTAGATCGTCATCGTCTCGCCCGAGGGCTGGTGCGCGGTGAAGCCCCCCTCCACGCCGGGGACCATCCTGTTCCGGATCCGGACGTTCGCGAACGTGCCCCGGACCATCACCTCGTGATTCCCGCGTCGCGATCCGTAGGAATTATAGTCGGCCGGTTTCACGCCCTGCGCCTCGAGGTAGAGCCCGGCCGGGCTTCCCCGCTTGATGGAGCCGGCGGGGGAGATGTGGTCGGTCGTGACGCTGTCGCCGAGGATGGCCAGCACGCGGGCGTTCGCCAGATCGGTCACGGCCGCCGGCTCGATCGGCATCCCCTCGAAGTAGGGGGGCATCTTCACGTACGTCGAGGCCGCCTCCCACGCGTAGCGGTCGCCCTCCGGGACGGGAAGGGCGCGCCACGCCTCGTCTCCGGTGTAGACGTCGCGATAGGTGGCGCGGAAGGTCTCGGAGAGGACCGCGCGCTCCACCGTGTCGTGGACATCGCGCTGCGAGGGCCAGATGTCGCGCAGGTAGACCGGCGTTCCGTCGGAGCCCGTGCCGAGCGGCTCCTTCGTCAGGTCGATGTCGACGCGTCCCGCGATGGCGTAGGCGACGACGAGCGGCGGAGACGCGAGGTAGTTCGCGCGCACGTCGGGATGGACGCGCCCCTCGAAGTTGCGATTGCCGCTCAGAACGGAGGCGACCACCAGCGAGGAGGCGTCGAGCGCCTTGGCCACCGGCTCGGGGAGGGGGCCGCTGTTCCCGATGCAGGTGGTGCAGCCGTAGCCGACCGTGTAGAACCCGAGCGCCTCCAGGGGCGCCGTCAGGCCCGCCTTGTTCAGGTACTCCGTCACCACCTTCGATCCGGGGGCGAGGCTCGTCTTCACCCACGGCTTCGTCTTCAGCCCGCGCTCGAGCGCGCGCTTCGCGACGAGGCCGGCCGCCACCATCACGGAGGGATTCGAGGTGTTCGTGCAGGAGGTGATCGCGGCGATGACCACCGAGCCGTGCGCGAGCCGGAACGTCTCGCCCTTCATCGTGGCGGGCGGGGAGATCGTGGCGACGTTGCCGTCGCCGCCCTCGTTCTCCCACCGTCCGCTCGCGTCGGGCGCGGGGCCGCTCTTCGCGGCGCCTTTCAGGCCGGGGAGCGACTCGGCGAAATTCGCCTTCACGCGCCCGAGCGGGAGCCGGTCCTGCGGCCGCTTCGGTCCGGCGAGGCTCGGCTCGACGTCGCCGAGGTCGAGGGCGAGCGTGTCGCTGAACGTCGCCTCCGGCGTTCCCGGCGCGTGGAAGAGGCCCTGCTCCTTCGCGTAGGCCTCGATCAGCGCGACCTGGTCGTCCGAGCGCCCGCTGAAACGGAGGTAGCGGAGCGTCTCCGTGTCGATCGGGAAGATGCCGCAGGTGGCGCCGTACTCGGGCGCCATGTTCGCGATCGTGGCGCGATCGGCGACGGGGAGCGACTCGAGGCCCGGGCCGTAGAATTCCACGAACTTGCCGACGACCCCTTTCTTCCGGAGCATCTCGGTCACGGTGAGGACGAGATCCGTGGCCGTCGCGCCCTCGCGGAGCTGCCCGCTCAGGCGGAAGCCGACGACCTGCGGCACCAGCATCGAGACGGGCTGGCCGAGGAGCGCCGCCTCGGCCTCGATCCCTCCGACGCCCCATCCGAGGACGCCGAGCCCGTTGATCATCGTCGTGTGGGAATCGGTGCCGATCAACGTGTCGGGGTAGGCGACCGGATCGCTTCCCTCCGACACGAAGACCACGCGCGCCAGGTATTCCAGATTCACCTGGTGAACGATGCCGGTGGCGGGCGGAACGACGCGGAAGTTCCGGAAGGCGCGCTGCCCCCAGCGGAGGAAGAGGTAGCGCTCCCGGTTCCGCTCGAATTCCTTTCCCGAATTGAGGAGGAGCGCCGCCGCCGAGCCGTATTCGTCGACCTGAACCGAATGGTCGATCACCAGCTCGGCGGGCTGGAGCGGATTGATCTTCGAGGGATCGCCGCCGAGCGCCGCCATGGCGTCCCGCATCGCGGCGAGATCGACCACGGCGGGAACCCCGGTGAAGTCCTGCAGAAGGACGCGGCTCGGCGTGAACGCGATCTCGCGATCGGGCTCCGCCTTCGGATTCCAGCGAGCCACGGCCTCCACGTCCTCCGCGCGGACGGTCTTGCCGTCGACGGTGCGGAGGAGGTTCTCGAGAAGGATCTTCAGGCAGAAGGGGAGCCGGTCGATGGCGTGGCCCGCCTTGGCGACGGCGTCGAGGCGATAGATCGTCACGGAGCGTCCGCCGACGCGAAGCGCGCCGCGAGCGCCGAATGGCTCGGTCATGAATGGTCTCCATGAGCCGCGCGGCCCGACCGCGCGGGCGGGGGAAAGTGCGAAGTACGCGCGACGATCATACGGCATGCGGCGCTCCGGCGAAACGATCTCCCGGGCGCTTCGTTCGGCCGCATCATTTTCACGCCCGCGACGCTCGACATCGCGTAGAGTCCCCGGCCATGGAGACGCCCGGCAACGCACCGTCGCCCGCTTCCGCACCGATTCCCCCTTCGAGGCGGCTTCGTTTGTGGCTCCTCGCGCTCGGAGTCGCGGCTCTCGGAGCGGTCACGGTGGCGGCCGCCCGCTGGGCCGCGCCCGTCTTCACGCGCGAGCACCTCGAGGGGTGGGTCCAGGCGGCCGGCGCGTGGGGTCCCTTCGTTCTCCTCGGGATCCAAGCGCTCCAGATTCTCGCCGCCCCGATTCCCGGCGTATTCGTACCGATTCTG
Source organism: Candidatus Eiseniibacteriota bacterium (assembly GCA_035716005.1). Classification (GTDB taxonomy): domain Bacteria; phylum Eisenbacteria; class RBG-16-71-46; order SZUA-252; family SZUA-252; genus SZUA-252. The sequence continues at coordinate 11,904 of DASTKG010000129.1, forward strand.
GCGGGCGTCTTCTACGGGCCGGTGGTGGGGCCGCTCCTCACGATGGGGGGGACTTTGGTCGGATCGGCGGCCGCGTACTGGATCGGCCGGAGCGCGGGCCACGCCGTGGCCGAGCGGTGGGTCGGAAAGCCGGCACTCGACAAAGCGCACGCCCTCCTCGACGGCAAGCGCTGGATCGCCCTCGCCGTCGTCTTCCTCATCCCCTTCTCGCCCGCCGACGCGCTCTGCTTCGTGTCGGGGACGATCGGCATGCGGTGGGCGCTCTTCACCGCGGCGGTGCTCCTGGGGCGACTCCCGAAGGACATCCTGATTTCGGCGAGCGCGGCGCTCGGCTGGAATCACTTCGGACTGTAGCCGCGCGCCTGGCCGGACCTCTCAGCCCCGCGCCCCCTTCATCACGAGCTTCAGCGGCGTGCCGATCGGCACCGGCGTCGTCGTCCGGGCCGAATTCAGGATGGCCGCGTCCTCGAGCGTGATCGCCTGGTTCGAGTATTGCGACCAGACCGTCGCGAACGTGGCGCTCGTCTTCGCCGGCTTGATGTTGAGCCGATCCGCCTGAACGTTCAGCTTGGCCGGGTCGCGGAGCGCCGCGACGCTTCGGATCGACGCGTAGATCTGATCGGCGCCCCGCTGATCGCTGGCGCGCCCGAAGAGCTCCAGGAATTGCCCGCCCCGGATCTTGACGAACCCCGCCGCGAAACTCTGCTGCCCCTGATCGGAGGCCGCCACGATGGTGCCCACCCACGCCGGGAAGTCCCGGAAGTTCTCGGGACGGCCGGAGGCTTCGACGATCGCGCCGTTGAGCCGGAGCGAATCGACGAACTGCGAGGCGGTGATCGTGGTGTCCCGCACGGTTCCGAGCCGCATCTGCATCGAGCCCGAGGTCCCCTGCGCCACCACGGCGGAGGGCTGGTTGTCGATCTTCCATCCGTCGGGGAAGATGAGCTGGATCGCCATCTCGGGAAGGTAGAAGCGGTTGGCCTCCGCGTATCCCTGCCGCGGGTCGTCACCGAAGACGAGGCCCTCGATCCGCTTCCGGTAGACCAGCTCGCCGATCACGAGATTGCGCGCCGCGCCTCCCACGGTCGCCTGCGCCAGCTGGGACGTTCTCACTTCGCGGTCGCCCGGATCGGGATGGGTCGACAGGAAGTTCGGAAGCGAGCTGCCCGTCCGCTCGGCGATCCGCTTGAGCGTCGCGTAGGTCGCGGGGATGGTGCGGGGATCGTAGCCGGCGCGGGCCGCGTACTGGATCCCCAGCTCGTCGGCCTGCGTCTCGTGGTCGCGGCTGTACTTGAGGAAGAGGAGCCCCAGGCCCTGCTGCGCCAGGCCGCTGTAGGGGCGGAACGCGTCGACGAAGATCGCCCCGGCCAGGAGTCCGATCCCCGCGATCTGCTGCTGCGTCATCTGCTGGGCGCTGTGGCGAGCCGTGACGTGTCCGATTTCATGGCCCAGGATTCCGGCCAGCTGCGACTCCGACCCGACGTAGGCCATGATGCCGCGCGTAATGTAGATGTAGCCGCCGGGAAGGGCGAAGGCGTTCACCACCGGCGAATCGAGGACTCGGAAGTGCCACTTGAGAGTGGGGAGGTGGGAGACGCGGCCGAGTTTCTGGCCGATCGAATCGACGTACGACTGCACCGCGGCGTCTCCGTAGAGGCCGTACTCGGCGATGATCGCGGGGTCGGCCTCCTCTCCCATCGCCAGCTCGCGGCTCGAGGAGACGAGGTTGATCTGACGTTTGCCGGTGGCCGGGTTGACGGCGCACCCCGAATCGCCCCCGATGACGATCGCGCCCCCGATCAGGAGGGCCGACGCCGATAGGAACAGGGCTCGCATCTTGCGGAATCTATCCATCGGGATCTCCCTGAGATAGCGCATGGCGAAGTGAGTGCAACCAGAACCACGCTATGATACACAATCCCAGGGCTCCTGTTCCGGCCGCGGCGAGATCGCGGTCCACCACGCGAAACCGAGGAGACGATGCCCGCCACGTCCGTCGATCTAGACTTACTCGCCGTTCAGACGATCAAGTTCTTGAGCGCGGACGCCGTGGAGCGGGCGCGGTCGGGGCATCCCGGTGCCCCGATGGGGATGGCCGACATGGCCTACGCACTCTGGTCCCGCCATCTCCGCTTCGATCCCGACGATCCGGCCTGGGTGAACCGGGACCGCTTCGTTCTCTCGGCGGGGCACGCCTCGATGCTCCTCTACTCGCTCCTCCACCTCTTCGAATGCGGTCTCTCCCTGGACGAGATCCGCCGCTTCCGGCAATGGGAGTCGCGAACGCCGGGGCATCCCGAGTTCGGCCACACAGCCGGCGTCGAGGCGACCACCGGCCCGCTCGGCCAGGGCTTCGCGAACGCCGTGGGGATGGGGCTGGCGCAGCGGCTCGTTCAGGCGAGGTTCCCGCGCCTCGGCCCCCTGCTCGATCACCGGGTCTTCGCGATCGTGAGCGACGGCGACCTGATGGAGGGCGTGAGCGCCGAGGCGGCGGCGCTGGCGGGCCACTGGAAGCTGGGAAATCTCGTCTTCCTCTACGACGACAACCGGATCTCGATCGAGGGACCGACCTCCCTCGCCTGGAGCGAAGACGTGGGAGCCCGCTTCGACGCCTACGGCTGGCACACGATTCACGTCGACGGACAGGACCGCGCGGCGGTCTCGGCGGCGATCGAGGCCTCGATCGCGGAGAATGGCCGGCCGTCCCTCGTTCTCGCCCGGACCACGATCGGCAAGGGGGCGCCGACCAAGGAGGGGACGGCGAAAGCGCACGGCGAGCCGCTCGGCGCCGACGAGCTGAGGCGCGCCAAGGAAGCCGCCGGGTGGCCGCTCGAGCCCTCGTTCCATGTTCCGGCCGAGGTCCGTGCCCGCTTCTCCGACTTCGCGGCCGAGAAGCGCGCGGGCGCCGCGACATGGCGCGCCCGCTTCGAGGAGGCGCGGCGAAACGCGCCCGAAGAGGCGGAACGCTGGGACTCGCTCTGGTCTCGCGCCGTGCCGGGAGATCTCGAGGACGCGCTCGCGGCGGAGGCCGCGAGCGGGGAGGGCCTCGCCACTCGCTCCTGGTCGGGGCGAATGATCCAGGTCGCGGCGGCCGCCATCCCGTCCCTCATCGGAGGCTCCGCGGACCTCGCGCCTTCGAACCTCACCGACATCAAGGGATCGGGCGACGTGGCGCCCGAAGGGCTCGCGAACGGCGCGCCGACGCACTTCGCCGGACGCACGCTCCACTTCGGCGTCCGGGAGCACGCCATGGGCTCGATCCTGAACGGGCTCTCGCTCTACGGCGCGTGGATTCCGTTCGGAGGGACCTTCCTCGTCTTTTCCGACTACATGCGTCCCGCCATTCGGCTGGCGGCGCTCTCGGGATTGCGCGCGATCTACGTCTTCACCCACGACAGCGTCTTTCTCGGCGAGGATGGACCGACGCACCAGCCGATCGAGCAGGTCGCCTCGCTTCGCCTGATTCCCGACCTGGAGGTCTGGCGGCCCGCGGACGGGCTCGAAACCGCGGTCGCCTGGGCCGAGGCGATCCGACGGGAGCGGGCCCCGACGGCGCTCGTCCTCTCGCGGCAGAAGCTCGCCCCCATCCGGCGGGACGCGGAATTCGACCGGGCCTCCATTCGTCGCGGCGGCTACGTCGTCGAGGAGGGGAAGGCGGGGCGATCGCACGTCACGCTCGTCGCTTCGGGATCGGAGACGCCGCTGGCCCTCGAAGCACGCACCCAACTCGAATCGCGAGGCATTCTCGCGCGCGTCGTCTCCGTGCCGTGCGTCGAGCGTTTCGAGGCGCAGCCGGCCGCCTACCGCGAAGCGGTCCTCCCGCCGGGCGGGAAGACGATCGTGATCGAAGCGGCGAGGACCGATCTCTGGTGCGCCGTCGTCGGGCGCGACGCCCTGAGGATCGGCATCGGGCGGTTCGGCGCATCGGCTCCCGCGGAGGTCCTGGCGGAGAAGTTCGGGCTGACGCCGGACGCCGTGGCCGATCGCGTGTCGGGATGGCTTCGCCGCGGATGACGCCCCCGCGCGCCGAGCCGGACCGCGCGGCGCCTCCGGCGCTTCGCCTCCTTCTCGTGCTCGCGGCGCTGGCGCTCCTCGTCCCGTACGCCGCCTACCTGACCGACGACAGCTACATCCACTTCCAGTTCGCGAAGCACGTCCTCCGCGGCGAGGGCTTCGCCTTCAACGCGGGGGAGCCGACGTACGGCGCCACGAGCCCGCTCTGGGTTCTCCTCCTCGCGGCGGTCGGTCTCGTGGTCCCGGGCGCGGCCGCCACGCCCGCGACGCTCGACGTGGTCCCGCCCTTCGTCTGGATCGCGAAGGGGCTCGGCGCGCTCGCCGTCGCGCTTTCGGTGCTCGCCGCGCACCGGCTCGCGCGGCGCCTCGGCTGGAGCGAGGGGGAGGGCTACGCGCTCGCGGGGCTCCTCGCCTTCCACGCCTGGTCGGCGCGATGGGCCGTCTCCGGCATGGAGAGCCCGCTCGCGCTCCTCTTCGTCCTTCTCTCGTTCGACGCGCTCGCGGCGACGCTCCTGAGCGGCGACGGCCGCCGCGCGTGGAGCGCCGGCGCGCTGCTGGCGGCGGCGGCGCTGGTTCGACCCGAGGTCCTCCTCCTCGCCCTCATGGCGCTCGTCGCCCTCGCCGTGGCGTCGCCCTCGTCGCCGGACGCCGGCCCCGGCGCCGGCCGACGCCGCGCCGGCGCCTTCGCGCTCGGATTCGCTCTGCCGTACGGGGCCTGGCTCGCGGCCGCGTTCGCCATGTTCCACCGTCTCGTGCCGAACACGAGCGGCGCGAAAGCGGGCGCCTGGTTCGACGCCGAGCGGGGGATCGCCGCGATCCGGGACGCCGTGCGGATCGCGCTCGCGGCGGAATTCGTTCCTCTCGCGCTGGCCGTCGGGGCGCTCGCGTTCGGAGCCTGGGACGTCTGGCGCCGCCGGCCCTCGCCGGCCCGCGCCTTCTGGCTCCTCGTCGCGCTCTGGCCGGTGGCGCTCGTCGCGGCGTTCGCGCTCACCGGCGTGCAGGTTGTCTCGCGCTACCTCCTGATCGCGACCCCCGCCGTGCTGCTCCTCGGTGTCGGAGGGTATCGCCACCTCCGCGCGATCGCGCCCCCCCGCGTCCGCGGCGCGCGGATCGCGCTCCTTCTCGTGCTGGCGATCCACGCGGCCGAAGGCCTCGTCGTCACGTTTCGCGTGAGCGCACCGGCGGCGCGCGAGCACGCCGCGGGTCTTCGCGCCTCGCTCGGATCGATCGGCCTCTGGGCGCGAGCGAACACGCCCCCGTCGACCCGTTTCGCCGTCGCCGACATCGGAGCCTTCGGCTACTACAGCGATCGCCCGGTCCTCGACCTCTACGGCCTGGTGACGCCTCCCATGGGACCGATCGTCGTTCACGAGGGGTACGATCGGGTCGTCTTCGACCTCCGATTCGAGTCGGTCGGCCGGCCCGAATATCTGGTCGACCGGGCCAGGACGGAGGGGCGCCTCACCGTGGCGCCCGAGCCCGACAACCCCTACCGCTTCCTCTTCGCCCGAACGATCCCGAACCTCGGCATCACCCGACCCGGGGATTGGTCCTATTCCGTCTACGCGATCGACTGGGGGACCTGGGACCGGCTCCATCCGAAGCTCGCGAATCGTTGAGGCTCCGGGACCCGGAGGAGTAAGATGAACGCCTCGGGAGCCCTGGAGCAGAGAGGCCGATTCGGGCCGTCAACCATCACGGGTACAACCACTTTCTTGAATCGGTTGAAGTTGGTTCGAGCCGGCGGCCGCCTCGCGGCGGCAGCGATCTTCGCAGTCACACTGCCGTTCGCCTTCCTCCCTTCGGGGGCGATGGCCCGCGTCTCGCCCGCCCCGGAACGACGCCCTCCGCCCGCCGGCCTCGCGGCGCCCTTCGCGCCGACGCTCACCCCTTCGCTTTCCGGCTCCGCGGTGGAGGGAATCATTCTCACCGCCGACTCGCTCGCGTCGAGTCTCCAACCCCTGGCCGACTACCACACGCGCATGGGGCATCCGACGGTCGTTCGCACGCTAGGCACCGTTCGCGCGGAGGACCCCCGCTCGAACGATCTCGCGCAGGCGATCCGCACCTTTCTGACGCGCGCCCGAACGCTCTGGGGAACCGAATGGGTTCTCCTGGCGGGGGATCACGAGTCGATTCCGCTCCGCATGGTCGTGGCGAAGTTCTCGGAGACCGAGGAGATCGCCACCGACGCCTATTACTCGGATCTCGACGGCACGTGGGACGGGAACGGGAACGGTATCTTCGGGGAAGTGGCCGATTCGCTCGACATGGAGCCCGACCTCCGCGTCGGGAGGCTGTCGGTGGAGAACCGCGCGCAGGCGACGGCGCAGGTGGCGAAGCTGCTGCGATACCGGCGCGCGCCCCCGGCGGCGCCTCTCTCGAAGCATCTCCTCTTCGCGGACGTCCTCTTCCCGCGCAACTGGACGGCGGGGCAGACCGCGCAGCTCGACGGCGCGGTGCAGGGCGAATCGCTCCGCGCGCACCTCGCCCCCTGCATCGCGCCCGATCGTCTCTACGAGAACTACACCAAGTATCCCGGCGCCTCGCCGCTCACGAAGACGACGGCGCTCTCGGCGCTCTCGCACGGCTACGCGGTGGTGCAGGCCATCGGGCACGGCTCGCGTTCGCAGATCGCCGTCGGCAACGACCTGATCACGATCGCCGACCTGGCGACTCTCTCGAGCGGCGATTCGGCGGCGCTCTGGGTCGCGTCGAATTGCGCGTCCGCGGCGGCCGACTTCGACTGTTTCGGCGAGGCGCTGGTCCGGAAGCCGTTCGGCGGGGCGATCGCCTACGTCGGGGCCACGCGCGATGCCTGGCCCGGGGTGAGCGAGCTCGTGGCGGAAGTCGTGACGTCGCGGGCCGTGCCCGAGCAGGGCGCGGGCGTTCCCCTGGGGGATGCCGTCGACGCCGCGCGCCGGGCGCTCCTTCCGCTGGCGAGAGCCGAGACGGCGCAGCGGTGGGGCTACTTCGAGACGATTCTCCTCGGGGATCCGCTCCTCCGCGTCTGGAACTGCGCCCCGACGACGCTCTCGGTCACGGCTCCGTCGGGACTCGCGCTCGGCGCGGGCGGGTTCCCGGTTTCGGTGACCTCGGGCGGCGCGCCGGTCGAGTCGGCGCTCGTCGTGGCGGTCAAGGCGGGCGAGGATTATCGGGCGGTCTACACCGACGCGGCGGGGGAGGCCTGGATCCCCTTCCTGCCCGCGTCGACAGGACCCTTCTCACTGACCGTCTCCGCGCCGAACGCCCTCGCCTTCGAGGACTCGATCGCCGTGAGCGCCGCGCCGTCGGCCCACTTCGCGTTCCTTTCGCTCTCCGACGACGACGCGGTTCACGGAGACGGGGACGGCCGCGTCGACGCCGGCGAGCGCTTCGGATTCTCGGGGAGCGTGAAGAACAGCGGCGCCGTCGCGTCGGGCGATCCGATCACGATCGAGGTCGAGGCGCTGGCGGGGAACCTCGTCGTGGAGCAGGCGGCCGCGACGCTTCCCGGCCTCGCGCCGGGGGCGAGCGCGCCCATTCCCGCGGCGCTCCGGGTCCTGGCGAGCGGCGACCCCAACGCGCCCCGGGCCGGTCAGCTCCGCCTGATCGCGCGCGACGGCACGCGCGCCGATTCGACGATCGTCGGCGTGAGCGTCGCCGCCGCGTCGCTCGTTCTCGCCGGCTCGACGCTCGTCGATTCCCCGGGCGACGGCGACGGAATCCCCGAGTCGGGGGAGACCTCGGCGTGGTCGTGGCGAATCGCGAACGAGGGAACCGGCGCCGCGCGCGGCGTCACTCTGAGGGCGCGAACGCCGGCCGCGGGCGTCACGCTCCTCGATTCGGCGGCGACCCTCCCCGATCTCGATCCGGGCGCCGCGGCGCAGGCCGACGTTCCCATTCGTTTCTCGCTCGCCGCGCCGGTCGCGGGACGACTCTTCGACCTCCACCTCCTCGACGCGAGGGGGCATTCCTGGGTCGTCGAGGTCTCGCGCGACTCGCTCCCCTCCGCGCCCGCCGCTCTCCGCGTCAGCGGATCGACGGTGAACTCCATCGCGTTCGAATGGACGCCGTCGCCCTCGCCGAGGCTCCTCGGCTATCACGTCTACCGCGCGTTCGACGACGGATCGCCCCTGGCGCGCGTCACGCCGGTGCCGGTCCGCGCGAGCGCCCTCTACGAGAACGCGGGGCTCGCGCTCCTCACCCGGTACCGCTTCGCGGTGGCGGCGGTCGACTCGAGCGGAAACGAGGGGCCTCAGACCGCCCCGATCGTCGCGAGCACGACGCCGCCGTCGGTCGCCGGATGGCCCGCCGAGATGGCGCAGCCGACCTCCTCGAACATCGCGCTCGGCGATCTGGACGGCGACGGCAAGCCCGAGCTGGTGGTCGGCGCCGACGTCCTCTACGCGTTCCACTTCGACGGGACGGAAGTGCGGGACGGCGATTCGAATCCGGTCTCGACCGGGATCTTCTCCACGCTGCTGCACAACATCCCCTCGTCGCCCGCCGTCGCCGACGTCGATCTCGACGGCGCGCCCGACATCGTCGCGGCGTCGTGGAACGATTCGCTCGTCGCCGTCTTCCGCGCGGACGGATCGCTCCTGCCGGGCTGGCCGAAGAAGGGAGGCGCGCCCTTCTGGTCTTCGCCCGCCATCGGGGACATCGACAACGACGGGCAGCTCGAAGTCGTCATCGGGTCGAACGGATCTCGCCTCTATGCGTGGCACGCCGACGGAACCGAAGTGCGCGACGGCGACGCCAATGCCGCCACCGACGGCGTCCTTCTCACGACGGTCGGGTCGGTCATCTCGTCGCCGGCCATCGCCGATCTCGACGGCGACGGGCAGAAGGAGGTCGTCTTCGGAACCTCCGGCGGCCGCGTCTACGCGATCCATTCCGACGGAACCGCGCTTGCGGGATGGCCCTTCGTCGCCGGCGCGGGCGTCTTCAGCTCCTCGCCGGCCGTCGGGAACATCGTCGCGGGGCCCGGTCTCGAAGTCGCGATCGCGTCGTCGAACGACAGCCTCTACGTCCTGACCGCCGGCGGCCAGCGCGCGCCGGGATGGCCGAGGGCGATGGAGCTGACGCCGGGGAACGGCCGCACCGTGTCGCCCGCCCTGGCGCCGCTTCGCATCAAGCTCGGCGACCCGACGCTCCAGGTCGTCATCGCAGGCGCGGACGGGTCGCTTCACGCCTTCGAGCCGAACGGGACGCCGACGGCGGGATTCGCGTCGCTATTCATGGGGGGGCCGACCGAAGCGTCCCCCTCGATCGTGGATCTGGACGGCGACGGATCGCCGGAGATCCTGATCGGCTCCGAGGACCGGCGGCTCTACGCGTTCGCCGCCGACGGCTCCAGCGTCAGCGGCTTTCCGATCGAGACCGGGGCCGAGGTCCGAAGCACGCCGGCCGTCTGGGATCTGGACGGCGACGGCGCCGCCGAGATCGCGCTCTCCGGCTGGGACCGAAAGCTTCACGTCTGGCGCTATCCGGGATTCTTCTCGCCGATCGGCGCTCCCTGGCCGATGTGGCGGCACGACAACTGGCACACGGGGCTCTGGTCGTTCCCGGTCCTCACCTTCGCCGATCCGCCGCCCGTGCCGGCCCCCGAGGCGCCGCCCGCGATGCCGTGGCTCGGCCGCAACAAGCCGAACCCGTTCAATCCCGCGACCGTGATCGGCTTCGGCGTGCCCGGCCCGGCCCCGGCCGAGGTGCGCGTCGTCGTCTTCGACGTCTCGGGGCGGAAGGTCGCGACGCTGGTTTCGCGGCGCCTCGATCCCGGCTATCATGAGGCCCGCTGGGACGGCCGCACGGACCACGGCGCCGCGGCCGGTTCGGGGATCTACCTGCTTCGGGCGGAAATCGGCCCGACGGTCCTGACGCGCAAGCTGGCGCTCGTTCGCTGACGCCGGCGCCGCGACGTCCCGCGGGCGGAAGCGGACCGTCATCCATCCCTTGCTTCGAGGAGCGTTCATGAGCCGACCGGTACGCGTGCGCTTCGCGCCCAGCCCGACGGGCTATCTCCACGTCGGCGGGGCGCGGACCGCGCTCTTCAACTACCTCTTCGCCCGCCATCACGGCGGCACCTTCGTCCTTCGGATCGAGGACACCGACCGCGAGCGCTCCACGCAGGAGTCGGTCGGCGCCATCTTCGAGGGACTCCGCTGGCTCGGGCTCCACTGGGACGAAGGTCCCGACGTGGGGGGCTCGCACGGCCCCTACTTCCAGAGCGAGCGCTTGCCGCGCTACGCGGAAGCGGCGAAGCGGCTCCTGGCGGAGGGGAAGGCCTACCGCTGCTTCTGCGCGCCGGACGATCTGAAGGCGCGGCGGGAGGCCGCGCTCAAGCGGGGCGAGCCGCCCAAGTACGACCGCAAGTGTCTCGCGATCCCCGCCGCCGAGGCCGAGGCGCGCGCCGCGAAGGGGGAGGCGCACGCCATCCGCTACCGCATGCCCGACGAGGGCGGGACGACGTGGCCCGACGCCGTGCGCGGCGACGTCACGTTCCAGAACGCGACCCTCGACGACCTCGTCATCTTCCGGGGCGACCAGCACCCGACCTACAACTTCGCCGCCGTCGTCGACGACTCCGCGATGGAGATCTCGCACGTCGTGCGGGGCGACGATCACATCTCGAACACGCCGCGCCAGATCCGGCTCTACGACGCGCTCGGGCTCGAGCCGCCGATCTTCGGGCACGTCCCGATGATCCTGGGCCCCGACGGGACGCGCCTCTCCAAGCGTCACGGCGCGCAGGCCGTCACGGAATTTCGCGACGTCGGCTACCTCCCGCAAGCGCTCGTGAACTTCCTCGCGCTCCTCGGCTGGGCGTACGACGGGGAGCGGGAGATCTTCACGATCGAGGAGCTCGCGAAGGTCTTCACGCTCGACCGGGTCTCCAAGAATCCCGCCATCTTCAACTACGAGAAACTCGACTGGATGAACGGGGAGTACTTCCGCGCGCTGCCGCTGGCGACGCGCGCCGAACTCGTGGTGGAGAACCTCCGCGAGACGAGCGCGCTCCCACCCGGGGCGTACGCCGACCGCGCCTACGTGGAGCGCGCCGTGGAGGCGGTGGGGGACCGCATGAAGCGGCCCCAGCAGTTCCTGGACTACGCCGCCTATCTCTTCGTCGACCGGGTCGAGCCGGAGCCGGGGCCGTGGGGCGAGCTCCAGGCGAAGGCGGGCGCCGCGGGGCGGCTCCGCCGGTTCGCCGATCTCCTCGAGGGAGGGGTCGCGTTCGAGCACGACCCGCTCGACCAGGCGGCGCGAGCCCTGGCCGGCGAGCTGGGCGTCAAGTTCGGCGACCTCGTCATGCCGGCGCGCATCGCGCTGACCGGCAAGAAGGTCAGCCCCGGCATCTTCGACGTGATCATGCTCCTCGGCCGCGAGCGGACGGTTCGGCGCCTTCGCGACATGGCCGATCGACTGGAGAGCGCGTCGCCGGCGGCGACGGCCTGAGCCCCGCGGCCGACGCGAATGATTCGAGCGTGAACGCCACGGAAGGCGTCCCACCGGCCCTGGCGGGGCTCCGTGTCGCGCTGGTTCACGACTGGCTGACCGGAATGCGCGGCGGGGAGAAGTGTCTCGAGGTCCTGGCCGAGATCTTCCCCGCGGCCGACCTCTACACGCTGGTCCACCGGAAGGGAACGGTGGCGCCCGTCATCGAGTCGCGCCGCGTCACCGAATCGTTCATCGCGCGCTTGCCGGGAGGACGGAAGCACTACCGCTGGTACGCGCCCTTCTTCCCGTTCGCCATCGAGACGTTCGATCTCACCGGCTACGACCTCGTCGTCTCGACGAGCCACTGCGTCGCGAAAGGCGCGGTGACGCGGGCCGACACGCTCCACGTCTGCTACTGCTTCACGCCCGTGCGCTATTTCTGGGATCTCTATCCCGACTATTTCGGTCCCGGGAAGGGGAGCCGCGTCTCGCGGGCGACGGCGCCGCTCCTCGCGCACTACTACCGGCTCTGGGATCGAGTGAGCGCGGACCGGGTCGACCTCTTCCTCGCCGACTCCGCTCACGTCCGCGACCGGATCGCGAAGCACTACCGCCGTCGCTCCCGCGTCGTTCATCCGCCCGTCGACACGTCGGGCTTCGTTCCGGCCGCGATCGCCGCGGGAGCGGACGCGCCCTACCTGGTCGTCTCGGCCCTCGTTCCCTACAAGGGGGTGGAACGGACGATTCGAGTCTGCGCCGCTCGCGGCGTTCCGCTGCGGATCGTCGGGACCGGTCCGGACGAGTCGAGGCTCCGCGCCATGGCCGGCTCGGGCGTCCGCTTCGACGGCTGGCTCTCGGCGGAGGCGCTCCGCGACGCCTATCGCGAGTGCCGGGCCCTCATCCAGGCCCACGAGGAGGACTTCGGAATCGCGCCGGTGGAGGCCCTCGCGGCGGGGAGGCCGGTCGTGGCTCTCCGGAAGGGGGGCGCGTCGGAGGTCGTCACGCCCGAATGCGGCGTCCTCTACGACGACCCGACCGACGCGGGGCTCTCGGCCGCGCTGGATCGATTCGAGGCGAGGTCGTTCGCCGCCGCCGCCCTTCGCGCGCGTTCCCTCGAGTTCTCGCGCGACGCGTATCGGTCGAGGATGACCGAGTCGCTGACCCGGGCCTGGGAGCTCTTCCGGGCCCGCGCCGGGGCGCCCTTCCCGCTCGACGCGATGGCCGACTGAGGGGAGCCCTCCCGGCTACTTCGGGACCTCCTTGTGGTCGCCCGCCACGACGAGGATCATCCGATCCGGGTGGATGTGTTTCCGGATCGCCTCGTTCACCTGCCCGAGGGTCACGGCGCGAAAGCGGGCGGGGTAGTCGTCCAGGTACTTCGGCCCGAATCCGAACTTCTCCGCGTACGTGAGCTGCGCCGCGACCCCCGCGTTCGTCCCCAGCCGCACCTGGAAATTCCCGGCGAAGAAGCTCTTCTGCGACTCCACCTCCTCGGCGGTGATCCCGTCGCGCACGTACTGCTCCACCACCTCGCGCGACGAGCGGATCGCCTTCGCCGCGTTCTGGGGGGCGACGGCGGCGATGACGGCCCAGGCGCCGTCGATGTCGTCGATCCAGAAGAATCGCGAGACGATGCTGTAGGAGAGCCCCTCCGTGTCGCGCACGCGCTTTCCGACTCGCGACGTGAGCCCCGACTGTCCCAGGGCCGCGTTCGCGATCATGCAGGCTTCGTAGTCGGAATCCCCCCGCGCGAGACCCCCGGCGTGGCCGAGAAAGAAGTTCGTGTTCGCTTTGCCGGGCATCGTCTCCACGACCTCTCGGGCGGCGCCGGCCTCGGCGCGGGGCGGCGCGACGACCGGGCGCTCGCCTCGCGGCATCGCGCCGAAGAGGGACGTGACGAGCGCGATCGTCTCCTTCGGGTCGACGTCGCCGACGATCGAGAGGATCGTCCCCGTCCCGACGAATCGCCGGGCATGGTAGGCGCGAAGATCGGCCACGCTCCCGGCGTCGATCGAGGAGAGCCATCCCTCCTTCGTCGGCGCGGCGTAGGGGTGACCGGCCGGGTAGACGAGCCGCGAGAGCCGGTCGGCCGCGCGCTGCTGCGTGTTGTCGTCGGCCTTCAGGATCTCCGCGCGGTATTCCTCCTTCGCCTTCGCGAGCTCGTCGGCGCCGAACGTGGGCCGGAGGAGATCGTCGGAGAGCGTCTGGAGGAGGAGTTTCAGGTCGCGCGCCATCCCCGAGCCGACGATCGAAGTCTCCAGCAAATCGGAGCCGATCGTGAGCCGTGCGCCGGCGTCGTCGAGGCGGGCCGCGATCTCGCTCTTGGTTCGCCCCGCGGCGCCGCGCGTCAGCATCTTCGCGACGAGGCCCGGTAGGGCCGGCTGATCCGCCGGGGCGTGGATTCGACCGGAGCGGACGATCCCGTGGATCGCCACGGTCGGGACCGAACGATTGGCGAGAACCTGGACGACGAGGCCGTTCGGCAGCTCGACGCGGAGCGTGCGAGCGGCGAACGATGCGCCCTCGCCCGGTTCCGACGCGCCGCCGGCGCCGGACTTCTTCGACTTGCTCTTCGCCGCCGGCTTGGCGGGTTCCTTCACCGGGGGGGCCGCGGCCTCGCCGCCGATCGGGACGAACCAGCCGACCGTCGCCTTGTCGGGCGTGAAATAGGTCGCGGCGACCCGCTTCACGTCGTCGGCCGTGACCGACTTGATGCCGTCGAGGTACTTCACGAACCACTTCCAGTCGGCGGAGGCCACCGCCTCGCCGAGGGCCGACGCCATCTCGTACGTCCCGTCCCGGCGCCGCACCGTCGCGACCTCGACCTGCTTCTTCGCCCGCTCCAGTTCATCCGCGGTCACGCCGTCGCGCGCCACGCTCGCGAGCGCGGCCTTCAACGCCGCCTCCGCCTTCTCGTGCGTCGATCCCGGGGCCACCGTGGCCTGCACGGAGAAGGGGTAGGGATCGTGGAGCGTGTAGTTCCAGGCGTCGACGTCGCTGGCGAGCCGCGTTTCCACGAGTCCCTGGTAGAGCCGCGAGTTCACGCCGCTCGACAGAATGACCTGTAAGAGCTCGAGCGGAAGGAAGTCGGGGTGGAGCGATCCGGGCCGGAGGTAGGCGATCTGAACCACGCCGAACGTGCCGGGACGCCTCACGATCACGCGCCGCTCGCCCTCCTGCGGCGGCTCGACCGTGATCACCTTCGGGATCGGCGCCTTGGAGCGCGGGAAGACGCCGAACTCGCGCTCGAAGAGGCGCAGGGCCGCGTCGTCGTCGAAATCGCCCACGATCACGGCCGTCGCGTTGTCGGGGTGGAAGAAACGCCTGTAATGCTCGCGCAGGGTCTCCGTCGAGACGCCCTCGATGTCGCTCCGGTATCCGATCGTGTCCCAGTGGTAGGGATGCGCCGTGACGGACGCGCCGACGACGGCCTTGTCGAGCGCGCCGTAGGGGTTGTTCTCGCCGATTTCGTATTCGTTCCGGACGACCGACATCTCCGGCTGGCGCTCGCTGTCGAGGAGGAGCGCGCGACCGAGGCGATCGGCCTCGATCTTCATGGCGAGTTCGAGCTTGTCGGAGGGGAGCGTGGAGTACCCGGTCATGCGGTCGTTCCACGTCGTCATGTTCGAGGATCCGAAGTCGGCGCCGGCCGCGTAGAGGACTTCCTGGATCGTCTTCTTACCGTTCGCCTTTCCGTAGTTCTTGGTGCTCTTGTTGAAGAGAAGATGCTCGAGGAGATGGGCGGATCCGGTGGCGCCGGGCCACTCGTTGCGGGAGCCGACGTGATAGACGACCAGGAAGGTGACGACCGGGACGCTTCGGTTCGGGACGAGCAGGACGTTCATGCCGTTCGTCTTCAGCCGGTACTCCGTGATCCCCGCCATCGAGTCGACCCGCTCCACGTTCGCGGAGAGCCGGCCTCGGGATCCCGTCGCTTCGCGCGGCTGGGCCGACGCCTGGGGCGTCGTGGCGGCGCCGATCGACGCGGCCAGGAGAGCCCCGAGGAGGGCGCGGCCGGGACGGAGATACTTCAGGGAGTCGCGGTCGAGGGAGAGAGTTCGCATGTCGGTCGGGGCCTTTCCGGCGTGGGGGTCCGAGGCGTCGGGGTATCAGGGGGTCCGGCGGATTGGATGCGGAAAAGGTGGAAGCCGGTTGGTAGCGCTACGGGGATTCGAACCCCGGTTTGATGGCTGAGAACCACCCGTCCTGACCCCTAGACGATAGCGCCCCATCCGGCTTCCACGCGGATCGTTAAGTTGGCTGGGGGAAGAGGATTCGAACCCCTGTACCGTGGTCCAGAGCCACGTGTCCTACCACTGGACGATCCCCCAACGGGCTGAAAAAACTATCACGCGCGGGGCGGCCGGTCAACCGGCCTGGCTCGGCTTCCGGCGCTCTCCGCGGAAGTGCTGGCGAAGGAAGAGGGCGAAGAGGAGGAGGAGACCGATGACGACCACGAGGTCGAACCCGTGCCAGAAGGACTTGATCTTCTCCCAGTTCTCCCGGAAGAGGACGCCCACGTAGGCGAGCGCGAAGGACCAGGGCGCCGAACCGAGGAACGTGTAGAGCGTGAAGCGCCAGAAGGGGACTCGCGCGGCTCCGGCCGGGAGCGAGACGAACGTGCGGACGATCGGGAGGAGCCGCGTCCAGAACGCGACCTTCAGGCCGTGCTTGTGGAGCCAGTGCTCGGCTCGATCGTACTCTTCCATGCGGATCAGCCTGTACTTCGCGAGGGCCTCGGCCGCGGCGCGGCCCCCCTTCATGCCGGCCCAGTAGGCGATCCACGAGCCGAGCACGTTGCCGGCGGCGCCCGCGAGGGTCACGCCCCATAGGGTGAAGCGCCCCGTCGTGACGAGGTAGCCGGAGAAGGGCATGATGATCTCGCTGGGGAGCGGAATGCACGCGCTCTCGATCGCCATGCAGAGCACGATGCCGCCGTAGCCGAGCGCGGAAATGGTGGAGAGAATGAAGGCCGACAGGGGCGCGACGATCTGTTCGAGCAGATGCACGGCGAAACCCTACCCGGAGCGGTGGGAGCCCGACAAGCGGAAAGACTTCATTCTTGAGGGGCTTAGGAGGGCATGATAGCGTCGACGGGAATGCGACGACTCCAGCGCCGTGAACCCGCCCTTCTCGAGGTCATCCGTCCCGTCCACGCATGGATGTCGCTGGTCGGGCTCGTTCTGTCCGCGCCCGGAGCGTGGGCCGCGCCCGAATCGTTCGGGGCCCGCCAATCGCCGCTCGCGCTGTCGCCGGAGTACGGCGAAATCGCTTTCTCGGACCCGGGCGCCGGGACCGGAACGATGGTCGTCTCCACCCGCGAGGGGGTGGAGGTGCGCCTCGCGACCTCTCCCGGCGGGGATCCCGTCGGAATCTACCGAGCGCCGGGCGCCGTCGAGGGGCTCGCGGTCCGAGGCACGCGGGCTTATCTCTTCCAGGGCGTCCGCGGCATCACGGCCCTCGATCTCTCCGATCCCGCGAGCCCCGTCGTCTCGGCGTCCGCCACGACGCCGAGCGCGGTCCGAATGGGCGCCGTTCTCGAGGACGGATCGTGCGTCGCGGCGAGCGATTCCTTCGTTCACGTCTTTCGCCTCGGGAGCGGCGGAGAACTCGCGCTCGCCCAGAGCGTGTCGTACGGCGACGGCCGCCTGATCCGCCGCGTCCGCGCTCAAGGCGATTCCATCCTCGTCGTCGCCTCGCGTCCCGGCGTCCTGGCGAGGCTCTACGTCACGATCTATCGGTTTCCGACGGGCGCCACGTCGTTGACGCGACTCCACGAATGGATCTCGAACAACAAGGGTGCGAACGACGCTGTCTGGTCGCCGCCGATCGCGTTCATCGCCAACGGGAGCGCCGGCATCTACACGCTCAATACCGCGACGGGAGTCTTCGGGGCGACCACTCCCTTCGCGAACGGGCTTCTCGTTCGCGCCCTGGGTTTGACTCCGTCCGACCTCTTCGGAGTGGGAGAGGCCAGGTCCCTGCAACGGTTCCCGCGTTTCGGAGCGCTCGGCGACAGCCTCCCCATCGCGCAAACGGTGGAGACGCTCGACCTCGAGCCCGTCGCCGTCGCAGCGGACGGCCCGTACGCGTACGTGTCGACGAGAGACGTAATCGCGTCCGTCGATCCCGACGAAGCCGGGCGCTCGCAGATCGAGTTCCCGGTTTCCAGCGGCGTCCCGCGGGCCCCCATCGCTCCGATTCGGAGCGTCGGCCGCTCGAGGCGCATCGTGATCGACCAGGGCCTCGCCTACGTCGCCGACTACACCGGCGGCCTTCGGATCCATCGCGCCGGCGGCGCCGACACGAGTCTCGTCGGCGTGCTTCCTCCGGCCGTGAACGGACGAACGGTCGATCTCGCGCTCGACGCGGCGCAGTCGAGGCTTTATCTCGCGTCCGGGACCGCGGGGCTCGAAGTCGTCGACGTGGCCGATCCCGCCGCGCCGCAGCGGCTGGGAAGTCTCGTCCTTCCCGGATCCGCGAGCGCCGTCGCGATCCTCGACGCGAACAACGTGGCGGTGGCGCGAACCGGCAATTTCGGCGCGGGCGTCACCTTCGTCGACGTTTCGACGCCGACGTCGCCGGTCGCGCGGGGATCGGTGAACTCGCCGCTCGTCCTCGATCCGCGCGCGCTCGCCGCGCGGGACACGATCCTCTTCGTCGCCGACCACCAGCTCGGCCTCCTCTCGATCGGCTTCGGGAATCCGGATGCCCCGGCCACGGTGGGAATTCCGAGCGGCGCCGGCGCTCGCGACCTCGATCTCCAGGGGAACATCCTGCTCGTGGCCTCGCGGTCCCGAGGTCTTCAGGTCGTCGACGTCTTCAATCCCGCCGCGCCGCTCCTCCGATCGGAAGTGCCGCTCCCGCCCGTGCTCGGGGTGACCCGGAACGGATCGACGGCGATCGCGTGCCTGGGGGACGAAGGGGTCGCGATCGTCGATCTCACCTCGCCGTCGTCGGCGAGTCTCCGATCGATCGTCGCCGCGGCCGGATTCCCGCGCGATGCCGCGTGGGTGGGGGACTCGCTTCTGATCGCGGGGGGAACCTCCGTCGACCGATTCCTCCTGGCGCCCGCGATCCCCGCACCGGGTGGGCTCTCCGTCACCCTCGACCCCGTCTCGGCGCTTCCTCGCGCCTATCTCGCCTGGAGCGTGGGCGAGGTCGTGGGTCAGGTCGGCTGGAACCTCTATCGCGAAGCGAGCCCAGCCATCTCCGGCTCCCAGCCGCCCGCGGGGACGCGCATCAACGGGCTTCTGATCGATCCGGCGGCCCGGAGCGCCCTCGACTCCGGCGTCGTGCCCGGCGCGGAGAACCGTTACCGTCTGGAGGCCGTCTTCGAGGACGGCCGGCTCCTGACCGTCGCCGAGGGCTCCGTCATCGTCTCGGCCGAAGCCCGCCTCGGCCGCCCCTACCCGAACCCCTTCCGGTCGGCCGACGGGGGTGTCGAGCTCCCGTACCAGACCACCCACGCGGCGGCCACCGTCACTCTGACCGTCGTCGACGTGAGGGGCCGGGCGATCCGTGAGATCACCGCTTCCGGTCCGGCCTCGGGCGGGTTCGGATCGATCGGTTGGGACGGGCGCGATCGAGACGGTCGTCGCGTGCCGGGCGGGGTCTACTACTTATATATGCGGGGCGGTGGGATCGACGACGCGCGCGCGGTCGTCCACGTCCCCTGAGCCCGGGCGGGCCCGCATGACTCCGCGCCATCCAGGACCGATCCTCGCGATCCTGCTCCTCGCCCTCGGCCTGGGCGCCCGGACAGCCGGCGCCCAGTACGCCAATCCGGGAATGCCCGGACCCGAAGGCTCCGCCCCCCCCGGCACCAGCCCCACCCGGCCACGCTTCGCGGTCGACGCGGCGCTTCAGCCGGGGGAAGGCGCCGCGGAGGTCCGGATCGACTACCGCATGGGGCGGGACGAACTCCTCTTCGAGCGCTCGGGCGGGGGCTACCGGGCGGCCTACGAGGTGCGGGTCATCTTCTATAAGGCGAAGGGGGGCGATCAGGTTACCGGCGACACCTTCGAAAGGAGCCTTCGCGTCAAGAGCTACGCCGACACCCGGCTTCGGGGCGCCGACGTGATCGATCACGTCTCCCTGCGCGTCCCGCCCGGCAAGTACCGGGTGCAGGTGGTGATCACCGATCTCATCGCCGAACGAATGTCGGGGACGGAGATCCCGTTCGAGGTGCAGGAGGCGGCGCAAAGCCAGCTCTGGTTCAGCGATCTCTCGCTCGGAACCGTCGCGGACTCTTCCGGTTCCGGGGTCGACCTCCGGTCGCGATTCGTCCCCGTTCCGTCCAGACGATTCGGGCTCGATCTGGTTCAGATGGCCGTTCTCGGGGAGATCGTAGACGGCCGCGCCGCCCCGGCCGACAGCGCTCAAGAGAGCTATCGGATCGGCGTGCGGGTCACGAACGAACTCCAGGAACAAGTCTGGAAAGGAGATACGACGTTGGTCCGAGGCGGGCCGCGGACTCCTTTCCTTCTCCGCCCTCGGCTCCGGGGGCTCGAGGCCGGATCGTATCGGATCGCGCTCGAGATGCTTCAACCCTCCATCACGCTTCCCGGCAAGAAGAAGCCCGTGACGATCCGAAGGGAGCGAGCCTTCGACGTGGAGCAGACTTCCGAGAATCTCGCCTGGGACACGAGGACCTCCTTGGAGGTGCTCCGCTACATCGCGTCCGAGGACGAGAAGAACGAGATGGACCGACTCGATGGCCCCGATGCGCGAAAGGCGTTCTGGGAGTCGTTCTGGCGGCGGCGCGACCCGACGCCCGAGACGGATCGGAACGAGCAGCAGGAAGAGTTCTACCGGCGGGTCCAGTATGCGAATCAACACTTCAGCGCCGGTATCGCCGGATGGCGCACCGACATGGGGCGGATCTACATACGGCTCGGCGCGCCGGACGAGGTCGTTCGGAATCCATTCAACTTCGATCGCCCGCCCGAGGAGATTTGGTACTACTACCAAAGCCAGCGTCGCTACGTCTTCATCGACCGCGACGGATTCGGTCGATTCGAGAAGGACGACAAGCTGAGCAGTGTCGAGGAATAGCCCTGCAAGTCGTTGATTTGCAATGACTTGTGAATATATTCACAAGATTCTGTTTGACACGCTCCGTGGGTTCACCTACCGTGCGGCCGAATTTGAAAGGGGCGGCACAGACCGGGGCGCAAGGCTTTGAAGGAGTTGTGCGCCACGGGTTTGTGTGAACAGCCAGAACGAAAATTCAACGGAAAGGGGGTGGAGAGCGGAAGGTCCAACGAGCAGGAAATGCTCCATCGGATCTCCCCGGGTCTCCGTACGCCATCGCAGTTCAAGTGACCCGGGCGCTAGGACCCCGGATGGGCTGGGGTCCAACCAACCAAGGAGGTTAAATCAGATGTTTCAGCGCAAGCTGATTGCGGTTCTCAGCGTCGTCGCCCTTTTCGCCGTGACGGCGGGCACGGGCCATGCGTCGCTTTCCCGTGTTGAGAGTATGGGACTCGGCAGTCCGGTGCTCAGCCAGCTCACCGAAGACTACGTGAACATCTACGCGTTCCCGGCTTCGGTCGTTCGTCAGAACAATCTCGTGTTCGCCGAGTTCGGCAACAACCCTGGCGGCTCCGTGAATTCGGTGAATCCCCAGGATCAGAGCTTCACGCTCGTCAAGAACTTCCCGCGCATCGGCGTGATCTCGCTCCAGATGAAGCAGAGCGCCCAGAATCTCAATAGCGGCCCGGCCTCCTCGTCGAGCCAGCTGCAGAACAACGCGAACAACGAGTGGTTCGACCTGATCTGGGGCAAGGCATTCTCGAAGATGGACTTCGCGATCCGCCTCGACGTGACGAACTCCTCGTTCGAAGAGACCGATGTGACCGGCGGCGTCACCACCACGTACAAGGCGAAGGGCATCGACTTCTCCTTCGATCCCTATCCGTTCGGCGGCGGCAACTACTTCCCGGGCTCCATCGACGACAACGGCGTCGAATTGAATACCATGGGGATCACGCCGTCCCTTTCGCTGCACATGTCCAACGACAACCGCCTCGACCTCGCGGCCACGTATCGTACCTATAGCCTCGACCGGTCGAACAACGCCACGCCGACGGCCCAGAAGTGGGAAGACGGCGGCAACGCGTCGTACGCCTTGAACGCCCGCTACTTCATGAACAAGAGCGATGCCAGCCAGTGGTACCTCGCCGGCTGGTACCGGACCGACGACCTCTCGTGGGAAGTCACGGGTTACGATCCGGCGGTCGTCACGGCCGACGAGACGTACAAGAGCTACGGGATCGGCATCTCCAACAACCTGAAGGTCAACGACAACAACCTCCTCGTCTGGGGTCTCTCGGTGTGGGAGGCGAAGCACGAGTACAGCCGCGGCGACAACCAGGGCGGCGCGTTCGACGTCAAGGAGTGGACCGACAAGACGACGATGCTCCCGGTCCTGTTCGCGGGCTTCGAGACGCAGGCCACGAGCTGGCTGAAGCTCCGCGTCGGCGGCAACAACTCGATCATGAGCTACGAGGAGGATGCCAGCGACTTCATCTCGCCGGCGAACTCGTACAATCAGAAGCAGGATTTCACCAGCTTCGATCTCACGCTCGGTGCCGGCATCCGGTTCAACAACCTCGATGTCGACATGACGATGAACGAGGGCTTCCCGTTCTCCGGCGGCTACATCCTGTCGGGCGATCAGTCGACGCCGCTCACGCGCGTGTCGGCCACGTACCACTTCTAGAACCAGGCGAAAGACTCCCGGGGCCTTCGAGCCCCGACGAATCGAGGGCCGCTCGGCGAATCCGCCGGGCGGCCCTTCGCCGTTTCGGGCGCAAATGCCCTTGACAGCCCCCTCCCGCGTTCATACCTTGACCCTCAAAGGGGTGCAACTCGTTGCGGCGCAGGAGGACTCCCCCTCGCCGTTAAAACTCGTCATCAGCGTGAAGGAGGCCGATAGAGGGAAAGGGCCGGTTTTCGTGGATCCCAGCCGAAGGAGGGGCCCCGGGATGGGGCGACGGGCTAGACGGCGGAGGCCGCCGCGCGGCGAGAGCCGTGAAACCAGGGAAGGAGTGACCCTCGAATGGCGCTTCCACAGCAGTTGAGGGGAGGGCGAATAATGAATCGACCTCGGTCGCGGCGTTGGCTAGGCGTCGCCATGATGTCCATGGCGGTCGCCGTTTTTATTTCCGGCGTCGCCTGGGCGGGCACCACGGGCCAAATCTCCGGCACCGTCCGCGACGGCAAGACCGGAGACCCGCTCGCGATGGTGAGCATCTCGATCCCGGAGCTGAAGCGGGGCGCGGTCTCCGACGCGCAGGGAAACTTCTTCATCGTCAACCTTCCGGCGGGCAAGTACAGCGTCCGGGCCTCCCTCCTCGGCTTCGTGCCGCAGCTGCGGCAGGAGGTCCAGGTCTTCCCGGACTTCGTCACCAAGCTCGACTTCGCCATGGAATCGACCGTTTTGCAGAACGTGAAAGAGGTCGAGGTGAAGGCGGAGCGCCCGCTGATCCAGAAGGACGTCACCGGGACCACGAAGTTCCTCGGCGGCGATGAAATCCGCAACCAGCCGCTCCGCGGCTATCAGGACGCGGTCGCCCAGCAGTCGGGCGTCGTGAACTTCAAGCTCAACATCGACAACGAGGCCAACAACCAGAACACCCTGATCATCCGCGGCGGCCGCCCGAACGAGGTCGCGTACTTCGTCGACGGGTTCTCGCAGCAGGATCCCCTCACCGGCAATTCCACGACGCGCATCAACACCGACGCCATCGAGGAGGTGGTCGTCCAGGCCGGCGGGTTCAACGCCGAGTACGGACGCATCAACTCGGGCGTGGTGAACGTCGTGACGAAGGAAGGGACCGAGCAGTACTTCGGATCGGCGGAGGCGGTTTCCGACTTCCTCGGATTGGGCTCGGAAAGCCGCGACAACAACATCTACTCGTTCTCGATCGGGGGCCCCTGGGCGCCCAACTTCAAGAAGGGGAGCTTCTACTTCTCGGGCGAGCGCCAGTACAACAGCGACCGGAATCCCTCCTCCGTCACGGAGGACATGGTCTACTCGCTGGAGCCGAACTCGATGTACGCCGACGGCATCCTGCCGGGCAACAGCAGCAGCGCCTGGTCCACCGTGGGCAAGCTGACGTACAAGCCCTCCCCGCTTCAGACCCTCAAGTTGGGCGGGACTTGGAACAAGGAAGACTGGCAGCAGTACGTGAACTCGTACCGCTTCAACCTGAATCACACGCCCCGCTACGAGGACAACAACCAGTCGATCTTCGCCACGTGGAATCACAGCCTGAACAGCTCGTCGTACTACGAGGTCAAGGGCAACTACTTCATGACGGAGCGGAAGCGCGGGGACGGCGTCTATTTCGACAATCTGAAGGGGTACGCCCGGCCGAGCGGGAATCCGGCCTACGATCCGAGCGAGGCGCTCTTCTGGTACGGCGCGAACGACCTCGACTCGAACGGCGACCCGGTCGGCGAGCACGTCTTCGACGACTACCTGCATCGGAAATCGTCGTACTTCGGCGTCGCGGTCAACTACGCGAATCAGACCTCGAAGGACTTCCAGCTGAAGGCGGGCGGCGACTACCAGAAGCACAAGCTCCGCTACTACGACCACTACTTCCCGGTGCAGCTCTACGACGCGAACGGGAATCCGGACAACATCCGGGACGTCGACCACTACGGATACGACGCGCTGGGGAACGAGCTCGACGAAGGGGACGACTTCACCGACTCGAACGGAAACGGCAGCTACGACGCCGGCGAGCCGTTCGACGACCGGAACGGCAACGGCATCTACGACAACCCGCTCGACAAGCCCAAGACCCCCACGGTCGCATCGCTCTACGTGCAGGGGAAGTACGAGCGGCTGGGCTTGGTCCTGAACGCGGGGCTCCGCTACGACTACCTCACGCCGTCGACGAAAGCCCTGAAGAGCGAGACGACGCCGCTCGATCCGGACGGCGGCGGCGACGGACGGCTTCAGGAGACGGACCTCCAGGATTCGAAGGTCTACAACCGGCTCAGCCCGCGCCTCGGCGTCGGCTTCCCGGTGAGCGATCAGACGCTGGTCCACGTCAACTACGGGCAGTTCTTCCAGCAGCCGAACCTCCAGGATCTCTACGTCAGCTACGCCTTCCTGGAGCACAAGCTCCGCACCGGCGGCTACTTCGTGGGCTTCGGAAACCCGAACTTGAAGCCGGAGGAGACGACGGCCTACGAGCTGGGGATCAGCCACACCCCGACGGACCGGTCGCGGATCGAGGCGACGGCCTACTACAAGGACGTGAAGGATCTCGTCGAGATCACCAACATCCCCTCGTCGCCGAACGCGTTCTCGTCGTACCAGAACCGCGACTTCGCGACGATCAAGGGGTTCGACGTCGCCTACACGCTCCGCCGCGTCGGCCTCGTCTCCATGACCGCGAACTACAGCCTCTCGTGGGCGATGGGAACCGGCTCGGTCTCCCAGACGCAGCGGAACATCGCCTGGACCGCGAGCCAGCCGCCGAAGATGTCCCAGCCGCTCGCCTTCGACCAGCGGCACAAATTCGCCATGAACTTCGACTTCCGGTACGACAAGGGGCAGGGACCCACGTGGGGCGGCAAGAAGCTTCTCGAAAACGCGGGGCTCAACATCCTCCTGAACGCCGCCAGCGGCACGCCCTACACGCCGACCGACGTCTACAACGAGGTCACGCTGGCCGCGGTGGCCACGCAGCCGACCGGCCCTCTCAACAGCCGCTACGGCCCCTGGACCTTCCAGATCGACGCCAAGCTCAACAAGAGCATCCCGCTCGCGGGACAGAATCTGGAGATCTACGTCTGGGCGCTCAACATCTTCAATCGTGACAACGTGACGAACGTATACACGGGGACCGGGAGCGCCTCGACGACCAATTTCATCAACACACCGCAGGGGGAGGCCTTCTTGGCCCAGAACGCGGGGACCTACGGCGAGGACGTCGCGAAGGAACGCTACCGTCTTGCGGAGACCGATCCGACGCTCCACTCGATTCCGCGGATGGTTCGCTTCGGCGCCCGGGTCAACTTCTGACGACTGAACTCGTAGGCTAAGGAGGGCCGAAAGGATGCAATCCATGACGTGGCGGGGAAGGTGGGTGGGCGTGGCCGTGCTCGCGATCGCGCTCGCCGCTCCCGATGCGATCGCGGCGCCGCGGAGCGGCTACGCGCACAGAGCGCGCATGCCCAAACGGGCGGCCGCCCTGATCGACAACACGACTCATATGGACGTGAACAACATCGACATGTTCGTGACGAATCACGGCTCCATCGCGTACGACCTCACGACCGGCAATTCCGGCCTCATCTACCCGAAGGGCGGCACGCGCACCGCTGTCTACGCGGCCGGGCTCTGGGTGGGGGCCAAGGTGGGCGGCGAGACGCGCGTGGCGGTCGGGGAATACGATCAGGAATTCACGCCGGGCCCCATGGTCGGCGGGACCTACCAGGCCGACAATCCCGGCTTCAAGAACTTCCGCATCGTCCGAGGCGAGACGATGAGCCCGGCGGACACCGCCCTCTACTTCGCGCAAGGGGGGCCGCGGGACGGTTTCGGAAACCCGCTCCTTCTCGGTGACGCCACGCTCTGGAGCGTCTTCAACGACGCCGATCCGGGCGTCCACGCGAACGGCGCCGGAAGCACGGCGCCGCTCGGGCTGGAGGTCCAGCAAACGGTCTTCGCCTTCAACCGCTCGGGCGCTCTCGGGAACACCATCTTCGTGAAATGGAAATTCATCAACAAGGGCGGGAACACGCTCGACAGCACCTACTGCTCGGTCTGGTCCGATCCCGATCTCGGCGGGTTCACCGACGACCTGGTCGGGTGCGACACGACGCTCAGCCTCGGGTACTGCTACAACGCGACCAACTCGGACGGACAGTACGGAGGCAGCCCGCCGGCCGTGGGCTTCGACTTCCTGCAGGGGCCGATCGTTCCCAACGGCGCCGTGAACGACACGCTGGGGATGGCGTCGTTCAACAAATACATCAACGGCACCGACCCCGCCTCGCAGGACGAGACCTACAACTTCATGCAGGGTCTCCAGCGGGACGGCTCGCCTCTCCACGTCAACGACGATCCGCTTCAGCCCGTCACGACCTTCCAGGTCCCGGGCGATCCGGTCACCGGGAGCGGGTGGCTCGACTCGAACCCGAACGACCGGCGCCTGATGCTCTCCGCGGGGCCCTTCACGATGCTGCCGGGCGACTCGCAGGAGGTCGTGGCGGCCATCATCATCGGCCAGGGTTCCGATCGACTCTCGTCGATCACGCAGCTGAAGCAGGCGGACGCCCTGGCCCAGGAGGTCTTCGATCTCGGCTTCGACATCTGCCCGCCGCCGCCCTCTCCGACGGTCTACGCGCAGCCGCTGGAGCGGGGCGTCCGGCTGGTTTGGGGCTCGGAACCGACCGGATTCCAGTGCTCCCGGCCGCAGCTGAATCAGGACTACGGGTTCGAAGGGTTCCGCGTCTGGCAGATGTCCTCGAACGATCCGAACTCCGATCCGACCGTGATCGCCACGTACGACGAAGTGAACGGCGTCACGAACCTCTACTCGGACGAATTGGGGCCGACGGGGAACTTCGAGCGAAAATTGAAGGTGGTCGGCACCGACTCGGGGCTGTCGTTCCAGCTCGACATCACGGACGACGCGATCCTGGGCGGCCAGCTGGTGAACAACAAGGACTACTTCTACGCCGTCACCGCGTACTCGTACGACCGCAACAAGACCGACCCGTACGTCGCCGGGGGCGGCTCGGTGGGGATCGTCACGGACGTTCTCGAGAGCGCGCGGAACGTGATCACGATCGCCCCGAAGACCAGCAGCGCGGTCTTCACCACCCCCACGACGGCCGTCAGCACCGGACCGCTCAACATCGACGGCTTCGTCGACGTGAACCAGCTGGTTCAGAACGACATCACCGGCGACACGTATCGTGTGACCTTCGACGACCAGGAGCGCTGGTCCCTCCTGAACGTCACCACCAACACGTCCATCTTCCCGGAGCCGTTCACCGACACGAACGGCAACACCACCTGGGATGACGCGGAGCCCTTCGTCGACCAGAACAACAACGGCGCCTACGATGTCGGCGAGCCCTTCACGGACACGAACGGGAACACCCTCTACGACCCCGCCGAGCCGTTCGTCGACATTTCCGGCAACGGCAAGTGGGACGACGTCCAGCCCAACGTGAGCGGCGGGTTCGACAACCCCGTCTCGCAGGGCGTGATGGTCCGTCCGACCGCGCCGCGCGGCGTCGTGACCTTCGGCGAGTTGGCCCCCGACAGTTCGCTCCTGCCGATGGACGCGGGCGAGCTGGACGCCACGGGCACCTGGCACTTCCTCAACCGGGGCGATCCGAGCGTCTACAACTTCCTCTACCCGGACAACCACGACTACGAGATCCGCTTCCTTCCCGACACGACCCAGTACTGCTGGCTCTGGGGAAGCGGCGAAGTCTCGTTCGTGGCGACCTTCAAGGTGCCGTTCCAGGTTTGGGACCTGGGCCTCAACAGCCTGAGCGACCCCTCCGACGACGTGCAGCTCTCGGTGATGGCGCGCGATCGGAACCTGGGCGGGCTGCCGGACGGGCGGTGGAACTGGGTCGACCGACTTTACATCCGGAAGATTCCCTACGCCGACGTCGACTGGGACACGACGGGGGGGGCGCCGAATCCGCTCACGAAGTCGACCGACTACGTGCCGGACGGCACGGATCAGGTCGTCGGCGGATGGCAGCCCGAGCTCGACGACACCCTCTACACGCTCGAGTGGCCCCAGGCGACGACCGTGCGCATCATCAACCAGCGATTCAGCAGCGCGGACGCGTACGAGTTCACGACGGTGAAGGTCGGGGCGACACCCGGAGACGTGGTGGGCCGGGACGTGAACAAGATCCTCGCCGTGCCGAATCCCTACTACGGGCACTCGAAGTACGAGCTGACGCAATTCGACCGGGTCATGAAGTTCACGAACATCCCGGCGTCGCACAAGGTCACGATCCGGATCTTCAATCTGGGCGGCGATCTGGTGCGGGTGATCACCCGCGAGGCCTCGACGCCCGACGAACAGGCCGTCGCGACCATCAACTGGGACCTCAACACCGACCGTAACCTGCCGGTCGCGAGCGGAGTCTACGTCTACCGAGTGGACGTGGACGGTGTCGGATCCAAGACCGACCGCCTCGCGGTGTTCATCGAGCAGGAACGGCTCGACAACTTCTAAGGAAGGGAGCCGCCATGATCACGAATCGTCGGATTCCTTCCAACGGACGGAGGGGCAGCGTGATGAAGTCGTGGGTGACGAGGACCCTGGTAGCGGCCGCCCTGGCGGGCTTCGCCGCCGACGCGTCGGCGGGCGGTCTCGAGCGGGTCGGGACCGCGGGCGCGCAGGAACTCCGCATTCCCATCGGGGCCGCGTCGATCGCCACCGGCGGCTCGACGGTGGCCGTGGGAGCGGGCCTGGCCAACATCTTCTACAATCCGGCGTCGCTGGCCTCGACGGACGAGTCCCAGGCGCTGGTGTCGTACAGCAGCTACATCGCGGACACGAAGGTGAACTACGTCGCGGTCGCGAGCCATCTCGGCTCGCAGGGCGAGTTCGCGTTCCACGCGAAGGTCTTCAGCATCGGAGACATCACGGTCACGACGGAGGACGCGCCCGAGGGAACCGGGGAGATTCTGAGCCCCAGCTACGCGGTCGTCGGCCTCTCCTACGCGCGGCGAATGACCGATCGCGTCCTCCTCGGGTTCACCGGCTCGTACGTGAGCGAGAAGGTCGCCGACATGAAGGCATCCGGCATGGCGATCGATCTCGGCGTGCAGTACGACACGGGCTGGCGCGGGCTCCGGTTCGGATTCGCCATGAAGAACGTCGGGCCGACCATGAAATTCGACGGTCCGAACGTGGAGGAGCGAGTGGCCCTGCCGGGGGACGACCCCGCCGCGCAGCCGCACGTCGTGCGCCTCCAGACGGCCGAGTTCGAGCTGCCGACCTATCTGCAGATCGGCGTCGCCTACGATCTCGCGATCTCCGAGAAGCGCCACGTCGGCCTCTACGGCACGTTCCAGGGGAACAACTTCACGACCGACGAGTACCGGATCGGCGCGGACGTGCCGGTCGGCGAGTGGCTCAACCTACGGGCCGGGTTCCAGGGGCAGCTCGCCCTCGACGCGGAATCCCGGATGCAGGACTACGCCTACTCGTATTCGTACGGGGCCGGATTCAATTTCAAGCTCGGCGACCGTCCCTTCCAGTTCGATTGGGCCGGAAGCCACACGGGCGATTTCTTCGACGACATCCAGCAGATCTCGCTCGGCGTTTCGTTTTGAGCGTTCGCAGCACGTCCGAATTCCATGGGGGCGGATCGACGACGATCCGCCCCCCTTCGTTGCCCGGGCGCGCGCGGGGCCGGGGCGGCGTCGGCGCCGCGCTTCTCGCCGTCGCGATCGCGGTGACGATTCCGGCGGCGTCGGCTTCGGCCGAGACGGGCGGACTTTCGACGGCCGACGCGGAGGCGCGAGGGCCGGGAGTCTGCGCCGAAGGGGCCCGCGGCGTCTTCGGCGCCGCGCTCGATTCGATCCTGGGCCCGGAACTGGCGGGGGCCCAGATCGGCCTTCTAGCGGTCTCCGCGGCGCGTCACGACACGCTCCTGGCGTACCGGGAGGGACGGCGTCTGATCCCGGGGAGCAACGCGAAGCTCTTCACCACCGGGGCGCTCCTCGCGCTCCACGGGCCGTCGGCACGGCGTCTCGTCACGATCGAGGCGAGAGGCAAGGTCAAGCGCTCGGAGAAGCGAGGGCGCCCGCCCGAGATCGCGTTCAAGGGCGATCTCACCCTCCACCCGTCGGGCATGCCCGACATCGTTCCGCTCCGCTCCCCGGGATCGCGCGGGCTCCTCGACTCCTTGGCGTTCCTCCTTCGGGCGAGCGGTCTCGAGAAGTTCGAGGGGACGCTCTACGTCGACCGGACGCTCTTCGCGGCGGAAGCGGTCCCGCCGGGCTGGGGCGCCGACGACGTCGCCTACGGGTACGGGGCGCCGGTGGGCCCCGTGCTCGCGAACGGCAACGCGGCCCTCGTCATCGCCCGCGAGGAGGGGGGGAGCGTTCGCATCGCGCTCGATCCTCCCGACACGCCGATCGCGATCCGCGCCGCGGGCGTCACGCTGGGCGACTCGGGGAGCGCGGGGTGGCTCACGCCCCGATGGGCGGCCGGAAGCCGCGTCCTCGAACTCTCGGGATCGGTTCCGCGCGGCGGCGAAGTGAAGCGCTCGGTCGCGATGTCGGATCCCGATTCGGCGGCCGCGTGGCTCCTCCTGGCCGCGATGCGCCGCGAAGGGATCGAGGTGAAGAAGGTATCGCTCGGGTTCCTCCTTCCGGCCGCCGCGGGGAGCGGTCCGATCGGCCCCGACGCCTGGCGCGGCGTGGAGTGGGGCGAGAATCGCGCGTGGCGGGAGAGCGCCCCGGCCGCGGAGAGGGCCGGGCCCTCCGCGTGGGACTCCGTGTCGGCGGCGCGCGCGGCCGCGGTGATCTCGCTTCCTTCGCCGACCCTTCTCGAAGCGCTGGCCGTCGTGAATCCGCAGAGCCTGAACGTGGAGGCGGAGGGATTGCTCCGCCTGGCGAGTCCCGCGGGCTGGGCGAAGAGCCGGCGGGAGGGGATCGCGCAGATCTATCGGCTGGCCGCGGAGGCGGGGATCGACACGCTCGACCTTTCGCTCGTCGACGGCTCGGGGCTCTCGCCGCAGGATCTCGTGACGCCGAGAGCGGTCGTCCGCTGGCTCGAGCGGTGCGACGCGGCCGACAGCAGCGGCGGCTCGCTTCGGGCGACGCTGGCCCTCCCCGGCCAACCGGGAACGCTCGAGCAGCGCTTCACGGGTCTCCCGCCCGGCTCCGAGTTCAGGGCCAAGACGGGGACGCTCACGAACGTGAGCTCGCTCTCGGGATATCTTCGGACCGCGGAAGGGGAGGAGATCGTCTTGACCATGATCGTGAACGGCGCGCGAAAGACGGTGGCTCCGGTTCGCGGCGCGGAGGAACGGCTCGTCCAGTTCCTGGCCCGCGTCCCGCGCGAGCGCGGGGCGCCCTTCCTCCCGTTCGGATGGAGGCCGCGGTGACGGCGCGCGCCATGCGACATCTCACGGCGCCGCCCAGGCTTCGTCCCGGCGATCGCATCGAGCTGGTCGCGCCCTCGGGCCCGGTGAAGCGGACGCTCGTCCTCGCCGGGGCCCGTCGCCTGGAGGCGGCCGGATACCGCGTCACGTTCGGTCGGCACGTCTTCGACCGCCGGGGCCATCTGGCGGGACGCGACGAGGCGCGCGCCGGCGACATGAATCGGGCCCTTCGCGATCCCGACGTCCGATGCGTGCTCATGGCGCGCGGCGGCTACGGCGCCATGCGCGCGGCGCCGGAGATCGACTGGGACGCCATGCGGAGGGATCCGAAGATCTACGCCGGATTCTCCGACGCGACCTATTTTCACTGCGGCTTCGCGCTCCGCGCGGGCGTGCGCACGCTGCACGGTCCCAACGCGCAAGGCTTCGGGAGCGGGTCGGCTCGGGAACTGGCGCGCTGGATCGCCTGGACGGCCACGCCGCGCCCGAGCCTCGCGCACCGAACGCTCCGCGCCCCCGTTCGGATGGCGGGCTCCTCGCGCCCCGCGACGGGCAGGGTTCTCGGCGGAAATCTCGTGCTGCTCCACTACGCCGCCCTGACGGGCCTCCTGCCGCCGCTCCGAGGGAGCCTCCTCTTCCTGGAAGAGGTGAACGAGGCCCCCTATCGCGTCGACGGCCTTCTCACCGGGCTCCTCCACGCCGGCTCGCTCCGCGGCCTTCGCGGCATCGCGCTGGGAGGTTTCACGAACTGCGTCCCCCAGAAGGGGCACAAGGAGCTTCCGCTCCGCACCGTCCTCCACGACCACCTGGCGGGGCTCGGCATTCCGGTGCGACGCGGCGTCGCGGCGGGCCACGGCGCCCGCAACATCCCGTTCCCCCTGGGGGCCCGCGCCGTCCTCGACCCGCGCGCCAAGGCGCTCGTCTTCGAGGAGGGGCTCGTCTCGTAGCGCCCGGGAACGCGTCCGGTCAAGAAAAGGGGCCCCCGTCGAAGGACGAGGGCCCCGTCGCGTGCGAGTCGAGTGACGAGGGAAGCTAGGCGTAGACCCCGCGAAGCATGATGGCGTCGACGACCCGCTTGATCGCCAGCATGAACGCCGCCACGCGGAACGAGACCTTGTGCTCGTCCGACATCGAGGCCACGTCGTGGAAGGCGTCGACCATGATCTGTTCGAGGCGCGTGTTTACCTCCTGCTCGCGCCAGAAGAGCCCCTGACGGTCCTGCACCCACTCGAAATAGGAGACCGTGACGCCGCCGCTGTTGGCCAGGATGTCGGGGATGACCAGGATGCCGTTCTTGTTGAGAATCTTGTCGGCCTGGGTCGTGGTCGGCCCGTTGGCGCCTTCGGCGATGATGCGGGCATGAATGCGTCCCGCGTTCGCGTGCGTGATCTGGTTCTCGAGCGCCGCCGGGACGAGGATGTCGCAGGGAATCTCGAGGAGCTTCTTCCCGTCGACGGGCGTGGTCCCGGGGAAGGCGGCCACGGTGCGGTGCTGCGCGACGTGGTGGATCAGCGCCGGAATGTCGAGGCCGTTCGGGTTCTGGATCCCGCCGCCGACGTCGGAGACCGCGATGATCTTGGCGCCGTCCTTGGCGAGCAGATCGGCCGCCACCGAGCCGACGTTTCCGAAGCCCTGGACCACGACGGTCGCGCCCTTGAGGTTCAGGCCGATCCGCTTCGCCCCCTCGCGCACGCAGAAGAGGACGCCGCGCCCCGTCGCCTCGCGCCGTCCGGCGGAGCCGCCGAGCGCGAGCGGTTTCCCGGTCACGACCGACGTCACCGTGTGGCGGGAGTGCATGGAGTAGGTGTCCATGATCCAGGCCATCGTCTGCTCGTTCGTGTTCACGTCGGGAGCGGGGACATCCGATTCGGGGCCGATGACGTCGATCAGGTCGGCCGTGTAGCGCCGCGTGAGGCGCTCCAGTTCCGCCTGCGACATCTTGGTCGGGTCGCAGACGATCCCGCCCTTGCCGCCGCCGAAGGGAATGCCGACCACGGCGCACTTCCAGGTCATCCAGGCCGCGAGCGCCATGACCTCTTCGAGGGTGACGTCGGGGTGGTAGCGGATGCCCCCCTTCGCGGGGCCGCGGATGATGGAATGCTGCACCCGGTAGCCCGTGAAGACCCGGAACGAGCCGTCGTCCATGTGGACCGGCAGCTTCACGATCGTCGCGCGCCGGGGTTCCTTGATGATCTGGAGGAAGGCCGCGTCGAGTTTGAGCCGCGCCGCCGCCTCCTCGAACTGGAGCCGGGCGTTTTCGAGGGGATCGAGCTCCTTCTGAATCGGGGAGCCCATGTCCATTCCGGTGGAATCGGTCGTGGTTTCCATCAACGATCCTTCTTACCTCTCGTCAAGGGATCAGCGCCGCGGGCCGAGGCTGCCGGGGCGCTGTAAGTGATGAAAAGGCTTCATTTTTAGGCCCTGTGTAGTGTAGAGAAGTCTCTAGGAGCGATCAAGCGTGTACTACTTCTACTGGTTGCCGATCGGCACGGATGCCCGTGTGGCGAGATTCCCCTGGGTCACCTGGACCCTGGTGGCGGCCAACGTCTTTGTTTTCGTGGGAGTACACCTCACCCCCGGGGGCGTGAGCGCCGCGTACGAATGGGCCTTCAAGGCCTCACACCCCACGGTCGCGAGTGCGCTCGTCTCGCTCTTTCTCCACGCGGACCCGCTCCATCTGGCCGGGAACATGATCTTCCTCTCGGTTTTCGGCCCCGCGCTCGAGTCGCGGATCGGCGGCCTTCGGTTCGTCATCTGCTTCCTCGCCTGCGGCTGGCTCTCGAATCTCGCCCAGGCGGCCACCATCCTGGCGCGCATTCCCGAACTGGCGCCCGTGCCGATCGTCGGAGCCTCCGGAGCGATCTCCGGCCTCATGGGACTCTTCCTCGTCCGGCTCTACTTCGCCCACCTGCGCTTCGCTTCGCTCACGATGCTTCTCCTGCACGGCACGGTGCGCCCGACGCGATTCACCCTTCCCGCCATCGTCGGCATCGTCGGCTGGTTCACGCTCACCGTGGCTCAGTCGCTGGCGGAGGAGGCGCCCGAGACGGCGTACGTCGCCCACCTGGGGGGCGCGCTGCTCGGGGCCGCCTTCGGATTCGCCATGGGTCTCGCGGCGGAGGGGAGCCTGGAACACCACCTGGCTCGGGCCCGGCGCCACTCGGAGCGCGGCGAATGGTTCGCCGCGCTGGGAGAGGTCGAGGCCTACCTGGCGAAGGTCCCGGACGACCCCGACGTCCTCGTTCAGGCGGCCCGGATCCAGCGCGTCACCCAGCAGGAGGCGCAGGCGGCGGAGCGGTTCCGGGAGGCGATCCGGCTCTGGCTCCGGGAAGGGTCGCTGCGCGCGGCCTGCGACGGCTACGAGGAGATGAAACGGCTCCTCGGGGCCGTCACGCTCCCCCCCGCGGAACTCCTGCGCGTCGCGCGGGCGTGCGAGGAACTCGGCCGCTCCGCGGACGCGAGCCGGGCCTACGAGGCATACGGCCGGCGCTATCCGGAGCGCCAGGCGGCGCCCCTCGCGCTCCTCAAGTCGGCCGAGATCGAGCGGCGCCTCCTGAACAACCACGGGCGCGCGCAGTTCCTCTACGACGAGCTACTCCGCCGCGAGCTCCCTCCCGCCACCCGAGAAATCGTCGAGGAGCGGCGCGCCGCCACGGCGCGGGCCCTGGAGCGGCGAACCTCCGCGGCCTGAGCCCCCCGGGCGGAGAGACGCCCCGCCGGTCTCCCGACGGGGCGTTCGAGTGCGCGAATCGGGGCGGTCGCCGAAGGCCCCGCCTAGGGGAGGCAGTCGAGTTCCGCCAGCTCCTTGTTCCGGTTCACGGGATCGAAGAGATAGACCTTGAACTGGTGTCCGGGCAGGTAGCTCGTGCGCGGGACGCAGCGGGAGATCAGCTTGTTCTCCTGCGACGCCTTGCTTTCGCGAAGCACGAGCTCCTTCGGCATGAACGAGCGCTCCGGCGCGACGAACCAGAGAAGCGACGTGGCGTCGTCGTTCATGTTGTAGATCGCGCGGAGATCGTAGATTCCGCCCCCGTCCGTCACCGCCGACCCGATGAGCTCCCCGTCGTCGAAGAGCTGCACCGTGACGCCCGGCAAGGGCCGGTCGTTGAGGTCGAGCACCATCCCCTCGAAGATCGAAATCGGCCTCGAGATGCCGAGCGACTGGAACTCGGGGGGAAGCCCGCTCTTGTTCGAGAGAGGGGACGAGACGTCCGTGCCGCTGCCGGTCCCGGAAGGGGGCGCGGCCGAGGCGGCCGAGGCCGGAAGGAGCCAAACGGCCCCGGCTACAGCGATTCCAACGAGATTTCTCAAGTTCCACCTGCTCATGGACGATACCTCCCAACAGGTCGTCGTCGAGGGCGAACTTCGACTCGACGCTACCACCCGTATCTCGGCCTGTCAACGAAGGTTCCGTAGGAGTTTCGCCTTGCGCCTCCGGGCAGCCCTCTGGTAGGGTCCGAAGGCTCGACCTCAGAGCTCGCCCTGCCCGCCCGGGTACGGCGAAGGGAGTCGCCCACCATGTCCACCCAAGGCGTTCGGGAGGCACGGATGTTTCTCGACCAGTTGATGGGCGTGTTTTCCAACGACGTCGCGATCGACCTCGGAACGGCGAACACGCTCGTCTATCTGCGCGGTAAAGGCATCGTCCTCAACGAGCCGTCCGTCGTTGCGGTCGACCGGACGACCAACAAGGTCATCGCGGTCGGCAAGGAAGCGAAGGCGATGCTCGGACGCACGCCCGACGAGATCGTCGCCGTCCGCCCGCTGAAGGACGGCGTCATCGCCGACTTCGAGAAGACCGAAGACCTCCTTCGCGAGTTCATCCAGAAGGCGTTGCGCCGCCGCACGTGGGTGCGCCCGCGCATCATCATCTGCGTTCCCTCCGGCATCACCGAAGTCGAGAAGCGCGCCGTGCAGGACTCGGCGCAGCACGCCGGCGCCCGCGAGGTGCTGCTCGTTCCCGAGCCGATCGCCGCGGCCATCGGCGTCGGCCTTCCGGTGGGGAAGCCGTCGGGGAACATGGTCATCGACATCGGGGGCGGAACCACCGAGATCGCGGTCATGGCGCTCAACTCGATCGTCAACCAGCAGTCGATCCGCGTCGGCGGCGACGAGATGGACGAGGCGATCGTGCAGTACGTGAAGAAGGCCTACAACCTGCTGATCGGCGAGCAGACCGCCGAGCAGATCAAGATGAAGATCGGCTCCGCGTTCCGTCTCGAGCAGGAAGAGGAGATGGAAATCAAGGGCCGGGACCTCGTGAACGGAATCCCGAAGACGATGAAGATCTCCTCGGTCGAGGTGCGGGAGGCTCTGAACGAGCCGCTCCAGCAGATCGTGGAGGCGCTTCACCAGTCGCTCGAGAAGACGCCGCCCGAGCTCGCGTCCGACATCGTCGACCGCGGCATCGTCATGACGGGCGGAGGCTCGCTCCTGCGCGGGATCGACATCCTGCTCCGCGAGGCGACCAATCTCCCCATCACCGTCGCGGAGGACCCGCTCTCGTGCGTGGTTCTCGGCACCGGCAAGATCCTCGAAGATCCGACGCAGTACGAAAAGGTGCTCATGTCGGTCGTTCGCGACTGAGCGCCGGGGGTAAGCCCCCATGCTGCGTTATCTCTTCTTCCGCCGAACCGAGTGGACCGTATTCGTCGCCACCGGGCTCGTCTGCCTCAGCCTGATGTTCCTCGAACGACGCGCCCAAGAGCGCGTCGTTTGGTTTTTGCAGCACACGGTCCTGGCGCCGGCCGAGGCCGTGGCCGGATGGGCGGAGCGCGGCGTCGGGGTCTACTGGGAGAACGAGAAGCTCCGCCAGCGGGCCGCCTCCCTCCAGATGGAGGTCGACGCGATGCGCGCCGAGCGCGGCGAGAACGCGCGTCTCCGCCATCTCCTCGGCCTCGAACAGCGCCATCCCTACGTCCTCCTCGCCGCCGACGTCGCGGGCCGGAGTCTCGATCGGCTCGGGGGGAGCCTCACGCTCGACAAGGGTGCTGCCGACGGGGTCGTCGAGAACCGGGCGATCCTCACGCCGGAGGGTCTCGTGGGCCGGGTCGAGCGGGTCACCGCGCACCAGGCGAGAGTCCTCACCCTCCTCCATCGCGAGTGCGCCGTCGCCGCACGCGTCGCCCGGACGCGCGTCGAGGGCGTGCTTCGGTGGGACTTCGGCGACCAGCCCACCCTGCACCTGCTCTACGTCTCCTCGCAGGAGGACGTGAAGCCCGGCGATCTCGTCGTGACGTCGGGGCTCGGCGGAATCTTTCCCGAGGGCGTTCGCGTCGGAACGATCGAGCGCGTGGGCCTCGAGCCGAACGGCCTCATGAAGGAGATCGTGGTGAAGCCGGCCGTCGACTTCCGATCCGTGGAGCAGGTCCTCGTCTTCGCGCCGTCGGGTTCGGGCGCGGTGGCGCCGAGCGATCTTCTCGACGACGTCGCGCCCCCCGACTCGCCGCCGGCCGGCGCCCCCGCGGGGGCCGACTCCTCGTCGGCGCCCGCCGCGGCGCCCGTCGCCACGCCACCCGCCGCGCCCCCGGGAGCCGCCACGCCGTGAAGGGGGTCCGCGACGTCTTCGCGCTGATCGTCGTGCTGGTGCTCCAGTCGACGATCCTCTACCGGTTCGAGATCGCCGGCATCCGCCCCGATCTCCTCGTCGCGTACGTGATCTATTTCGGCTGGATGCGAGGGCCGATTCCGGGGACGCTCGGCGGATTCGGCATCGGCCTCCTGCAAGATTTGGACGCCTCCGGTCCGCTCGGGCTGAACGCGCTCGCCAAGTCCGTGGTCGGTTTCCTGGTGGCCAAGGCGGGCTTTCGAGTCCACCGGTCGAACGTCGCGGTCCGGTTCGCCTTCTTCTTCTCGGCGATGCTCGTCCACGATCTCATCTACTACGGCGTCGCCACGGGCGGCGACAGCGGGGAGTTCGTGAAGCAGTTCTTCGTGAAGGCCGTTCCGACCGCCGCGTACACCACGGTCTTCACCATTCTCCTTCTGGGCATCGCCGAGCGGATCACGCACGTCCGTCTCCTGGCGGACGAGACCTAGCCGTGCCGTTCGATCCGATTCCGGTCCGCGGCGCCGCGCGGCGCGAACGAATCCTCGCCTGGGCGGTGACCGCCGTCTTCGCCCTCCTGATCCTGCGCCTCTTCACCATGCAGGTCATGCAGGGAGGGAAGTACCGGGAGCTCTCCGAGGAGAACCGCATTCGGGTCGAGGTGCTCACCGCGCCGCGCGGCGAGCTTCGCGACCGGAAGGGGCGCCTTCTCGCCGACAACGTCCCCTCCTTCACCGTCACCGTCGATCCGTTCGACGAGGCCTATGTCGGCCAGCCCGCGCGTCTCGACTCGACCCTCGCGCGCCTCGCCGACATCCTCGGCGAGGACCCCGCGGAGCTGAGGGAGAAGGTGAAGGAGGAGCGCCGGCGTTCGTTCGTGCCGATCCGGCTCAAGCGAAACGTCGACATGAAGTCGGTGGCGTACGTCTCCGAGCACGCGGCGCTCCTCCCGGGCGTCGACGTGGAATCGGAGCCTCTGCGGCGCTACCCGCTGGGGCCGATGGGGTCCCACCTCTTCGGCTATGTCGGCGAAATCTCCGACAAGGATCTCGAGGACGGGACGCACGGCGACTACCTGCGCGGCGACCTGATCGGCAAGGATGGCCTGGAGAACAAGTACGAGACCCTCCTGCGCGGCGTGGACGGCAAGCGCTTCGTGGAGGTGAACGCGCTCGGCCGGAAGGCCGAGCTCCTCGGCGACAAGCGGCCGATCCTGCCGAAGCGGGGGACCGATCTCACGCTCACGATCGACCTCGATCTCCAGCGCGCGGCGGAGAACGCCTTCGAGCCGGGACAGCGCGGCGCGGTGGTCGCCCTCGATCCGCGAAACGGGGAGGTCCTGGCGTTCGTCAGCCGGCCGAACTACGACCCCAACGAATTCTCGACCGGGATCAGCTTCAAGCGGTGGAAGGAGCTGAGCGAGGGGGGAAGCTCGCCGCTCTTCAACCGCGCCATTCAGGCGGTCTACCCGCCCGGCTCCACGCTGAAGCCGTTCGTGGCGCTCTGCGGCCTCGCCACGCACGCCATCGAGCCGGGGACCACCTTCCGGGAGACGTGCGACGGGGCGTTCCAGTTCGGGAGCCGCCCGTTCCGCTGCTGGAATCCCCGCGGGCACGGAACGCTGGCGCTGCGCGGCGCGATGGCGCAATCGTGCGACGTCTACTTCTATCAGCTGGGCATTCGTCTCGGGCTCGAGCGCCTCGGCGAGTTCATGAAGGTCCTCGGCCTGTCGGGCCGCACGGGGATCGACATGCCGGGCGAGCGGCGCGGGCTCTTCCCGACCCCGGCCTGGTACGACAAGCGCTTCGGGGCCGGGCGCTGGAGCCGCGGCCTCGTCCTGAACCTCGCCATCGGCCAGGGGGAGTCCGGGGTCACGCCGGTGAAGCTCGCCCAGCTCACCGCCATGATCGCGAACGGCGGGATGCTCTGGAAGCCGCATCTCGTCCGCGAGGCGAAGCGCGACGGAACGCCGGTCGACCTGCCGGGGCTTCGCCCCGACTCGCTCTCCCGGCGGCTCGATCTCAGCGAGCGCGACCTCCGGTCCGTGCAGCAGTCGATGGAGGCCGTGGTCAACGATCAGGGGGGCACGGGCGGCCTCTCGAAGGTGGAAGGGGTGCGCGTGGCGGGAAAGACGGGGACGGCCCAGAACCCCCATGGGGAGGATCACGCCCTCTTCATCTGCTACGCGCCGGCCGAGGCGCCCGAGATCGCGATCGCGGTCCTCGTGGAGAACGCGGGACATGGCGGTTCGGAGGCGGCGCCGGTGGCACAGAAGATCCTGAACGCCTACTTCCACCCGGCCGAAGCCGAGAGCACGCGCGTGGCCGCCGAGCACGCCGCGGCGGCCGTGCCCTTGCCGGGGAGGGGATGAGATGGCGAACCTGAGGCTCGCGTCCGAAGTCGATCGCCCGCTCCTCGTGGCGTCGGTTCTCCTCTCGCTGATCGGAATCGCGTTCGTCTTCAGCGCCACGGCCAACGCGGTCATGGAGGCGAAGCAGGGGCTCTATCTCAAGCAGTTCATCTGGTTCGGCGTCGCGCTCGCGTGGGGCGCCCTGACGGCGGCCATTCCCTATCGCGTCTACGAGGGAAAGACCTCGTACCTCCTCTATTCGATCGCGGCGCTCCTCCTGGTCCTCACGCTCTTCGTCGGGCACGTCGGCCTCGGCGCGCAGCGCTGGCTCGGCTGGGGCCCGCTCAAGTTCCAGCCGTCCGAGCTGGCGAAGGTGGCCCTCGTCCTCGTCCTCGCCACGATCCTCTCGGACCGGAAGACCAGCCTCACGCAGGTCCGCTCCCTGGTGAAACCGTGCCTTCTCGCCGTGATTCCGTTCGCGCTCGTGCTGAAGCAGCCCGATCTCGGAACGTCGGTGGCGTTCATCATGATCCTCTTCACGATGCTCTTCTGGGCGGGATTGCCGCCGCTCTACCTCTTCCTCCTCCTCACGCCCCTCATCAACGTGGCGCTTTCCTTCTTCCTGCCGGCCTGGATCGTGTTCGCCGCGATTCTCGCGCTCGTGCTCTATCGCTCGCGCCTGCGGCTCATGCCGATCCTCGTCGTCGTCGCCATCAATCTCGTCGTCGGCATCGTGACGCCCCAGGTCTGGAACCACCTGGAGCCGTACCAGCGCCAGCGCGTCACCACGTTCCTCGATCCGAACGGCGATCCGTACGGGGCCGGCTACCAGATCATCCAGTCGAAGATCGCCATCGGCTCGGGGCAGATGTGGGGGAAGGGTTTCATGCACGGCACGCAGAAGGGGCTCGCCTTCCTCCCCGAGCAGCACACCGACTTCATCTTCTCGGTGGTGGGGGAGGAGACCGGCTTCCTGGGCGCCGCGGTGGTGACTCTCCTCTACCTCACGCTCGTCCTGCGCGGGGTGAAGGTGGCGCATCACGCGCGGAATCGGTTCGGGAGCCTCCTGGCGATTGGCATGACCTCGATCTTCCTGTACCATATTTTGGTGAACATATGCATGACGGTGGGCTTGGCCCCCGTCACGGGCCTGCCGCTTCCGCTCCTGAGTTACGGAGGGACGTCGCTCCTCACGAGCTTCCTCCAGATCGGCCTGATCCAAAACGTCGCCATGCGATGGCGGGAGTACTGACCCGGGACCCACGTGCATCCGACCCTCCTGAAATTCCAGGGCATCGAGCTCCACAGCTACGGGCTTCTCCTCGCGATCGCCTTTCTCCTCGGCATCCAGATCTTCGTCGCGCGCGCCCGCGCGCGCGGACTTCCCGAGGACGCGATGCACACGCTCTCCCTCTGGCTCCTCGTCCTCGCGATCGGCGGGGCCCGCGTCCTCTTCGTGCTCACGCACTGGCGGGAGTACGCGGCCGATCCGCTGGCGATTCTCCGCCTCTGGGAGGGAGGGCTCATCCTCTACGGCGGCTATCTCGCGGCCATCGGGGGCGGAATCCTCTACCTGCGGCGGCGGAAGATTCCCGTCTGGCGCGTGGGCGACGCCGCGGCGCCGAGCATGGCGCTCGGAATCGCGATCGGCCGGCTCGGCTGCTTCATGAACGGTTGCTGCTACGGTCTGCCGACCCACCTGCCGTGGGGCGTTCATTTCCCGCCGGAGACCCTCGCGTCGTACACGTTTCCCGGCATGGCGATCCATCCGTCGCAGCTCTATCTTTCGGGGTCGAGCTTCATCCTCTTCGCCGTGATCCTGGCGCTCGACCGGACGCGCCGATTCGACGGCTGGCTCTTCTGGAGCTACATCGCCATCGACGCGGTGGTCAGGATCCTGATCGACTTCACGCGCTACTACGACGAGACCGCCGTGATCGGCACGATGGGGCCGCTCACCTTCAACATGAACCAGGTGCTGAGCGCGGGCCTGATCCTGCTCTCGGCGCTCATGCTGGCCATCCTCTCCCGGCGCCGGGAGAAGCCCGCCCCGGCCGGCGTTCCCGACGCGGGCACCGCGCCCACGGCGTAGCGCCGTGCGTTTCGCGCTTCTCGGAAGTCCCGTCTCCCACTCCCTCTCGCCTCCCATGCAGGACGCCGCGTTTCGGGCGCTCGGGCTCGACGCGCGCTACGAAACGCGCGAGGTCGAGCCGCGGGGACTCGAAGAGGCGCTCGAGACGCTCCACGCGGAGGGATACACCGGGCTCAACCTGACGGCGCCGCTCAAGGAGGCGGTCTGGCCGCTCCTGCGCGGCGCGACGCCCGAGGCGGAATCGCTCCGCTCGGTGAACACGATGAAGCGTCTCGAGCAGGGATGGGAGGGGCACGCGACCGACGGGCTGGGGTTCGCGGCCTGGGCTCGTGACGTCTCGCTCGTGCCGCGGGGCGCTCGCGTGCTCCTGATCGGAGCGGGGGGCGCGGCGCGGGCGGCGGCGCCCTACCTCTCCGCG
Organism: Candidatus Eiseniibacteriota bacterium; assembly: GCA_035716005.1. Taxonomy (GTDB): domain Bacteria; phylum Eisenbacteria; class RBG-16-71-46; order SZUA-252; family SZUA-252; genus SZUA-252. The sequence continues at coordinate 54,874 of DASTKG010000129.1, forward strand.
CTCGGCGCGAGCGCGGTCACCGTCGTCGCGCGGAGCGCCTCCCGCGCCGCGTCGGTGACGGCGCTCGGCGAGCGACGGAACGGGGGGACCGGCTGGAGCGCGATGGCGCTCGGCGACGCTCCGGAGGAGGGAGCGTTCGATCTCCTCGTCCGCGCCCTCTCGGTCCCGGACCTCGCGGCCGGGGAAGCGGCCTGGTGGAACGCCCTCGCCGGCGATGCGATGGTGTTCGACATGAACTACGGCGCGCGAGCCGGCGCGGTTCGCCGCGCCGCCGCCGCCGCGGGACGGCGCCACGCCGACGGGCTCGGAATGCTCCTTCATCAGGGAGCGCTCTCGTTCACCTACTGGACGGGACAGGAGGCCCCGCTCGAGGCGATGCGCCTCGCGCTGGAACGGGCGGTGGGCGGGTAGCGGCGCAAGGGGTGGAGTTCGCCGCGCGGCGAGGCGGCGAGGGGAGAGGGTGGGGACGATGGAACTCGATCCGCGACGTGCAACCGCTTCGGCGCGGCGCCATGCCGAAGCGTTCGCGCGCGATTGGCTCGACGCGATCACCGACCGCCGCTGTCCCGGCTGCGGCGGGGGGATCGCGCGGGAGGAGTTCGTTTGCGCGGCCTGCGACGGCGAGGTCGGGCGACTCGGCGCCACGCTCTGTCTTCGCTGCCTGCGCGGCGACGACCCGGTATCCGACGGCGACGCGGCCGGCGGAGGATGCCCACGTCACGGGTCGAGCCGGCTCCTCCTCGCGGGCCCCGCGTACGAGCGGCCCCTCGACGCGATCATTCGCGCGTTCAAGTACGAGGGGGAGTCGCACCTCGCGCCGTGGCTCGCTTCGCTCGTGCCGTCGATCCCGGCGACGTTCTCGCCCTTCCCCTCGCCCGATTCCGGGCCCCCGGCCGCCTTCCTCCGCGAGGCGCTCCTCGTGCCGGCCGCGCTCGATCCCGCCCGCCGCGCGTCGCGCGGATTCGATCAGGCCCTTCTGCTCGCCGAGTCGCTCGGCCGCTGGTGGGGCGTTCCGGTGGCGGCCCTCCTGGAGCGGACGCGCGAGGCGCCGCCGCAGGCCCACCTCGCTCCGGACCGGCGCCGGGTGAACGTGGAGGGCGCCTACCGAATCCGCGCGGGGGACGCCTCGCTTCTCCGCGGCCGCCCGATTCTCCTCGTCGACGACGTCGCCACCACCGGGGCCACGCTGCTTGCCGCGGCGGACGCGCTCGAATCGGGGCGCCCCGGGTGGATTCTGGCGCTCTCCGTCTCCCACGGGGGAGCCTCCGGAGACCCCGGGGAAGGGGCGCAATCGACAGCCAACGCGAAGGTTGCCGCCCCAGGGGTCGTGTGGTAGAGTCTCTGGCTTGGCGGAATCGGGAAGGTCTGCCCGAGAGTCTCCGTTAACGGACGAGTCGAGAACCACTTACCACGATTCATCGAGATCGAGGGAGGGGCATGGACAAGCTGCGTCTGCTGGACGAAGCGTACCTGCCGCTGGTCACCAAGCCGAGCCGCTACGTGGGAAGCTTCCTGCACGCGGCCCGGAAGGACCCGGCGCAGGCGAAAGTTCGTGCGCTCCTCTGCTTCCCCGATCTCTACGAGATCGGGATGTCGTACCTGGGATTGAAGATTCTCTACCACATCGTGAACGGGCGCCCCGACGGATTGGCGGAGCTCTGCTTCACGCCGTGGGGCGACATGGAGAAGCTGATGCGGGCCGAGGGGATTCCCCTCTACTCGCTCGAGTCGCGCACGCCCGCCCGGCACTTCGACGTGATCGGCTTCTCGCTCCAGTACGAGCTCGCCTACACGAACATGCTCACGATGATCGATCTCGCGGGGATTCCGCTGCGCGCGAAGGATCGCCGCGAGGACGATCCGATCGTGATCGCGGGCGGACTCTGCACCGTGAACCCCGAGCCCTTCTCGCCCTTCGTCGACGCGGTGGTGGTCGGCGACGGCGAGGAAGTGATGCAGGAGATCTGCGACCTCGTGGCCGAGCGCCGCGACACCGGGATGCCGCGGGCCGAGATGCTTCGCCGTCTCGGGGCGCTCGAGGGGGTCTACGTCCCCTCGCTCTTCGCCGAGGTGATGAACCCGTACGGATTCGTCACGCGCGAGGCGCTGCCCGGCGCGCCCATCTCCCGGCCCCGCTTCCGCTGGGTTCCGTCGCTCGATCCGGCCTATTACCCGGAGCGCCCGCTCATCTCGCCGACCGAGGTCACGCACGACCGGCTCGGCGTGGAAGTGATGCGCGGCTGCACGCGCGGCTGCCGTTTCTGCCTGGCGGGCTACATGAACCGCCCGCTCCGCGAGAAGCGCGCCGATCAGGTGGCGAAGGAAGTGCAGTGCGGGATCGCCCACGCCGGCTGGGACGAGGTGTCGCTCCTCTCGCTCTCCACCACCGACTACAAGCAGCTCCCGGTCGTGCTCCACGAGCTCGACCGCTTCACGAACGAGCTCGGCGTCTCCATCTCGCTCCCCTCGACGCGCGTCGGAACGCTCGCGCCGTCCGTGGCCGACAAGATCGGGCAGGGGCGGAAGGGGAGCATCACGTTCGCGCCCGAGGCCGGAACGCAGCGGATGCGCGACGTCATCAACAAGGGGATCGACGAGGCGGAGCTGGAGTACTCGGTGAAGCTGGCGCGCGATCAGGGCTGGGGCGGCATCAAGTACTACTTCATGATCGGGCTTCCGACCGAGACCGAGGCGGATATCGACGGCATCGCCGACGTTCTGCGTAAGTCTCAGGCGTGGGTGAAGGGCGGCAACAAGCGGATGCACTTCAACGTCGGCATCTCGCCGCACGTGCCGAAGCCGCACACGCCCTTCCAGTGGGAGATCCAGGACGACATGGAGACCCTCTGGAAGAAGATCGACCGCCTGAAGCTCGGCTTCAAGGGGATGGGAAACGTCCGCCTGAAGTGGCGCGACCCGAAGACGGCGTTCCTGGAGGGCGTCTTCGCGCGAGGCGACGCCCGGACGGCCGATGCCCTCGAGGCGGCCTGGCGGATGGGGGCCCGCTTCGACGGATGGTCGGAGTGCTTCGACTTCGATCTCTGGATGCGCGCGTTCGAGCAGGTCGGCATGGACCCGGCCGTCTATCTCCGGCCGCGCGATCTCGACGAGTCGCTGCCGTGGGACCATATCCGCACGCCGGTGGTGAAGAAGTTCCTTCTCGCCGAGCGCGGAAAGGCCTACGCGGCCGCGCTCACGCCCGATTGCCGCGACCACGCCTGCTACCGCTGCGGCGCGCCCTGCTTCACGCCGAAGGCGCGCGAGGGTCGGCGTCTCTCGCTCCAGATGGCTCCGGGGCAGGGGACCGATCCGGCGTCGCTCGCGTTCGCGATTCCGGCCGACATCACGACCGACGAGATCGTGGCTCGCGTCACCGAGCTCGAAGCCGCTCCGTTCGAGGCGCTGAAGTCGGCGTCGCCGGCGGCCGCGCGGCACGCGACGCCGTCGCCGGCCACGGCCGCGCACGCCCCGGCAAGCGGCAACGGGCATGCGAACGGGAATGGAAATGGGAATGGATACGGCAAAGGCGACGGAAACGGGAACGGGAACGGGGACGCGCCCTCCGGCGAGGCTCCGACCGGGAACCTCGTCTCCCGCACCTTCGGACGCCGCCGCCGCAACTGGCCGGTCGCCGGGCGCGGCGCGCAGGCGACCCGCTACCGCGTCATGTTCGAGAAGGTGGGGCCGGCGCGCTTCACCTCGCATCTCGACCTGGTCCGGATCTTCGATCGCGCGCTCCGCGAGACGAAGGTTCCGATGGCGTACACGCAGGGCTTCAACCGCCACGCGAAGATCGCCTACGGGCCGCCCCTCTCGCTCGGCGCGACGAGCCGGGGGGAATACTTCGATCTCGAGCTCGCCCAGGCGGTCCCCTGGAGCACGCTCGAGCCGCTGAACGACGTCCTTCCGGAGGGGTACTCCCTGATCGAGGGGCGGCCGTTCTCCCGCAACGTCGATTCGCTCATGTCGGTGATCACGCGCGCGGAGTATCGCGTGAGTCTCACCGGCTCTTTGATGGACAGGCTCGCGCGCGGCGAAGACGTGCACCGCGTGCGGCAGGAGCTGGAACGGAACGCCGCGGCGTTCCGCGCCGCGTCGGAGTGGCCCGTGACGAAGCCGAGCCAGGGCGCGGCGAAGATCGTGAACGCCCGCCCGGCCGTCGTTTCGCTGGAGCTGGACGACGAAGGCGCGATCCCCGGCATTCGCGTGGCGACGCGCCTTCAGGCGCCCGGCTACGTTCGCCCGGACCTCCTGCTCCGGAGCCTCTTGCCGTCCTTCGATTTCGATTCCCGCCTTCTACGGGTAAGCCGCGAGGCTCTCCTGGTGGAGCGGGGAACGACGCTCTTCTCGCCTCTCGAGGCGCTGGAGGAGTCGTCGTTCTGGCGGGCGGTGCCCGTGGACCGCGACGGTGCGACCACGACGGACGCTGCCCTGGAGGTGGATGCGCCGAGAGATCATCATTAACGCGGCGCCGCGCGAGACGCGGATCGCGATTCTGGAAGAGAAGGAGCTGGCCGAGATCCTGGTGGAGCGGCCGGAAGCCGTCCGCCGCGTCGGCGACATCTACAAGGGCCGGGTGAACGCGGTGCTGCCGGGAATGCAGGCGGCTTTCGTCGACCTGGGGCTCGAGAAGAGCGCCTTCCTGCACGCGTCCGATCTGCAGCCGCCGAGCGACGTCGCCGACCTCTTCGAGGACGACGACGAGGCCGAGGAGGCCGTACCCGCCGGGGACGTGCCGGAAGAACCGGCCGGACGAGGCGGCCGGCGCGGGCGAGGCGATCGCGGCGGGCGCGGCGGGCGTGGGGGCCGAGGCGGTCAGGGCGGTCAGGGCGGCCATGGCGGCCACGGCGGTCGCGGCGGTCGCGACGAGCCGGTCCCGCGCATCGAGGACGCGCTTCAGAAGGGCCAGGAAATCCTGGTTCAGATCACGAAGGAGCCGATCGGGACGAAGGGGCCCCGGGTGACGACGCAGGTCTCGCTCCCCGGGCGATTCCTCGTCTTCATGCCGGGACACGAGCACGTCGGCGTCTCCCGGAAGATCGAGGATCGGGCCGAGCGGCAGCGGCTGAAGGAGATCGCGCGGAAGATCTGCCCCAAGCAGGCGGGGATCATCATCCGGACGGTGGGGGCGGAGCAGAGCGAGGGCGAGTTCGAGAGCGACGTCCGCCATCTCGAGCAGCTCTGGCAGAAGATCGAGAAGCAGGCGGCGCGCTCGAAGGCGCCGTCGCTCCTCCATCAGGAGATGGAGTTCACGACCGGGCTGATCCGCGACATCTTCAACGAGGACGTCGACCAGCTCGTCATCGATTCGAAGGAAGAGCACAAGCAGATCGTCAAGTATCTCGAGACGTACGCGCCGGAGCTGAAGCAGCGGGTGAAGCACTACCGGGGCCAGGCGCCCATCTTCGATCACTTCGGCATCGAGGCCGAGATCGAGAAGACGATGGAGCGGAAGGTCTGGCTCCGGAAAGGCGGCTACATCACGATCGACCAGACGGAGGCGCTCGTCGCGATCGACGTGAACACCGGCCGATTCATCGGCAAGAAGAACCAGGAGGAGACGATCCTCAAGACGAACCTCGAGGCGGCCGCGGAGATCGCGCGGCAGCTTCGGCTGAGGGATCTCGGCGGGATCATCGTCCTCGACTTCATCGACATGGAGGAGGAGGCCAACCGCCGGGCGGTGTCGGACACGCTTCGCCAGCACCTGAAGCGGGACCGGTCGCGCACGAAGTCGTTCGCCGTGAGCGAGCTCGGCCTGATCGAGATGACCCGGCAGCGGCAGCGGCCGAGCCTCTCGAACTATTTCACGGAGCCGTGTCCCGATTGCGAGGGCGCCGGACGGGTCCTCTCGCTCTCGTCGGCGGCGCTGAAGATCGAGCGGATGCTCCATCGCGTGGGGCAGCGTTCGAAGGAGAAGGCCCTGATCCTCCGCGTCCATCCGGACGTGGCGGTCTATCTGGTGGAGCAGGAAGCCGGCCGGCTCGACCGGCTGGAGCGGATGTACAAGCTTCGAGTGGAGATTCGCGACGATCCGTCGCTCCGGCGCGACGAGATCCGTCTTTTCAGGGGCCGGACGTTCGAGGAAATCACCAAGCAGTACGCGCACTAGGGCCGGTCCCGGCCGGAGCCGTACGGAATGAAAGGAAGGTTGGAGATGAGCGAGCAGAAGTACGCGGTGATTCAGGCGCAGGGGCTACAGTTCCGCGTCGCGCCGCAGGAGGAGCACGTCATGCCGAAGATGAAGGCGGCGGCGGGCTCGGAGATCACGTTCGACAAGGTGCTCCTCGTGTCGGACGGCACGAAGGTGACGCTCGGCCGCCCGACCGTCGAGGGCGCCACGGTGCGCGCCCAGGTGGTGGGGGACGAGAAGGGCGAGAAGATCAGCGTCGGCGTCTACAAGCGGCGGCACAAGTACCGCCGGAAGATTGGATACCGGGATTCGCTCACTCGGGTGCGCATCCTGGACATCCGCGCGTAACGGCGCGGGGAGGAGTAGGACATGGCTCACAAAAAAGGCGTATCGAGTTCGCGCAACGGGCGCGACTCGCAGTCGCAGCGGCTCGGCGTGAAGCGCTTCGGCGGCGAGAAGGTCCGTGCGGGCAACATCCTCATTCGTCAGCGCGGCACCGCCGTCGCCCCGGGGCTGAACGTCGGCCGCGGGAAGGACGACACCCTCTTCGCGCTCACGGATGGCTACGTGGTCTTCAAACGGCGCGGCAAGAGCGGCCTCCAGATCCACGTGGAGCCGGCCAAGCCCGCCACCGAGGCGGCTCATGCCTAAGATCGCAGTCGTAGGCGCCGGGAACGTCGGCGCCTCCGCGGCCCTCTACGCCGCGGAAAAGGAACTCGGCGACGTCACCCTCATCGACATCGTCGAGGGCGTCGCCAAGGGGAAGGCGCTCGACCTCCTCGAGGCGGGCCCCGTCCAGGGATACGATTCGTTCGTGGAGGGAAGCGGCGACATCAAGGCGGTCGCCGGCGCGGATCTCATCATCGTGACGGCCGGCCTCCCCCGGAAGCCCGGCATGTCGCGCCTCGATCTCCTGAAGGCGAACGCCGACATCATCCGCGGCGTCGCCCAGGCGATCAAAGAGAACGCGCCGAAGGCGTTCGTCATCATGGTGACGAATCCGCTCGACGTGATGACCTACATGATGCACCGGATCACCGGCTTCCCGCGCGAGCGCGTGATGGGAATGGCCGGCGTGCTCGACTCCGCCCGCTTCCGCGCGTTTCTGTCGATGGAGACCGGCGTTTCGGTCGAGGACATCCAGGCGATGGTGCTGGGCGGCCACGGCGACACGATGGTGCCGCTCCTCTCCTGCTCGACCGTCTCGGGGATCCCGGTCACGAACTTCGTGAAGAAGGAGCGCCTCGCCGAGATCGTGCAGCGGACGCGCGACGGCGGCGCCGAGATCGTGAAGCTGCTGCAGACGGGGAGCGCTTTCTACGCGCCGGCTTCGTCGGCGGTGCAGATGGCCGAATCGATCCTCCGCGACAAGAAGCGGCTCGTGCCGACCTGCGCCCATCTGAACGGCGAGTACGGGTTCAAGGATATCTTCCTCGGCGTGCCCTGCATCCTCGGCGCGAAGGGGATCGAGAAGATCGTCGAGGTTCCGCTCTCGGCCGACGAGAAGGCCGCGTTGGCCAACTCGGCGGAGGAAGTGAAGAAGGGGATCGCGGACCTTTCGCTGGAGCCGGTCGCGAAGTAGCGCGGTCGCGCGCAACACGCAGTAGGGCCCCGGGCCGTCCATCGGTCCGGGGCCGCGTTGCATCCCGGCCGTTCGTCATCGGCGGGGTGCGTGGCTACGGACAGGCGAACGAGGTGGCGCCATGCTTTCCATCGCGCGGGTCCTCTTCCTCGTCGGCGGATCGATCTACCTCCTCCTCTGGGCCGTGTGCGTCGTGGTCTGGGGTTTCGTGCGCGAGGAAGTGCTCGGGTATGTCGTAGCGGCCTTGATCGTAGGGTTCGCCCCCTTGGGGTTACTGGCGGTCCTCCTGGGGTGGGTGCTGGTCGGCGTCGCGGCGCGACGGCAACAGGAGGGGCCCGGCCGAAGAGATCTGGTCATGGGCGGCATCGCCTCCGCGCCCGCGATCGGCTTCCTCCTCATGATGGGCCTCCCCCTCCTCCTCGGCTGACCGCCGGGCACGTCTGAAGGGAGGATCGCCACCCATGTTCCTCGGACACTTCGCCGTGGGATTCGCGGCCAAGCGGGCTTCGCCGAAGTCGTCGCTCGGCACGATGATCGCCGCGGCATGCTTCCTCGATCTCCTCTGGCCGATCTTCGTCCTGACCGGGCTCGAGTGGTTCCGCATCGTGCCGGGCGACACGGCGATGACGCCTCTCTCCTTCGAGCATTATCCATGGTCCCACAGCCTTCTCCTCACCGCCGCGTGGGGGCTCGTCTACGGCGCGTTCGTCTTCTGGTGGGGGAGCGGCGTGCGGGGCGGCAGCCTGGCGGGGCTCGCGGTCGTGAGCCACTGGGCGCTCGACTACGCGACGCACAGACCCGACCTCCCGATCGTCCCCTGGAGCGGAGTGAAGGTGGGGCTCGGGCTCTGGAACGCGCCCGCGGTGGCGATCCCGCTCGAGCTGGGGCTCTTCGCGGTCGGAGTCGGGCTCTACGTCGGCGGGACGAAAGCGCGCGACGCGATCGGCAGGTGGGCCCTGTGGTCCTTCGTCGCCGTTCTCGTGCTCCTCTACGCCGCCAATCTCACGGGGCCGCCCCCGCCCGGGCCGCAGGTCGTCGCCTGGGCCGACCTGATCGCGGTCGTGTTCCTGGCGTGGGCCGTCTGGGCGGATCGACATCGCTCTCCTCGAGCGCCCGGCTCGGGAGGCGCCATCGCCCCCGCTTGACTCCTTCCGCCACGATTGCTAGCATGACTCGTGCATCGTCTCTCGTCCCCCTCAGAGACGCGCGACGCGACCGTGCGACCGCGGCTCACCGCCGTCGGGATCATCCCGGCGAGACTCCACTCCACCAGACTCCCCGAAAAGGCCTTACAAGATCTCGGCGGAAAGCCGCTCGTCGTTCGCGTCTGGGAACGCGCGCGCCGGGCCTCCTCGCTGCGGGACGTCTGGGTCGCCACCGATAGCGAGAAGATCGCGGCGGCCGTCCGAGACGCGGGGGGGCAGGCGCTCCTCACCAGAGCCGACCACCCCTCGGGGCTCGATCGCGTGGCGGAGGCGGCCGAGAGGCTCTCCAACGCGCCGAACCCCGATCCCAACGCGGTCTTCGTGAATCTACAAGGAGACGAGCCGTTCCTCGATCCGGCGGCCGTCGACCACCTGGTCCGGCTCTTCGAGCGGCCGGAGGTGCGGATGGCGACCCTGGCGACGCCTCTCTCCATCGAGGAAGTCCCGAATCCGAGCCGCGTGAAGGTGGTCCTCGATCGGGAGGGCCGCGCCCTCTATTTCTCCCGCGCGGCGATCCCGGTGGGGTACGGCGGCGAGACGCCGGCGCTGCTCCATCTCGGCATCTACGCCTATCGGCGCGACACGCTCCTCCAGCTCGCGCGGCTCCCGGTGGCGCCGCTCGAGCGGGCGGAGCGCCTGGAACAGCTGCGCGCGCTCTGGCACGGAATTCCGATTCATGTTGCCGTCGGTGATTGGCATGCCGTCGGCGTCGACACTCCCGAGGACCTCGCTCGGGCCCGCACCCGGTTCGGGGAAGGGAAAGGGACCACATGACCAAATTCATCTTCGTCACGGGCGGCGTCGTTTCGTCGCTGGGGAAGGGGATCGCGGCCTCCTCCATCGGGACCCTGTTGAAGTCCCGCGGCCTCAAGGTCTCGCTGCAGAAGCTCGACCCCTACCTGAACGTCGATCCGGGGACGATGAGCCCCTACCAGCACGGCGAGGTCTTCGTGACCGACGACGGCGCCGAGACCGACCTCGACGTCGGCCACTACGAGCGCTTCCTCGGCGTCTCGATGGGGAAGGCGAACAGCGTCACGGCGGGGCAGATCTACGACTCGATCATCACGAAGGAACGCCGCGGCGACTATCTCGGCCGGACGGTTCAGGTGATCCCGCACGTCACCGACGAGATCAAGGCGCGGATGCTCGCCCCGACGCTTCGCCAGCATATCGACGTGGCGATCGTGGAGATCGGCGGCACGGTGGGCGACATCGAAAGCCTTCCGTTCCTCGAGGCGATCCGTCAGATGCGCCTCGAGTACAAGCGCCTCAACACGCTCTTCGTCCACGTCACCCTGGTGCCGCACCTCGGCGCCGCCCGGGAGATCAAGACGAAGCCGACGCAGCACTCGGTCCGCGAGCTCCGCGAGATCGGAATCCAGGCCGACATCCTCCTCTGTCGCACCGAGGTCTCCCTCCCGGACGACGTGAAGGAGAAGATCGGTCTCTTCTGCAACGTGCCGACCGAGGCGGTGATCGAGGCGATCGACGTCCCCTCGATCTACGAGGTGCCGCTCATGTTCCACAAGGGGGGCCTCGACGACCTGATCGTCGACCTCCTCCACATCGAATGCGGGCCCCCCGATCTCCGCGCGTGGCAGGCCTTCTCGGACCGCATGCGGTCGGCGAAGGAGACCGTGACGATCGCGGTGGTCGGGAAATACACGCAGATCCGCGACGCCTACAAGAGCATCCAGGAGGCGATCGTCCACGGCGGCGTGGCGAACGGCGTCCAGGTGAAGATCGACTGGGTCGATTCGGAGAAGGTGGAGCTCGACGGCCCGGCGGCGCTCCTCGGGGGCGCGCACGGAATCCTCATTCCAGGCGGCTTCGGCGATCGCGGCGTGGAGGGCATGGTGCAGGCCGCCCAGTACGCCCGCGAGCAGAACGTGCCGTTCCTCGGCATCTGCCTCGGCATGCAGTGCGCCGTCATCGAGTTCGCGCGCGACGTCGCGGGCCTCGCCGGCGCCGACTCCTCCGAGTTCGAGGAGGGGACGCCTCATCCGGTCATCGCGCTCCTCCCCGATCAGCACGGCGTCGACCAGAAGGGGGGCACCATGCGGCTCGGCGCCTACGAATGCGCGCTCGCCGCGGGGAGCCATGCGCGCGACGAATACGGCGCCGCGACCGTGGCGGAACGCCACCGGCATCGCTACGAGTTCAACAACGACTATCGCGAGCGCCTGGAGGCGAAGGGGCTCCGCGTGACGGGGCTCTATCCCGAGAAGTCGCTCGTCGAGATCGTGGAGCTGGCGGATCACCCGTGGTTCGTCGGCGTCCAGTTCCATCCCGAGCTTCGCTCCCGTCCGGCCGATCCGCATCCTCTCTTCCGCGGATTCCTGAAAGCCGCGAACGAGGAGCGCCGCCGGCGCGAGGGCGGACCGGGCGCCCCCGCCGCCACGCGCGCCTCGAGCGCGACGCGCGCGTAGGGAGGCGACGACCGTGCGCCCCGCCGTCCATCCCGTCCTGATCGGCCCGACAGGCGCCGCCGGGACGGCCGCGCCGCGCGCCCAGGTTCGATTCGGGGCCGAGCGCCTCTCGCTCATCGCCGGACCGTGCGTTCTGGAGGACGAGGGAATGGCGACGGAGGTGGCGCGCGAGCTCGTCCGGATCACCGGAGCGCTCGGCATTCCCTTCGTCTTCAAGGCCTCCTACACGAAGGCGAATCGCTCCGCGGCCGCGTCGTATCGCGGGCCCGGTCTCGACCAGGGCCTCGCGGCGCTCGCCCGCGTTCGCGACGCGGCCGGGGTTCCGATCACGAGCGACGTCCACGAGTCCGAGGAGGTCCCGGAAGCCGCCGCGGTCCTCGATCTTCTCCAGATCCCCGCCTTCCTCTGCCGGCAGACCGCCCTCATCGAGGCGGCCGGAGCGTCGGGGAAGCCGGTCCACCTGAAGAAGGGGCAATTCCTCGATCCCGCATCCATGGCTCGCGCCGTGGAGAAGGCGCGCGGCGCCGGCGCCTCCGGCGTCGTGGTGACCGAGCGCGGCACCACGTTCGGCTACGGCGATCTCGTGGTCGACTTCCGCGGCTTCGGCATCATGAGCGGCTTCGGCTGCCCGGTCTTCTTCGACGCGACCCACTCGGTCCAGCGGCCCGGAGGCGTGGAGACGGGGGGCCAGCGGGAGTTCATCCCCCTCCTGGCCCGCGCGGCCGTGGCCGCCGGCGTCGACGGGATCTTCCTCGAGACCCATCCCGATCCGCCCCGGGCGAAATCGGACCGCGATTGCCAGTGGCCCCTGGCGCGAGTGGAGGCGCTCCTTCGCTCGCTCCTGAAGATCCGAGAGGCGGCGGCCGATACCTGGGCGATGGAGGAGCAGCGCGCGTGACTCGCGGCGCGACCGAGAACGTGGCGATGGACTCCCAGGTCCTGGCCTGGGCGCGGGAAGTGCTCACGCACGAGCGGGACGCCCTGGACCTCCTCAAGACGCGTATCGACAGCGGCTTCGTGAAGGCGGTTCAGCTTCTCCATGAAGTGAAGGGGCAGGTGCTCACGAGCGGCGTCGGCAAGTCGGGCCTGGTGGCCAAGAAGATCGCCGCGACCCTGACCAGCACCGGAACCCCGGCCACCTTCGTCCATCCGGTCGACGCGGTGCACGGCGACCTCGGGATCGTCTCGAGCCGCGACGCCGCCATTCTCCTTTCGAAGAGCGGGGAGACGGTGGAACTCCTCGATCTGATTCCGGCGTTCCGCCGCCACGGGGTTCCCGTCATCGCGATGACGTGCGACCCCGGCTCGGCCCTGGCGCGGGAGGCCGACGCGGTCGTCGATCTCGGCAATCCGCGCGAGGCCTGTCCCGACGATCTCGTGCCGACATCGAGCACCACGGCGGCGCTCGCCATGGGCGACGCCATGGCCATCGCCCTCATGAGACTGAAGGGATTCAGCCGGGAGGACTTCGCGGTCCTTCACCCCGGCGGAGTCCTGGGGCAGACCGCCACGCTTCGGGTGGAGGAGCGGATGCGACGGGGAGACGCGCTCCCTCGCGTCGGCTCGAAGGCGACGCTCCACGAGGCGCTCCTCGAGATCCTCAAGAAGCGGATCGGGATGACGACGGTGGTCGACGACGCCGGGCGCCTGGCGGGAGTCCTCACCGACGGGGATCTGAAGCGGATTCTTCTCGGCGGGGCCTTCGATCCGGCGCAGCCCGTCTCGGAACTCATGTCGAGGACCCCCAAGACCATCGAAGGCTTCGCCCTCATCGCCCACGCGGTGCGGAAGATGGAGGAGAACGAGGGGGGCGCGATCACGTCGCTCGTCATCCTCGACGAGGCGGGCGCCCCGGCCGGGGTCATCCACCTCCACGACTGCCTCGGCGTTCGCTCGCGATAAGGCCATGCGCCGCCAATGGTTTGACCGCCCGAAAGGGCGTCTGTTAGAGTCCCTTCGTGAAATGACGGTTCGATCGGCACGGCTCCTGCTGGCGGGCGCGCTCGCCGTGGGCCTCCCGACGCTCCTGCTATCGAGCGCGGGATGTCACCGCCGAACGGCGCCGGTCGCGTCGAGCGACGAGCTGCGGATTCCCGACCAGGAGGCGCGCGACTTCACGCTCACGGAGAGCGCCGCGGGGAAGAAGAACTGGACCCTGCGGGCCGACTACGCGGCCATGTTCAACAAGGAGCGCAAGGTCGACGCGAAGAGCGTCACGATCGATTTCTTCGACCAGGAAGGCGCGCACTACTCGACGCTCACCGCGGACCAGGGCGAGATCGATCAGACGACGAACGACCTCGAGGCGCGCGGCGACGTGCGCGTGACGACGAAGAACGGCATCGCCATGGAGACCGATTCGCTCCGGTTCTTCAACCGAACGGGGAAGATCGTCTCCGACGGATTCGTGCGGGTGACGCGGCGAGGAGACGTCTTGACCGGTTACGGCTTCGAGAGCGACGCCACGCTGGAGCACTTCAAGCTGCGGCGCGAGGTCCGGGCGGAAGTCCGGAACGCGGACGGCGCGAGCGCGATCGACCCGTGACCGAAACGAGAGGGCTCGTCGCCCGGGATCTCGAGCGTTTCTACGGCCACTGGAAGGTGGTCGATCGGGTGACGGTCGAGGTGAAGCGGGGCGAAGTCGTCGGGCTCCTCGGACCGAACGGGGCCGGCAAGACGACCACGTTCTATCTGATCGTGGGGCTCCTCCGCTCCGACGGCGGCGCCATCACGGTGGACGGTCGTGACATCACGCGCACGCCGATGCATCAGCGGGCGCGGCTGGGGATCGGCTACCTGCAGCAGGAGCCGTCGATCTTCCGCCGCCTCACGGTGCGCGAGAACATACTCGCGATCCTGGAAACGCTTCACCTGACGGGAGCGGAGCGGAAGAACCGGCTCGAACAGCTCCTCGAGGAGCTGAACATCGCGCACATCGCCAACCGCAAGGGGGACCAACTCTCGGGCGGGGAGCGGCGGCGCGTGGAGATCACGAGGGCCCTGGTGACGCAGCCCGGCTACCTCCTCCTCGACGAGCCGTTCGTGGGCATCGATCCGATCGCGGTGGCGGAGATCCAGGACATCGTCAGGAGGCTGCAGGCGAAGGGGCTGGGCATCCTGATCACCGATCACAACGTGCGCGAGACCTTGAGCACCACCGACCGGGCGTACATCATGTTCGAGGGACGAATCCTCCTCCAGGGGACGAGCCAGGAACTCGCGCAGGATCCGGTCGCGCGCCAGATCTATCTAGGCGAGCGATTCAGGCTCGATTGAGGGAGCCGACATCATGGACATGAAACACGGTCTCTACCAGACGCAGAAGCAGACGCTGATCATCACGCAGCGCCTGCAGCAGGCGCTGAAATTGCTGCAGATGCCGACGCTCGAGCTGCAGCAGGCGCTGAAGGCCGAGCTGGAGCGGAATCCGCTCCTCGAGGAAGTGGACGACGTCGAGGACGAGCGCGAGAACGAGGAAGCGAAGGAGGAGGCCGGCGCCGCCGAGGGGACGACCGAGACGCCGGAGGAGAAGCCGAAGGACGACGCCGAGGACCGGGAGGTGAACTGGGACGACTACTGGCCCGACACCTACGACGCCCCGACCGCGCCCCGCATCGACGACCCCGACGCCGAGTTCTACGAGCGCGTTCCCGTCACGGTGAAGAGCCTGGGCGACCATCTCACCGACCAGCTCCGGCTCACCGAACGTCCCGAGGAGGATCTCGCGCTCGGCGAGTACCTCATCGGCTCGATCGACGAGAACGGCTACCTCCAGACGACGGTCGACGAGGTCGCCGAGGCGACCGGCGTGGCCCCCGAGAAGATCGAGGAGATTCTCGCCTTCATCCAGTCGTTCGACCCGCCCGGAGTCGGGGCGCGAAACCTCCAAGAGTGCCTCTGGATCCAGCTCGCCCAGCGGAAGCAGGAGGACACGCTCGCGGCGCGCATCGTCCAGGAGCAGTTCGACAACCTCCTCAACCGGCGCTTCAGCGAGATCGCGCGCCACTTCAAGGTCTCGGTGGAGGCCGTGCAGGCCGCCGGCGACATGATCGCGACGCTCGATCCGCGGCCGGGACAGGCCATCGCCGTGGAGGAGACGAAGTACGTGATCCCCGACCTGGTGGTGGAACGCGTCGGCGAGGATTACGTCGTTTCGCTGAACGACCGGAACGTGCCGCGCCTGCGCATCTCCAGCGCCTACGCCGAGACGATGCGCAAGAAGCAGGCCGGAAACGAGGAGGCGCGGGCCTTCATCAAGGACAAGCTGAGCGCCGCCAAGTGGCTCATCGGCACGATCGAGCAGCGCCGCAAGACCATGATCAAGGTGATGCGCCGGATCGTCGAGGAGCAGCGCGACTTCTTCGAGCGGGGCGTGGAGGGCATGAAGCCGCTCACGCTCCAGCAGATCGCCAACCAGATCGGAATGCACGAGTCGACGGTCAGCCGCGTGACCACGCAGAAGTACGTGCAGACGCCCCGCGGCGTGTTCGAGCTGAAGTACTTCTTCTCGAGCGGCCTCCAGACCGAAGACGGCGACGACGTCTCCGCGAAGGTGGCGAAGGAGAAGATCTCGGCGCTGGTCGCCGACGAGGACAAGCGCGATCCCCTGAGCGATCAGCGGATCGCCGAGCTCCTGCAGGAGAGCGGATTGAAAATCGCGCGGCGAACGGTGGCCAAGTACCGAGAAGCGCTCCGAATCCTTCCGGCGCGCTCCCGTCGCCGCTACGCGTAGCCCACACCCGTCCGGGGAGAAACGATGGACCTCACGATCAAGGGGCGGCACTGGACGCCCACCACCTCCTTCAAGTCCTTCGCGATCGAGCGCGTGCAGAAGCTCGGGCGCTTCTACCCGAATCTGATCCGCGCCGAGCTCGTGATCACGAGGGAGGGGTACCGCCACCACGCGGAACTCCTGCTCAAGGGGAACTCGCTCGACCTCCTCACGAAGGGGGAGGACACCGATCCGAAAGCGGCGGTCGACATGGTGGTCGAGAAGTCGGAGCGCGCGCTGGAGCGGCGGAAGGACCGGCTGAAGGATCAGAAGAAGCGGGGAACCGTGCGCGGCGAGAGCCGCCGCTCGGCCCGCGGCGTGGAGGCGATGGAGGTTCCCGCTCCGCTGCCGCGCCCGCGCTCCTCGGTCCAGGTCGTGCGCGAGGCGGCGAAGTGCCCGCCCATGAGCGCCGAGGACGCGGCGAAGCGCCTCCTGAAGGGGTCGAAGCCGTTCCTCCTCTTCACCGAGCCGGGCGCGGGCGTACGGCTGGCCTACCGGCGCGGCGATCGCGAGGTGGGAGTCCTTGAGCTCGACTAAGGGGCCGACGCTGTCGGTCGAGCATCTCTACGAGCAGCAGCGCGAGGCGCTCGGGCTCGATCTCCTCTCGGCCAGCGCCGCTTCGGCGATTCCGATCACGCTGAGCGACATCCACCGCCCGGGGATGGCGCTCATGGGCTTCACCGAGAACTTTCTCGCGGAGCGCATCCAGATCTTCGGGCGGACCGAGATCGCCTACCTCGAAACGCTGAGCGAGGGGGATCGAGGCGCCGCCATCGACCGTTTCTTCCGCTTCCAGGTGCCGTGCATCATCGTGGCGAAGGGCCTCGAGCCCCCGGCCGGATTCCTCGACCGCGCCAACGCGCACTCGGTGCCGGTCATGCGCACGCAGCAGGACACGACGCCGTTCATCCACCAGCTGACCGCCTATCTCGATTTCGTCTTCGCGCCCTCGGTGACGGCGCACGCGTCGCTCGTCGACGTCTACGGCGTCGGGCTCCTCTTCACCGGGCGGAGCGGCATCGGGAAGAGCGAGACGGCGCTCGACCTCATCGAGCGCGGCCATCGGCTCGTGGCGGACGACGTGGTCCGCATCACGCGCCGCCACGGCGACATCCTCATCGGGGCCTGCAACGAGGTCCTGAAGCACACGATGGAAATCCGCGGCCTCGGCATCATCGACGTCCAGTCGATCTTCGGAATTCGCGCCATCCGCGGGCAGAAGCGCGTGGAGGTGGAGGTGCATCTGACGGAGTGGAGCGAGGCCATGGACTACGAGCGCGTCGGCCTCGACGACGCCACCGTGAAGCACCTCGACGTGGAGATCCCGCTCGTGACGATCCCGATCTTTCCGGGGAAGAACATCACCGTGATCGCGGAAGTCGTGGCGCTGAACCACCTCGTGAAGGTCTACGGCTATCATCCCGCCCGCGCCTTGAACGAGCGCCTCCTCGAGAACATGCGGATGAAGCTCCTCTCGAGCCCGCTGGTGCGGGACGACACGGAGTAGCCGGATGACCCCGCTCCGTCCGGCGGCCGTGCTCGTGACGCACGGCGTCCTCGGGACGGAACTGGTGCGAACCGTCGAGCGGATCCTCGGCCCCCAGGGGGACGTGGTGGTCGTGAGCAACGAGGGCCTCTCGGCCGAGGGCCTCGTCGCCGCCATCGAGAACGCGCTGGCCTTCCTTCCGGCGGGGCAGGCCGCGGTCGTCTTCAGCGATCTCGCGGCGGGCTCCTGCGGCCTCGCCGTCCGCCGGGCGGGCGCCGCCGGCCGCGACGTGAAGCGCATCACCGGAGCGAACCTCCCGATGCTCCTCGAATTCTTCCACTATCGAGGCTCGATTCCGCTCGAGGAACTCCTCCCGCGCATGGAGACGAAGGGGCGCGCGGGCATCGTCGCGTCCTGACGTGCCGATTCTCCTCGCCCGCGTCGACGACCGCCTGATCCACGGGCAGGTCGTCCACGGCTGGGGCCGCCCGCTGAACGCCGACTTCTTCGCCATCGTCTCCGACGAGCTGAGCGCGGACCCGGAGCGCGCCGAGCTCTACCTCTTCGCCGTGCCCGAGGGGGCCGCGGGGCGCGCCGTCTCCGTCGCCGACGCGCTCGGCGCGGAATTCCGGTCCGCCGCCGCGGCGTCGCGAACGATCCTCCTCTTCGCCGATCTCGCCACCCCTCGCCGGCTGGCGGAGGGCGGATTCCCGCTCGAGGCCCTGAACGTCGGCGGGCTCCACCACGCGCCGGGGAAGCACGAGGTCCTCCCGTACGTCTTCCTCGACGCCGGCGACCGGGACGAGCTCCGCCGGCTCGCGACGCTCGGGGTTCCCGTGACGGCGCAGGATCTCCCGGGAAACGAGGCCCACGACCTCTCGGCGCTGGTGGGGACGGAATGATCACCGACTTCCTCAGGCTCGCCTTCCTCGGCGGGATGCTGGCGGTCGACAAGTCGGCCGGCTGGAATCTGATGCTGAGCCAGCCCCTCGTCGGCGCCTGCCTCGCGGGCGCGCTCGTCCATCCCGGGCCGGAGTGGGAGCTCTGGGCGCTCCGCATCCCGATCGCGGTCGGCGCGCTCCTTCAGCTCCTCCTGACGAACGCGGCGCTTCCCGCGGCGCAGCGCCGGCACGACACGGCCACGGCCGGCGCGATCGGGAGCACGGTGGCCGTGCTCGGCATGGAGCATCTCCACGCCGCGATGCCCTCGTCGTCGGGGGGACTCCTCTGGGTCCTTCTCGGCGTCGTGGCGGGGCTCGTCGCGGCGGTGATCGGCGGGTGGGTGCAGGGACTCCATCGGTCGGCCGCGGCCGCCGACGCGCGGCACGCGGCCGCGATCGCGGCCACCGGCGACGCGGGGGCCTACGAGCGCTTCTACCTCGGCTCGCTCCTTCGCATCTTCACGCTCGGCGCGCTCTGGACCTGGTGCGGCGCCCTGGTGCTCCTCGCCGGCGCCCTGACCCTCATGCCGCGCCTCGCCAATCTCGTCACGACGCGGCGCATCGGCATCCTCTTCGCGGTCCTCCTCGGCGCGGCTCTGGCCGCGGCCTACGAGGCGCACGTGAAGGGCGTCAAGCGCGGCTTCGCGTGGTCGCTCGCCGGCGCCGCCGCGGCCGTGGCGCTCCTCCTCACGCTCGCCTCGGGGGACGCGTGAACGAGGAGAATCCCGCGCCGCGCGACGAAGCGACGCCGTCCGAACCGCACGGGCCGGGCGAACCGATCGGGCCGGACGAACCGATCGGGCCGGACGGCGGGGGGGCGCCGCCTCCCGAGCCGCCGGCGCGGCCCCTTCCGATCCGCGCGCGCGATTTCGGCACCGCCTCCGCGCGGCTCCTGCACCTCCAGGCGATCCTGGCTCCCGATCGGATGCAGGGGCCCGGCTTCGCGTTCGCGCTTCTGCCCGTGCTCCGCCGCCTCTATCCCGACCGCGAGAGGCTCGGCGAGGCGATGGCGCGTCACACGTCCTACGTGGCGACCCATCCCTTGCTGGCGGGGTACGTGCTCGGGGCGGCGGCGCGCCTCGAGGAGAAGCGCGCGGCGGGCGAGGCGGTCGACGGCGCGCGCATCGACGGGCTGAAGCGCGCGCTCGCGAGCCCCCTCGCGGCGATGGGGGATCCCTTCTTCTGGGTGGTGCTCCGTCCCTTCGCCGGGCTCGTCGGCGTCCTCGGCATCGCGTGGATCGGGCCGGCCGATCCGTGGCTCCCCGATCTCCGGGTGCTTCTCTGCCCCCTGCTACTTCTTTTGACGTACAATGCGCTCGCGCTGCCGACGCGGTGGCGCGGCGTCGGCGCGGGTTACGCCGCGGCCGAACGGCCCGCGGAGCTCCTCCGCGCGCTTCGCCTCGGCGATTGGCGCGACGTCTTCGAGCGCGGCGGCGCGTTCCTCTACGGGACGCTTCTGGCGCTCGTCGGCGCCGGCCTCCATGCCTCGTCCGGATCCGGCGCGGCGGGACTCGGGCCGTTCGGATCGGCGCTTCTGCCGCTCGCGATCGGTTTCGTCGCCGCCCGCCTCCTGCTTCGCCGCGCGCCGAGCGCGAGCGTGGAGACGGCGCTCGCGGTGCTGGCGCTGGCGGGCCTCGCGTCGTTGGCGTTCTGAGCATCGCATCGGAGTCCGGAACCCATACATGGTCGAACAGCAGGTCACGATCCAGAACCGTCTCGGACTGCACGCGCGGGCCTGCTCCGTGTTCGTGAAGGAAGCCGCCAAGTACGCGTCGCACGTCACCCTGGCCCGCGAGGGCCTCGAAGTGAACGCGAAGAGCATCCTCGGCGTCATGATGCTCGCCGCCGAACGCGGCGCGGAGCTGACGCTGCGCGCCGAGGGGGCCGACGAAGTCGACGCCCTGGCGGCGCTCGTCCGGGTCGTCAACGACAAGTTCGGGGAAGAATGACGGTTCTCACCGGCATCGCCGCTTCGCCCGGCATCGGCATCGGTCCGGTGCACGTGGTCGACGCGCAGGAAGTGGACGTGAACGACGGCGTCATCGCCGCCGAGGACGTCGCCGCCGAGCAGGCCCGATTCCGCGAGGCGATCGCCGTCTGCCGCGACGACGTGAAGAGCCTCCGCGAGAAGATCGCCCTGGAGACGGGCGAGGAGCATGCCGGCATCCTCGACGCGCAGATCGCCATTCTCGAGGATCCGGACGCCATCGCGCAGACGCTGGCCGCGATCGAGCGGGACCGCCGGAGCGCCGCCTTCTGCTACCGGCGCATCCTGAGCGCCGTCGCGGCCCGGCTCGAGGAGTCGGACGACGAGTACTATCGCGGCCGCGCCCTCGACATCCGGGACGTGAAGCGCCGCGTCCTCGATCGGCTCGGGGGCACCGAGTCGAGGAGCCTGCGGGATCTGAAAGTCCCGTCGCTCATCGTGGCCTCCGACCTCCCGCCGAGTGAAATGGCGACCGCGCCGCGCGACAAGATCCTCGGATTCGCCACCGACCTCGGGGGGCGGACGTCCCACACCGCCATCATGGCCCGCGCGCGGGGGATCCCCGCCGTGGTCGGCTTGAAGCACGCCATGGACGCGGCGCGCGAGGGGTGCGTGGCGCTCCTGGACGGCACGCGCGGCGTGGCCGTCTTCGAGCCCGACGAGGAAGCCCTGGAGGAGGCGCGCCGAAAGCAGCGCCGCTACCAGGAGATCGCCGCGCAGCGCGCGGTCCTCAAGGACCAGAAGTGCGTGACGAAGGACGGAGTGGCGATCCACCTGGCCGCCAATCTCGAGGTCCCCGAGGAGCTCCCGGCGATCCAGGAGAACGGGGCCGACGGAATCGGACTCTACCGGACCGAGTTCTTCTACCTCTCCCGTCAGACGCTGCCCACCGAGGAGGCGCAGTTCCACGCCTACCGATCGGTGGTCGAGGCGATCAGCCCGGCGACGGTCGTCATCCGCACGCTCGACGTGGGCGGCGACAAGTTCGCCTCCTACCTCGGCACGCCCGTGGAGCGGAATCCGTTCCTCGGCGTCCGGGGGGTCCGCTTCTCCCTGAAACGGGAGGACATCTTCCGCACGCAGCTTCGCGCCATTCTCCGCGCCGCGGCCTTCGGCAGCGTGCGGGTCATGTTTCCGATGGTGGTGGGCCTCGAGGACTTCCGCCGCGCGAAGGCGATCGTCGAGGAAGTGCACGCCGAACTCCGCGACGCCGGCGTGAAGACGCCCGACCACGTTCCGCTCGGCGTCATGATCGAGACGCCCTCCTCGGTCTTCGCCATCGACCTCCTCGCGCGCGAGGCCGACTTCGTGAGCATCGGCACGAACGATCTCATCCAGTACACGCTCGCGGTCGATCGGGGGAACGAGGCGATCGCCGAGATCTACGAGCCGCTCCATCCGGCCGTGCTGCGCGCCATCCGCACCGTCGTGGAGGCGGGACGCCGGCGATCGATCCGCGTCGGC
>DASTKG010000130.1:0-2565 GCA_035716005.1 Candidatus Eiseniibacteriota bacterium
GCGTGAGATCGTAGGCGTCGAGCGAGGATCGGCAGGCCCCCACGAGCGTGTGGAGCCGCGAGAGGATCCAGCGGTCGAGGAGCGTCGGCTCCGCCTTCTCCGTCTCCGACGGATCGTAGCCGTCGATGTTGGCGTAGAGGACGAAGAACTGCGCCACGTTCCGGAGCGTTCCGATCAGCTTCTTCGTCACCTCGGTCACGCCCTCCGCGTCGAAGCGCGTCGCGGTCGAGGGCGGGCTCGTGGAGACGAGGTAGAAGCGGACCGCGTCGGCGCCCCGCTTGTCGAGGATCTCGTTCGGATCGACCACGTTTCCGCGCGACTTGCTCATCTTCTTTCCTTCCTTGTCGAGGATGAGCTCGTTCGGAAGGACGTGGCGGTAGGGCGACTCGCCCTTGACGAAGACGCCGATCGCCATGAGCGTGTAGAACCAGCCGCGCGTCTGGTCCATCCCCTCCGAGATGTAGTCGGCGGGATAGAGGCGGTCGATGTCGTCCTCGTGCTCGAAGGGGTAGTGCCACTGGGCGAACGGCATGGCCCCCGAGTCGAACCAGACGTCGATCACCTCGGGCACGCGCCGCATGACGCCGCCGCAGGCGGCGCAGGCGAAAGTCACCTGGTCGACGTGCGGCCGATGGAGGTCGAGCGGCTCGGGGAAGCCCGCTCCCTCGCGCAGCTCGGCCACGCTCCCCACGCATCGGTCGGCCCCGCATCCCTCGCAGCGCCAGATGTTGAGCGGCGTTCCCCAGTAGCGGTTCCTCGAGAGCGCCCAGTCGACGTTGTTCTCGAGCCAGTTGCCGAATCGGTTGGCGCCGATCTCGGGCGGATGCCAGGCCACCTTCCGGTTCGCCTCGATGAGCTGCTCGCGGTATCGCGTCGTGCCGATGTACCACGTCTTCCACGCGTAGTAGAGGAGCGGCGAGTCGCAGCGCCAGCAGAAGGGATAGGCGTGCGTCGTGTTCTCTTCCTTGTAGAGCGCGCCGCGGCGCCGCAGGTCCCGCCGGATGTCGGGCTCGGCGTCCTTCACGAACCGCCCGGCCCACGGCGTGACGTCGGCGGTGAAGCGCCCCTGCGCGTCCACCGTGTGGTGCATCGGGAGATCGAGCTTCCGGCCCAGGAGGTAGTCGTCCTCGCCGTACATGACGGCCGTGTGGACGACGCCGGTTCCGTCCTCCGTGGTCACGAAGTCGGCCGCGGCCACATGGTAGGCCTCCTTGCCGGTCGTCTCGCCGAGATGGAGGAAGTCGAAGAGTGGCTTGTAGCGCCGCCCGATGAGATCGGCGCCGCGAAGCTCCTTCTCGATCGCGTACTCCCCCTCCAGCTGGGCGAGGCGCGCCTGCGCCAGGTAGTAGCGCTCCTCGCGGCCGTCCACCGTCTGGCGGACGCGCACGTAGGTCAGCTCGGGCCCGACGGCGAGCGCCACGTTCCCCGGGAGGGTCCAGGGCGTGGTGGTCCACGCGAGGATGAAGGCCCCCGGCTCGTCCTCCAGCGCGAACTTCACGGTGACGGACGGCTCGGTGACGTCTTCGTAGCCCTGACTCACCTCGTGGCTCGAGAGCGGCGTGCCGCATCGCGGGCAGTACGGAACGATCTTGTGCCCCTCGTAGAGGAGGCCGCGGTCGTAGTACTGGCGCAGGATCCACCAGACCGTCTCGATGTACTCGTTGCTGAACGTGAAATAGGGATCGTCCATGTCGAGCCAGTAGCCGATCCGCTCGGTGAGCCGGCGCCACTCGCTCTCGTAGCGGAGGACGCTCTTCTTGCAGAGGGCGTTGAACTCGGCGATCCCGTACTTCTCGATCTGGTCTTTCCCGCTGATGCCGAGCTCGCGCTCCACCGCGATCTCCACCGGGAGACCGTGCGTGTCCCAGCCTCCCTTCCGCGCGACGTAGTGGCCGGTCATCTGCTTGTAGCGGCAGATGACGTCCTTCAACGTGCGCGAGAGGACGTGGTGGACGCCCGGAAGCCCGTTCGCCGTGGGCGGCCCCTCGTAGAAGACGAACGGGGGCGACCCTTCGCGGCGCTTGAGCCCGTTCTCGAACGCGCCGATCTCCCGCCAGAGGGCGAGGATCTTCGCCTCCGACGAGGGGAGGTCGAGCGAGGTCGAGAAGGGGACGAAGCGCGGCGCCTGGACGGTCATGCGCGGCGCTCCGCCCCGGAGCCCGGCGACGGCATCCGCTCGACCACGCGCGAGACGAGGCGCGTGAGGAGGGGCTCCGCCTTGGCGGCCGTGGCGAGGATCTTCGCGACGTCGACCGCCTCGAGGGCGTCGGGGAAGCAGGTGTCGGTCACCACGGCGAACGCGAGGACGCGCATGCCGCCGTGCACGGCGACGATCGTCTCGGGAACGAGCGACATGCCGACGACGTCCGCGCCCGCCGCGCGCAGGAACCGATATTCGGCGCGCGTCTCGAGATTGGGGCCCGCCACGCCGACGAAGACGCCTTCGCGGAGCGGGATCCGCTCCTCCAGGGCGATCTCCCGCGCGAGCGCGACGAGACGCCGGTCGTACGGCTCCGACATGTCGGGAAAGCGCGGCCCCAGCGAATCGTCGTTCGGGCCGATCAG
>DASTKG010000131.1:0-13901 GCA_035716005.1 Candidatus Eiseniibacteriota bacterium
CCGCCGGGCAACCCCGGTCGTCAGTTCCCCTCGAGCCAGGCGCGCGCCTCGGCGAGCGCCGACTCGTACGGAACGGCGCGTCCTTGGCGCTCCGCCGCCTCGAATGCCGCGATCCCCATCTCGGAGCGGACGCGCGCGACGTGCGGGTCGAGAAACATGCGATCCGGGGGATCGAGGACAACGCCCATCCGCTCCCGGGCCTCCGCCGCGGCGCCCCAGAGCCGGGCCGCTCGCGCGCCGTCGCCGGAGACTGCCGCCAGGGCCCCCGCCACGCCCACCGCGGCCATTCCGATGTACTTCCCCTTGATCGTTTCGGCGATCCGAGCGGCTTCTCGCAGATGGGTCCGGCCCCGCTCGCTTTCCCCGGCGTCGATGGCGACCATGGCCAGATTCACGAGCATGATGCTCGTGGCGTCGGGGTCGCCCGTTTCTCGCAGCATCGCGAGCGCTTCCTCGTAGCTCGCGAGCGCCTCCGTGTTACGGCCCTCCAACCGGTCGATCTCCCCGAGGGCCCCCAGCGCGATCGCGAGTCGCGCCGAGTCGCCCAACGGACGCATGAGCCGGATCGCTTCCTCGATCTCACCCCGCGCCTCCGAGATCCGCCCCACGAGCGAATATCCGACCCCCAGGGCGCGATGCGCCATGGCGAGGCGTACCGGATCGCCCACTTCCCTCGCCAGCACCATGGTCCCCTCCGCGACCTTGAGCGACTCCGCGATGAGGCCGCGTCGCTGCAACATGGAAGCGAGTGCGCCTCTCAGCTTTAGCCGCTCCACGACGAGTTCCGGGCCCGCGTCGCGCTCGAGTGCTTCGCTCGATATCCTCGCGCCGAGCTCGTTCAGCCCGCGGGTGTCCCAGTAGTTCCGGAGGCCGCCGACGAGACGAAGCCCCTTGGCCGCGCCGTTCTCCGCCTGCCCGCACCACGCGATCGCCGAAAGCAGATTCTCGAGCTCCGCGTCGACTCGCGCGAGCCCCTCCCCTTGCTCGGGCCCGATCAGCTGCGGATCCGCGGCCTCGGCCCAGGCGACGTAGAAATCGAGGTGCCGCGTTCGCGCCATGGCGCCGCGTCCCGATTCGCTGAGGCGCTCCTCGGCGTACTGGCGAACGGTCTCCAGCATCCGGTACCGAGGGGTGCCGCCCTCGTCGCGCTCCACGACCACGAGCGACTTGTCGACGAGACGCGCCAGGTGATCGAGCACTTCGAATTCGTCGAGCGCGCGGCCCGCAACGGAAGCAGCCCCCTCGAGGGTCCAGCCGCCCGCGAAGACCGACAAATCCTGTAACAACTCGCGTTCCGCGTCGCCCAGTTGGTCGTAGCTCCACTGGACGGTCGCTCGTAGCGTCTGGTGGCGCGGGAGGGCGGTCTTGCTGCCGCCGGTCAGGAGGCGGAAGCGGTCGTCGAGCTTGGCGCGGATCTGCTCGACGGAGAGAACCTTCACGCGCGCGGCGGCCAGTTCGATCGCGAGGGGGATGCCGTCGAGACGGCGACAGATCTCCGCCACGATCGGCGCGTTCTTCTCGTTCAGCGCGAAGCGACCTTCCACCGAGCGCGCTCGGTCCACGAAGAGGTGGACGGCGTCCGACGTCTCGACGGCGCGCGTGTCCCGCCACGCCTCCCGGCGCGGTACGCCGAGTGACCGGACCGC
The DNA here is from genome assembly GCA_035716005.1 of Candidatus Eiseniibacteriota bacterium. Classification (GTDB taxonomy): domain Bacteria; phylum Eisenbacteria; class RBG-16-71-46; order SZUA-252; family SZUA-252; genus SZUA-252. Next base: position 1,647 of record DASTKG010000131.1, read on the forward strand.
GAAGAGCGTCTCTCCGTCGAGCCCGAGCCCCTCACGGCTCGTCGCGAGGATGCGAAGGCCCGGGCTCGCCGCGAGGAGCGCCTCGGCGACCTCGGTGCTCGCGGTGAGGACGTGCTCGCAGTTGTCGAGCACCAGAAGGGCGTCCTTCTCCGTCAGGTGGACGCTCAGGCTCTCGAGGAGAGATCCGCCCGGTTCCTCCTTGACCCCGAGCGCGGTCGCGACCGCCACGGCGACGCGATCCTCGCTCTGGATGGGCGCCAAGTCCACGAACCAGACGCCATCCCGATGCTTCCCGGCCCGATTCTCGGCGATCCGAAGCGCGAGGCGGGTCTTGCCGCTTCCGCCGACGCCGGTCAACGTCAGAACGCGGCCCTCGTCGAGCATACGGTCGCATTCGGCGAGTTCCTTCTCCCTGCCGACGAAGCTCGTCCGCGGCTTGGGCAGGTTGTGGAGCTGCATGACGGCGGCGGGCATCGTGCGCGCGCCTCGAGTTCCCTTCGCGGTCTCGATCTCCATTCGCGCATCGCCGATGTCGCGAAGGCGCCGCGAGGGGTCCTTCTCGAGACATCGTTCGAGGAGCGTTCGTATCCCGCTCGGGGTGCCTCCCGGGAGCGCGCCGAGATCGGGGGTTGCATAGAGCACGGCGCCCATCGCCTCCGGGGCCGTCTTGCCCGAGAAGGCGCGGCGCCCCGACAGACACTCGAAGAGGACACAGCCGAAGGAGAAGATGTCGGTCCGACGATCCTGCTCCTCGCCGCGCACCTGCTCCGGGCTCATATAGCCGGGCGTCCCCATGACGGTGCTGGCGTCGGGCTGGGCCGATTGGGTGGCGCCGGCGCCCGCCGCGCGCGAAGTTCCCTCCGCGCCGACCCCCGCGCCGGCGCTGCTCGCGAGGCCGAAGTCGAGAAGCTTGACCGTGCCGGTCGGGGTGATCATGACGTTCCCCGGTTTCAGGTCGCGGTGGACGACACCCTTCGCGTGTGCAGCCTCGAGCGCGGCGGCGATCTGTCCGCCGACATCGAGCACCTCGGGGACGGAGAGCGCGCCCTGACGCAGTCTCGCCGCCAGGGTGTCCCCCTCGACCCGCTCGAGGATCAGGAAGCGGCCGCCGTCAGGCGTCTCCTCGAGCCCGTGGATCGTGGCGATGTGGGGATGGCTGAGGGATGCAAGGACCTGCGCCTCACGCGTGAATCGGGTCCGCCAGTCGCGGTCCGCGGCGAGCGCCGCCGGGAGCACCTTGATCGCCACCTCGCGCTTGAGCCGGCTGTCCCGGGCGAGGTAGACCTCCCCCATTCCCCCCGCGCCGAGGGGCGCGAGGATCTCGTAGGTGCCGAGGCAGGTGCCGGGAGTCAGGGCCATAGCGTAATCAATCTAGTCTAAAGGCCCGCGCAAGGTCTCCAAGTCGTAAGAGCGATCGAACGACGCACCGGCTACGGTTCTGGCTACGGCCAGGTTGTCCATTCCTGGCCAGCGTTGGCCACCGCTGGCCATCCGAAGAACGAAGCCCCAGGGGAGCGAACCGCCCGGGGCTTCTCGTATTACCTTGCCGCGACACTACTTCGAGGACCGGCTCTCTCTTGGGCGGAAATCACATCAAGATACTTTTCAGACCGTCGCCTTAGCCACTTGGCTATGCCGCCCCCGCAAGTGGTTGAGTATAGCGTGGTTGGCGATGGGATCAATCTCGGAAATCGCTCCTTCCCTCCCCTTCCGTGACTGCTGACAGACCAGGTTCCGGCGGCTAGACTGCTCGGCCATGCCTCTTTCTCCAAAGACTCGCCTCGGCACCTACGAGATCGTCGGTCCCATCGGGGCCGGCGGCATGGGCGAGGTCTATCGTGCGAAGGATCTGCGCCTCGGCCGCGACGTCGCGGTGAAGGTGCTCCCCGCGGAAGTGGCCGCTTCCCCGGACCGGCTCGCCCGCTTCGAGCGCGAGGCGCGCACGGTGGCGGGCCTCAATCATCCGAACATCGTCACGCTCTTCTCGGTCGAGGACGAGGACGGGATCCGATTCCTCACGATGGAACTGGTCGATGGGCAGACGCTCTCGGATCTCATCACTCCCGGCGGGATTCCTCTCTCCCGTCTGCTCGAACTCGCGATCCCATTGACGGACGCCCTCGTCGCCGCCCACGAGCGCGGAGTCATCCACCGCGATCTCAAACCAGCCAACGTGATGGTGACGCGCGACGGGCGGGTGAAGGTGCTCGATTTCGGCCTCGCAAAGATTGCGGACACAGAGAAGCCCGCCCCGGGCGCGACAATCGGGGCGACCGCCGACTCCCCCATCTCGGGCGAGGGTCAGGTGCTCGGCACAGTCCTCTACATGGCCCCCGAGCAGCTGCGTGGGGACACCGTCGATGCGCGATCGGATCTCTTCGCGCTCGGGATCATCCTCTACGAACTGGCGACGGGCCGCCGCCCATTCACCGGTGAAACCTCGATCGACATCGGTCACGCAATCCTCCGGGATACGCCCGAGCCGCTCAGCCGAGTTCGCACGGACCTTCCGGCAGATCTCGAGAGGATCGTGAGCCGCTGTTTGCAGAAGAACCCGCGGGAGCGGTCCCAAACCGCCCTCGATGTGTCCAACGAACTCCGGAGCATTCGTCGCGTCCTCGAGCGCGGTGAGCCCGAGAAACCGGCCGCGGCCAAGGTCGCCTCCATAGCCGTGCTGCCGTTCGTGAACCGGAGCGCCAGCGCCGACGACGAGTACTTTTCCGAAGGCCTCGCCGACGAACTACTCAACGTGCTCGCGAAGATCAAGGGCCTGCGCGTATCGGCCCGCGCGTCATCGTTTCACTTCAAGGGAAAGGATCTGCCCCTCGGCGAGATCGGCAGGGCCCTGAACGTCGCCACGGTGTTGGATGGCAGCGTCCGCAAATCAGGCAACCGGGTGCGAATCTCGGTCCAACTCGTAAAGATCTCCGACGGCTTTCACCTCTGGTCCGAGACTTACGATCGCACTCTCGATGACATCTTCGCGGTGCAGGATGATATCGCGCAGTCCGTGGTCAAGGAGTTGCGCACCAGGCTTCTCGGCGAGGAGGCCGGTTCGGACGCGAGCGGCCGGGTCAAGGCGGAGGTGGCGAGAGCGGCAATGGGCCGTACGACCGACGCAGAGGCCCACAGGCTCTATCTCCAGGCTCGGAATCTCATCGATCGAAGCACCGCCGAGGACATGGCGAAGGGGATCGGGTATTTGAAGCAGGCTCTGCGTCTGGATCCGAAATTCTCGCTGGCATGGGCGGAGCTGGGCCGGGCCCACTCCCATGAAGCCGATTGGGGCTGGGCCCCGGCGGTGGAGGGGTACGAGAGAGCCCGGGAGGCGGTGGAGCGAGCGCTGTCGCTCGACCCGGACCTGGCCGAGGGGCATGCGGGGCTGGCCTGGATCCAACTGCTTCACGACTGGAACTGGGGCGGCGCAGAGGCGTCCGTACGCCGTGCTCTGGAGCTGGCGCCGGGGGACGCGGAGGTACTCCGCCGGGCCGGCGAGCTGGCCCGATCCCTGGGCCGCACCGAGGAAGCGATCGGGTTCTTTCGCCGGGCGCTGGAGCAGGACCCGCTGAGCGCGGCGGCCTACCACGCTCTCGGGACGGTGCTCCATTATTCGGATCGCTTCACGGAGTCGGAGCCGGCATTCCGGAAGGCCCTGGAGCTAGCGCCGCAGCGGGCCGGTTCCCGAGCGGCACTTTCGATTACTCTGGTCGCGCTTGGCCGAGGCGAGGAAGCCCTGACCGAGGCGAAGCGGGAACCTACCGAATGGGCACGCCTCTGGTCCCTGGCGATCGTCCACCACGCCATGGGCCGGAGGGCGGAGTCGGATGCAGCGCTTCGGGAACTGATCGAAAGACGCGCGAGTGATTCCGCCGCTCAGATCGCCGAGGTGTATGCGACTCGGGGCGAGTCCGATGCCGCATTCGAGTGGCTTGAGCGCGCGTACCTGCAGCGGGACAGCGGGATCTCCGACTCGAAGTCGAACTCGGAGTTGCGCCCGCTCCACGGCGACCCGCGCTGGAGCGCGTTCTTGAGGAAGATGGGGTTCGAGGCATGAGATGCCGGAAATAGAGATTCTTCACGAACGAATCGCCGTGGACGACCTCCGCCGCCTGGTTCTCGACGGCTTCGGCGACATGGTGAAATACGTCGCCGACGTGGAGCGCGGGATCATCGCGATCGGCGGCCAGCTTCATGCCGATGCCGAGGCCCTATTACTCGACTCGGGAAGTCGGCAGGAGAATCTCTGGGGCGCCAACTACTATCCGGGCAAGACGCCGGAGAAGTGCATCGAGTTCACGTCGCTCATCAACATACGCCCCGCGAGATCGAATCCAGGAATGGAACTCGAGGATCCGGAGCTTCGGCAGCGCGTTCGCGCGCTTACCTTCACCTTGATCGGACGAGGCGAGGCGCTCTGATATGGCCCAGCACGCCACTCTGACCTTGGAACGGTGGAGCCGGTTTACGCTCGATCAGCAAATTCTCATGATCGCGAACGAGATGAATCGCGGGTCGAAGTTCCTGGGTCCCGATGACCAGCTCCGCCGGCGGAACGCCTATGAGCGGGCACTCGCACTCGTCGATTTGACGATCGGTGTCAACTCGGCCCGCGGCCTCCGTTACGAGCTGCTTCGATGGCGCGACTTGCTCGCGGCGTTGTACAACGGAGCGGCGTGGCTGCCGGAGGCTCATGAGGCAGCCCTCCGCGCCCTGCTCCGCTTCACGCCGGAGGCATCGCGTCAGATCCCTCACGTGTTCGCCGGCGACGGGGAATAGCCCGGCCTACTGGCTACGGTCCTGGCTACGGTCAGGTTGGCCATTCCTGGCCACCGTTGGCCAACGGTGGCCAACGGTGGCCACCCAAAGAAGGAAGCCCCGGGAGGACGAACCTTCCGGGGCTTCTCGTATTGCTTTGCCGCGACACTTCTTCGAGGACCGGCTGACCTGCCTCCCACAAACGCCGCCATTCTGAGATAGCAGATCCCTTCTAGCCTGAATCCTGAGGCGGGCCCATGGCAAGCCGAGGGAAGCGCTGCACCGAAGAACAAATCATTGCGATCCTGAAGGACATCCTCGGAAGAATGCGCTACGAGCGTCCGCGCGCAGCCCAGGCGCGGGCGGTCACATAGAACGGCTCGTCACGGAGGCGCAGGCGACACAACTCACGGAGCTCGGCCTGCCGGTCCGCGTCGAGCCCCGCCGCATAGCTGCCGGCCGGGCCGACGCCCAGGGTGAATGGTTCCCACCACTCCTGGAACGTTCGGTGCTCGACGGTGACGGACAAGGCGCTCCCCTCGACCTCGCGAAGGCCGGCCGCCTCGAGCAGCTCCACGAGGTGGCCCTCCCGCGCGCCGGCAAGACTCGACTCGTCGTCCACGTGAGGATCGAACTCGCGGGCTGCCTCCCAGAACGTGCCAAGCGGTCCCTTTCCGCCGGCGTGATCCCACACGCACGCGGCGACGACGCCGCCAGGGCGGGTCACACGCGCCATTTCAGCGAGTCCGACAATAGGCTCGGCCATGAAGTGCACGACGAGCTGGGCAAGGGCCACGTCAAAGGAGTTGTCCGGAAACGGAAGGTGCTCCGCGGACGATCGCTCGGCCCGGATACCAGGCAGCCGGTCGCGGACCGCATCAACGAAGGACGCTGAAGGGTCGACGGCTGCGACGGCGGCAGGACCGAGTCGCCGAACAAGCTCCGTCGTTAGCGCGCCGGGGCCCGAGCCCACGTCGAGGGCGCGTTGCCCGTCCCTCACGCCAGCGAATGACGCAAACAGTGGGGCCAGCGGCACGGAGTATCGACCCATGAATCGGTCATACGCCTCGGCGGCGACGGCGAAGCTCATCTGGCGACGTTCGCCATATGCGGCGTGTCAGAACCGTGCACGATTGACGACGGCTCGCGAGATGCCGGCGCCCTACGCGAGTCCCAGCTGGTGCATCATGCCCGCCTGGTCCCACTGTTCCCAGCGCTCGACGATTCTATCGTCAGCGACGCGATCGAGAATGATGCCGTCGACTCGCACGCGGCGTCCCGTCGGTGGGACATTCCCGAAAGGGGCGCTGTTGGTTCCTTCCGCGACCCATCGTGTAGCTACCTTGTCCCCCCCGACGACCTGGTCTTCGATGGTCAGTCGTAGATCGGGGAAGGCGGCGAGCAGGCCCGTCATCATTTGCTTGAAGCCCGCAACGGCTAGATTGCGGTCTGGGCTGCCATTGATATGAATGACGCAATCCGCCGCAAATACTTTGTCAGCGACCGACACGTCCCCTCGATTCAACCCGTCGATCCAGGTTTGCTGACATGTGGCCGTTCTCACGCTCACCTCCTGGGACACTTCATGGACGCCTCACGGCGTAAGCACCGCCGTCAAGTTTGCGGGCTGAAAGAGTAGCGGACCGCGTCTGCCGTGAGCTCCGGTCCATTGCCGACGTCAGGTTGGCCATTCCTGGCAACCGTTGGCCACTGTTGGCCACCCAGAGTACGAAGCCCAGGAGGGCTCACCCGCCAGGGCTTATCATGTTGTCTCTACGCGACGCTACTTCGAGAACCGTCTCCGAATTCGCGAAAATCAGGTGAAAAGACTTAGCAGACCGTCCCCTTAGCCACTTGGCTTTGCCGCCCCACTCACGGAATCAGTTGATTCTAGCAGAGTTGCGCTGGGTGGCAAGACGTGGTCGATCCCTCTGGACTACGCCCTCCCAGTTTTCGACGCTGCAGACTTGCAGGGCGCTTCCCCTCAGCTTGGATCGCCTGGCCAGACCGTCGCGCGTAGTGCTCGGTCATCCGTACGGTCGCCATTCCAAGGGTATGGATGGACCATTGACGAGCCCTCGCCGGAAGACGATCCTCATGCATCATGGGCCTGCGCGCTTGGCCCCACCGCACGATGTGGCAGCAGTCAGAGGTGAATCGGTGAACGTGCAAGACGGGCGCTGTCGCGCCACGTCGGCTGGCTGGTTTCTCGGCATACTGCTCGCGGCGCTGGCGAGCGATTGCGGCAAAGACAACCCATCCCAGCCCAAAGTACCCCCGCCAATCAGGTCCCTCGCATTCTCGGCTCGTCCGCCCATTTCAGTCGGCAACACCTGGAGTACCATTGCGGCGGGCGATTTTGACCACGATGGGCACTCGGACCTAGTGACGACGTCAGTCGACAGCCCGATCGTCTACTTGCTTCTGGGCAAGGCTGATGGCTCCTTTAGGGCGCCGGCGCTTCTGCCGATCCCGGCAAGAGCTGGTCTGGCCGTGGACGCGGTCGCGGGTGATTGGGACCATGACGGCATTTCCGACGTGGCATGCAATTGCTACTACGCCACCGTTTTTCTGTATGGGCGCGAGGATGGTTCGTTCGACTCGACCTTGATTGACGAAAGGTCCCCGGTTGTTCAGGGCTCAGCTTCGGTGGGCGACTTCAATGGCGACGGGATCGACGACTACGCTTCCTTCAACTGGGATTCATGGGTCGTCATAGCTGGGGATTCCGGGCGTATGCCCAAGCGTATCGTGTCTTATACCCCGCCCGTGATTGGGTGGAACCCGACGTTCGGGACAAGCGCGGACCTCGATGGCGATGGGACGTTGGATCTTGCCCTGACTAGGGGAGTCAGCAAAGACCATGCGTCCATTTACTATGGTTATGGGGACGGGAGGTTTCGGTTCCCTACGCCACTGTCTGACGCGGGCGGGAACTATGGAATATGCACGATAAGCCGGAAAGGTGGAGGCCCCGGGCGCGACTTGGTGATGGCTCACGTCGTTGTGGACTCCGTCGGAGTGATCCCAAGGATCGGCGGAATCATCGCCGACGAGGTGATTTACCATGTCTCGGGCTCGCCGTGCGGCCTGGCGAGCGCGGATTTCGATCTCGATGGGATTGAGGATCTGGTCGTCGCCTGCACGAACGCCAGGTCGGTCGCCGTTCTTCTCGGCCGCGAGGACGGCACCTTTGCCCAGGCGAACTACTTCTACGTGGGGATCTATCCCTCGCGACTCACCGTCGCGGACCTCAATGGAGACGGCCTTCCGGACGTGGCGACCATCGGTAACGAGGAGATTTGCGTTCTAATCAACAGCAGCGAGTAAGGCGCGCGTCGTGGTTCTGCTTGTACGGTTTCTTCACGGTTTCGTCCTAATCCGGACTCCTGCAATTGACCACGGGTACCTGACGCAAAAGCGCCCCATTGGGACCTAATCCGCTTAGCCGCTTGCTTTCCCACCCCGCCGTGACTGCTGACACGCCCCGCTCCGGCGGCTAGAATGCCCGGCCATGCCGCGTTCCCCCAAGACCCGTCTCGGCACCTACGAAATCGTCGCCCCCTCGGCGCGGGCGGCATGGGCGAAATCTAGGCTCGAATGAGGAAAAAGCATGGAACACGTTAGGACCGTCGTCGTGGGCGGCGGCCAGGCGGGACTCTCGGTAAGCCGTGAACTCACGCGCGCCGCGGTGGAGCACGTCGTGCTGGAACGCGGGCGTGTCGGTGAAACCTGGCGGGGCCGGTGGGACACCTTCTGCCTCGTGACTCCGAATTGGAGCGTTCAGCTCCCGGGCCACCCGTACGACGGCTCGGACCCCGACGGCTTCATGCCGCGCGACGCCATCGTCGCCTACCTGGAACGCTTCGCGACGGCCGCGCGCGTACCGGTGCGCGAGGGCGTTGTGGTCGAGGGGCTGGATCCTCTGCCGGGCGGCGGGTTCCACGTTCGCACCGACGCCGGTCCTCTACGCGCCGACAGCGTCGTGCTGGCGACCGGCACCTACCGGCGCCCGCATCGTCCGCCCGCCGCCGCCGAGATGCCCTCCGACCTCCTGCAACTGGACGTGGTCGACTACTCCAACGCCGCCGCGCTTCCAACCGGACGCGTCTTGGTGGTGGGCAGCGGCCAGTCTGGTTGTCAACTCGCCGAGGAGTTGCACGTGGCCGGGCGGGAGGTCGTGCTCGCGTGCGGCAGGGCGCCCTGGTTCCCGCGGCGCGTGGCCGGGCGCGATCTCGTCTGGTGGCTGGTGGAGAGCGGATTCTTCGACGCGACCGCGGCGACGCTTCCGACCCCGGCCGCCCGACTCCAGTCGAATTTCCTGACCTCCGGCCATGGGGGCGGCCACGACCTTCACCTGCGCACGCTGCGCGCGCTCGGGGTCACGCTCGTGGGACGGTTCATCGGCGTGTCGGGGCGCCGGGCGCGCTTCGCGGCCGATCTCGCCGCCAACGTCGCCTGGGGCGACGAGCGCTACACGCAGCTCTGCGGCCTGCTGCGAAAGGTGGCCGACGAACGCGGTCTCGAGCTTCCCGACCCCGCGCCACCGCCGCCGTTCGATCCCGCGGCACCGGAGGAGGTGGATCTCGCGGGCTTCGGCGCGGTCCTCTTCGCCGGCGGCTTCAGGCCCGATTTCCGCTCCTCGATCCCGCGGGCCGAGGCGTTCGACGACCTGGGCTTCCCGATCCAACGCGAAGGAACCAGCAGCGTGGTCCCGGGGCTCCACTTCGTCGGGGTCCACTTTCAGCGCAAGCGCAAATCCTCGCTCCTGTGCGGGGTCGGCGAGGATGCCGCGATCGTGGCCCGGACGGTCGCCGCGGGAGCCTAGCGGGCACTCGTTCGCGAACCTGCCAACGGGGCGGCCGCGGCGGCCGCCCCCGGCGGTCAGAATCGATACTCGAGTCCCGCCACGGCGTAGTGCAACCACGCGAACGCGTAGACCTCGTCCACGTCCGCGCCTCCTTCCACGGTGCGGTAGCCGGCGTAGAGGGCCACCTTCTCGCCCAGTTCGCGGCCGAGCGTCAGCGCGACGTCCTCCGCGCGACCCAGCCCGCCCGCCAGCGCGTCGGCATCGAGGGCCACGCTCCAACGCGGGGCGAAACGCCATGCCGCCGCCAGGTGGAGAAGCGGCACGAAGCCGACGTCGGTCTTACGGCTCGACACCGCGCCCTGGCGCAGCTCGATCTTCGCGTCGCGCACCTTGGCGGTGAGGCCGGTCCACCAAGTCCACCGGTCACCTTCATGAATCCGGTAGCGATAGGTCAGACGGTAGGAGTTGAACTGGTAGGTCGCCTCGGTCGGCGTTCCGGGAGCGTAGGTCTCTCCGGCGAATCCGATCGCGAGGTCCGGCACACCCGTCCCCGTGATCGACAGCGGCGCGAACAGCACGCGCAGCGCATGACGCTCGCCGGCCCGCCAAGTGAGATAGGCACGACCGGATGGCCAGGGTCCGCTTCCGAGAAGGTCGACCAAGGAGAAGCGGGTCGCCGTCGAGTCGTTTGGAACCTGCACGTCGTTCCGCGTCTGCCACACCGCGCCGCCCTCGACCCGCGCCGAGAAGCGGGACGCCTCGCCGGCCTCGGTGGGCGTCGCGCCGAGCAAGGTCGCGCAAGCGGTGATGAGCGTCAGCCGCGCGACGGCGGACACAGGGTTCGGTTTCAAGCGAATCGATCCATGGGCCTGTCGAACAGTGTGCCGGAATCCTCACCGAAGTCGAGCGTCTCCTCGGTGGAGAAACGGAAGAGGATGTCTTCTCGACGATCCCGGCCTCGCCTGTGCTGAAGGACGGGTGTTGCTGTCAGAATGTCAGGCGCGCTCCGAAAATGGCACCAAGCTGCGACGAAGTGTCGCGCTGTGGATGGCTAATACACGTCGACAGAATGACATAGAGCGAGTCCGAAATCGGCACCGCCCATGCATTCAATTCCGCTCAGGGCGCCCCTTGCGCCGAACGTGATTCGATCCGTCGGCCGCTTCCCGGGCGCACTCCGGAAAGGGGTAGCCATGAACGTCCGCCATCGCCTCGTCGCCGCAGCGCGCTTTCTCCCGTTTCTTGTTTTCGGCCTCGTCGCCTCGGCCGCCGCCGTCGCGAGCACGCCCGTCGTCGAGGATCCCCTCTTGTCGCAGCTCACCGACGTCCAGAACGCGTGCCGTCCGTATCCCTGGCTCGTGACCGGCGGACAACCGAACGAGGACGCGCTCGAAGCGCTGGCCCAGGCGGGCATTCACGATGTCTATGACCTGCGCGGCGCCGGCGAACCGCGAGGCTTCGACGAGCCGGCCGTCGTCCGCTCCATGAATCTCGACTACCTGTCGATTCCGGTCACGCCGGCGGATTTCACGGATTCCAAGTTCACGGCGTTCCGTCACCATCTGATCGCCCACGGGCCGGACAATCCGATGTTCATTCATTGCGGGAGCGGAAACCGCGTCGGGGCCGCGCTTCTGCCGTGGCTCGTGCTCGACAAGGGCCTTTCGGAAGACGCCGCTCTCGAGCTGGCTCGGACCGTGGGACTGCAAAGCCCCGAGATGACGAAGCGCGCGTTGGCGTACATCCGGACCCACGATGGGCTGCGGCAATAGAGGCTAGTGACTCGAGGCTACCGCCTGTCATCCGTGGCCACCCCTGCCGGTGCGCGACGCGGCCGTGGCCGAGCGTCCAGGACGAAATCTTGTTATACTGGGGCCGCTCCACCCAGTAGCCCCACCTGGAATGCGCGGCTAAGGACTCGGCCCCATGCCTCGGAACCGCTCTGGTCTGCCAATCGCACTCCTGGCGCTCGCGGCGATTGCCCAGAGCGGGTGCTTCCTCCTCGATCCCCGAGTCGGCCCGGAGGCTGATTTCGACGCCGACCCGCACACGGGACGAGCCCCGTTGGAAGTTCAATTCACCGATCGATCGGACTCGGGGACCTCGCCGATCACCGAGCGAACCTGGTCCTTCGGGGACGGCTCGACGAGCTCGGAGCTGAATCCGCTTCACCTCTACCCCGCTGCCGGCAGCTATACGGTCAGCCTCCGCCTCCGGACCAAGGATGGAACCGATCTGGAAGAGAGGGCCGCCTTCATCGTCGTGGCCCCGGGCGTCCGAGCCGCCGCGGAATTCCAGGCAGCGCCGCGAAGCGGCGAGAAGCCGCTCAGCGTTCAATTCACGGACCAATCCACCCCGGGCACGGGAACCATCACCTCGTGGAGCTGGTCCTTCGGCGACGGACAGACCAGCACGGCCAAGGATCCGGTCCACGTCTACCAGAGCGACGGGACCTACGACGTTTCGCTGACCGTCCAGAGTCCGGCCGGGACCGCCACCACGACGAAGTCCGATTACATCGTCGTTTCGAGCGCTCCGGCCGCCGCGTTCACCGGATCGCCCCGAAGCGGGTTCACCCCGTTGTCCGTTCAATTCATCGATCAGTCGACCGCCGGCAGTTCCCCGATCACGAGCTGGGCCTGGTCCTTCGGCGATGGCGGAGCAAGCGCCGTTCAGAGTCCGAGTCACGT
>DASTKG010000132.1:0-2108 GCA_035716005.1 Candidatus Eiseniibacteriota bacterium
ACGGTCGCCTGACCGTGCGCGGCGCGGCCGAGATCCGACCGGAGGTCCACGCGCGACCGGCGCGTCAGTCGATGCCCCGCCGGCTCGTAGTGGAAGAGGCCGTCACCCGTGGCGACGTACGTATCGAGCGGATAGAGAGCGCCCGCCGACGGCGCCGCGCGCTGGCCGGCCGCCGACGTCACTCCCTGCATGGCCCAGAAGAGTTGCGAGAGCTGTTCCGCGGTCAGCGGATCGGGCCGGAACTCGCGAACGGATCGCCGGGCGGCGATCGCCTCCTCGAGCGACAGCTGCCCGCGGGGTTGTGGCGGCGGCAGAGGCACGAGATCGGGGGCGGTGCTGGGCGCCGACGCGGTGGCGCCCAACATCGCCAGGACGACGAGTGAACTCAGCACGTGGACTCTACCTCTGGTACTTCCCCATCAACTTGCCCTCGGCGAGCACGTGCCCATTCATCGCTTTCTCGAGGTCGCGCTTCCTGGCGCCGGCTTTCAGGTCCGGCTCCGCATCGAGGGCGTAGAGCTTGAAATAATAGCGATGCGGCTTCCCATGCGGAGGACTGGGACCGCCGTACCCGGTGTGCTTGAAGTCGGTCGTCCCCTGCAGGCCGATTCCCTTGACGGCCCCGTCGTGCGGCACGCCCTCGCCCAGCGACGTCCGGTCGGCGGAGATTCCGTAGAGCACCCAGTGCACCCACGTTCCCATCGGCGCGTCGGGATCGTCGCAGATCAGGGCGAGACTCTTCGTCCCCTGCGGCACGCCCGACCACACGAGCGGCGGCGAGACGTCGACGCCGTCGGCGGTGAACTTGGTCGGAATGGTATCGCCCTCCTTGAAGGCGGGGCTGGATACTTGAAGGTAGATCATCGGTTCTCCTCACGAGAGGATCCCCGTCGACGCTTGAGACCCAGGAGCCCGAGCCCCGGGAGCAGGAGCAGTAGCAGCGACGGCTCCGCGACCTCGAGATCCGACCCAAACGGATCCGCGATCGCGACTTCCGCCGCGGTCGTCGTCCCGCCCGAGAAGCGGAAGATCGTGTCGTTGTAGTCGCGGTCGCCGCCCCCGTAGAAGTCTTCGAACCCTACGTAATAGAACACGTTGTCGTGGCCGGTTCGCACATAGGCATGGGCGAGCCCATCGGAATTCTTGTCGCCCGAGCCCAGAACGAAGGTTTGCCCCGTGTCCAGAACGCGGATCCCGAACTGAAGCTCGTCCCCCACGCCGATCCCCATGTCGGCGAGCTGCTGCGCCGTAATGGTAATCCGGGAGCCAACTTGGGTGCCATCGGCGATGTCGAGGACCGTGAGCGCGGAGTGGAGCTGCAGGACTTCGTCGAAGGCGGTGTTGCTGTGGAGGACGTCGATGGTGACGTCGCCCCCCGTGTAGTAGAGCTGTCCACCGAAGAGTGTCGGTAAGGCCGAAGCCTCGATCGGCATCATGAGGCCGATCACCGCGAAGCAGACCGCCGCCAGCGGAGCCAGTCGTGGCATCCGTCCTGGCTGCGGCCCCCTGTCTTTCATGGGACCTCCATGAGGCGCCATGGTTACCGTCACGCATGGCTACCCCCCATCACTTAACGCTAGGCCCCCTCCCTCCTCTTGCCCATGGTCCGTAAGTGGACCGGAACGATTTGCCGCGTCGCCGCTACTTGAGAAGCGTGATCGTCTTCGCGAACTCCCCTTCGGCGGAGACTCCGCGAAGGAAATAGATCCCCGAGGGGAGCGGTTCGCCGCGTTCCCCGCGCCCTTCGATCCGCACCTCGTGCACTCCCGGCGCCAACGCGCGCTCGTCCAGGAGCGTCCGGACCAGGCGGCCGGCGATGTCGAACAGGGCCACCGTCGCCCCGCCCGCGCGCGCGGTCGTGAACGTGAGCGTCGTCGATGGATTGAACGGATTCGGCGAGACCGTGGCCCGCGCGCCGGCGACCTGGCGGTAGAGATCCACACGCGTCGTGCCCTGAAGCAGTCCGCCCGTCGCGAGATTCGCCGCGATCGTCACGCTGATGCGGCGATGTCCGTTGCCGATGCGGGTCCCGGCGAAGAGCGCCTTGAGGTCGCTCTTGGAGAAGCTGACGCAGATCTCCTCGATCCCATCGCCGTCCTTGTCGCCGA
>DASTKG010000133.1:0-12696 GCA_035716005.1 Candidatus Eiseniibacteriota bacterium
AGGCGGCGGAGTGGATGCGCGGCGGGAACGGTCCCGTCCTCCTCCACGCGATGGTCATCCGCCCCTACGGCCATTCCATGTCCGACGACGAGCAGTCGTACAAGCCGCCGAAGGAGCGGGAGGAGGAGGCGAAGCGCGATCCGATCCGCGTCTATCCCGAGTTCCTGATCCGGGAGGGGATCGCGTCGCGGGAGGAGATCGAGCGGATCAAGGCCGACGTCGAGGCCGAGCTGGCGCAGGCCGAGGCCGCCGCGCTCGAGGCGCCGAAGCCGAGCCCTTCGACGATCTACGATCACCTCTACTCCCCGACCGTCGACCCGACGAGCGCCGCCTTCGAAACCGCGGCGAAGCCGGAGGGGAATCCCGAGACGATGGTGACCCTCATCAACCGCTGCCTGAAGGACGAGATGGCGCGCGATCCGCGCATCGTCTGCTTCGGCGAGGACGTGGCCGACGCCACGCGCGAGGCCTCCCTCGACGCGGTCCCCGGCAAGGGGGGCGTCTTCAAGGTCACGCACGGGCTCCAGAAGATGTTCGGGAAGACGCGCGTCTTCAACTCCCCGCTGGCCGAGGCGAACATCGTCGGCCGCGCGATCGGGATGGCCACCCGCGGAATCAAGCCGGTGGTGGAGATCCAGTTCTTCGACTACATCTGGCCCGCCATGATGCAGATCCGAAACGAGCTCGCCATGATCCGCTGGCGCTCGAACGGCGACTTCTCCTGCCCCGTGGTGATCCGCGTGGCGACGGGCGGCTATCTCCAGGGCGGCTCGATCTACCACAGCCAGTCGGGCGAGAGCATCTTCTGCCACTGCCCCGGGCTTCGCATCGTCTTCCCGTCGACGGCGACCGACGCGAACGGGCTCCTCCGCTCGTCCATCCGCTGCGACGACCCCGTCCTCTTCCTCGAGCACAAGCACATCTACCGCCAGCCCTACGCGAAGGGCGAGTACCCCGGGCCGGATTACATGATCCCGTTCGGGAAGGCGCGGAAGGTGCGCGAGGGGACGGACATCTCGGTCATCACGTGGGGCGCGACGGTCAATCGCGCCGCGCTCGCGGCGCAGCGCCTGGAGTCGGACGATATCAGCGTCGAGGTGATCGATCTCCGCACGCTCGTCCCGTTCGATCAGGAGGCGATCGCGGCGTCGGTGAAGAAGACGTCGCGCGCGCTGGTGCTCCACGAGGACGTCCTGACGGCGGGATTCGGCGGGGAGATCGCGTCGTGGATCGGGGAGCATCTCTTCGATTCGCTCGACGCCCCGGTGCGCCGGATCGGCGCCACCGACACGCCGGTCGGCTACGCGCCCGACCTCGAGTACGCCATCCTGCCCCAGGTGGACCGGATCACGGCGGCGCTCAAGGATCTCGCCCGCTACTAGCGCGGGCGCCGGCATCGGCCGCCGGGCGGCGGCGGCGCTACCTCAAGATCGAGAGATACCTCGTCCAGGGGCCGACGTCGGCTCCGTAGCGCTTCGCCATCGCGCGCGCGATCTGGGCGATGTGGGTGAGATCGTGCGCGACCCACGTGGCGAGGTGCTGCCGTAGCGTGACCGGCCCGAACTCGGGATGCGTTCCCCGCCGGTCGAGGTCCGCTTCGGTGAGCGCGAAGCCGCGCAGGCGCGCCACGTTCGCCGCGCGCAGGGCCGCGAACGTCTCGAGGAGTTCGCCGAGCGGCTTCCCCGCCGACGCCGCGAACATCGCCTCGCGGTCGAACGGCGGGAACGGCGCCGATTCCCCCTTCGAGAGAATGAGCTCCGCGCGCGGGATCCAGTCGGTCCGCTCGCCGTGGATCAGATGCCCCACCACGTCGTACGCGCTCCAGGTGCCCGGGCCCTCGGTGGCGCGGACCCACGCTTCGGGAAGGCCGGCGAGCCACTCGCGCAGGATGCGCGGCGTTCGCTCGAGGATCGCGGCCGCTTCGTCGACCCTGTAGGTCACTTCGCGAGCCTCACCGTCCCGCCCGCCGCCACGACCTTCTTCTCGGCCACGAGCTTTTCGAGATGCGCGGCGAGCGTGCGCGCCGAGAGGTGGGGATCGGCGTCGGGCGTGTCGGCGTAGGCCCGAACGCGCAGCTCCTCCTCCGTGAGCGGCCCGCCCGCCAACGCGTGGAGGACGCGCCCCTCCCGCATCCGCCGATGCTCCACGAGCCCCCGAAGGAGGCGATCGACGCCGCGGTGCGGCGCGCCGTGCCCCGGAATGAGCGTGACGAGGTGGAGCTTCCGCAGCTTTTCCAGGGACGCCAGGTAGTCGCGGAGATTTCCGTCCGGGGGATCGATGACGACCGTCCCGAGCCCCGAGACGAGATCCCCCGCGATGGCGGTCTTCGACGTCTCCTCGTGAAAGACGAGGTGGGAGCGGCAATGCCCCGGCGTCTCGATCACGCGGAGGCGCCGCGGATGCCGGCCCCGAAGTTCGATCACGTCGCCGTCTCGAAGCGCGCGATCGAGCTTCACGCTGGCCCCGACGCCCTCGTGCGCCCAGACGGGCGCCCGATAGCGCTTCCGCGCGGCTTCGACGCCGCCGACGTGATCGGGGTGCTCGTGCGTGAGGAGGATCGCGAGTACCCTTCGCCCGTCGCCGAGCGCCTCGCCGACCACGACGTCGAGCGTTTCCTGCTCCTCGGGCTCGGCGCTCCCCGGATCGACGATGACCACGTCGCCGTCCCCCACGACGACCGCGTTCGTGTGCGTCGCGGGAAGAATCGTCTCGCTTCGAAGGGGCGCCATGGTGATGGCGGGGCGCACCTCCACCTGGCGCGACGGAACCCCGTTCGCCTCGGGAATGGCGTGGAGGCGGGCCGGGAGGTGGTGCCCGCCCTCGGCCAGGACGCGGATCGTGTAGAGCGTCGGCATGGCGAGGACGATCTGGTCGGTGTCCCAGAGCCGCTCGGCCTCGCGCGGATCGATCCATCCTCCCGACTCGAGCTCGCCCGGCCAGACGTCCACCGCGGGCATGTCGGGAAGGTCGATGAGGAAGAAGTTGGTGTTGAAGCGCGCGCGGCTGAAGTGCGGGGTGATCCATCGTCCGCACCAGGCGTAGCCCGCCTGCTCGTAGTCGAAGCGAAGGCCCCACGCCTCGGCGGCCGGCCAGAACTCCATCGCGCCGGCCAGCACCTCGCGCCGGACGCGCTGCTGCTCCTCCAGGTCGGGAAGCGCGCCGGTGAATCCCAGGAGAAGGCCCGTCTCCTCGAACAGCTCGCGCGCGGCGCAGCGCGCCATGATGCGGAGGTTCTCGGCCTCGTCGACGCCGAGATTCCCGTCCTCCCGCGCGTGGCGGCCCCCGGGGAAGGAGTGGAATCCGCCGAGGAAGGGATTCGCCTCCGAGCGGCGGACCCAGAGGAGCCGGAGCGATCCGTCGCGGCCGTCGCCCCGGCAGATGACGATCGTGCTCGCGGCGGGGCGAAGGGCCGGCTTGGGATGGGTCATCGTTCGTGGCTCCGTGGCGATCGGTTCATTCCACCAGGACCGGGGGCACGGCCTCGCGCAGCGCGCGGATGTGTCCGGGTCCGGTGCCGCAGCAGCCCCCCACGACGAGCGCCCCGCGGCGGAGCCACGAGGTGGCGTGCCCGGCGAACCACTCCGGCGTCCGCTCGTCGTCGTGGCGCCACGTGCCGTGGTCGAAGTCGGGATCACCCGCGTTGGGGTAGCAGCCGATCGGCGCGCGCGTGGCCCGCGCCAGGACCTCGAGGCAGCGCTCCGCCGAATCGGCCGGCACGCAGTTCACGAGAATCGCGGCGGGATGAAACGCGTCGACGGCCCGGACCGCGTCCTCGAGCAGCTCCCCGTCCCAGATCTCCCGCTCGCTTCGCGCGATGAAGGAGACGAAGACCGGAAGCCCGGTGCCGACGGCCGCGCGCGTCGCCTCGACCGCCTCCGGAATCGCGTTCATCGTCTCGACGAGCAGGAGATCGACTCCCGCGCCGGCCAGAATCGCCGCTTGCGTCGCGTGCTCGATCTCCGCCTCGGACGGCGGCGGGGCGAGCTCGGGACGGTAGCAGTCCTCCAGCGGCGCCATCGCGCCCGCGATCCAGACCTCGCTCCCTCGAAGCGCGCGGCTCCTCGCGTCGCGCGCCAATTCGACCGCGAGGCGCGTGAGGCGCTCCGCCTCGCCCGGATCGAGCCCGGCGCGCCGCATCGTCCGCGCCGTCGTCCGGAACGTGTTCGTGGTGACGACGTCGGCCCCCGCGCGAATGTAGTCCTCGTGGATGGCGCTCACCACCTCGGGCGCGTCGAGGAGCGCCCGCGCGCTCCAGAGAGGGAGCGGCGTCGGCACGCCCCGGCGATCGAGTTCCGTGCCCATCGCGCCGTCGAGGACGACGACCTCGCCCCGCACGAGTCGGGCGCGCAGCGAGTGGGAGGGAGAGGGAGGAGGAAGCGATCGGTCGGCGGAAGGCATCGGCTCATCCCTCGGCGTAGCGATCGTCGCTGGAGTTGAAGCCGTGGATCTCCATCAGCTCCTCGATCACGGCGCGCCGGCGCTTCAAGATCGAGGTCATCGCGGAGTAGCCGTAGCGAAGGATCCGCTCCCGCTCGCGCGAGGACATGGCGTGGTGGAGAAAGAGCATCACCTCCGAGGAGGAAGGCTCGATGCGGTAGATCTTCACCTGGGGGTATTCCACCTGATAGCGGCGGATCTCGCCGTCGAGGCGGACCCGCGTCTCGATGCGCGTGGCCTGGTCGTGGATGAACGACATCCCCTTCTCGCGGATCCGCGCGCACTTCCCGTCCCGCCGCGGGATGCAGACCACCGACTGATCGTTCGAGATGTTGATCATCGGGTTGATCACGAGCACGGTCGAAGCGCCCCGCTTGATGGCGACGTCGAGGTGCGCCACCTTCCCGACCGACCCGTCGATGTAGTCGCGCCCCTCCAGCTTCACCGGCCGGAAGAAGAGCGGAATCGCCGACGAGGCCGCCACCGCCAGGGAGAGCGGCACCGTGTCGCCGTCGTCGTTCGAGAAGAGACGCCTCGTGCCGAGATCGAGGTCGGTGGCGGGGATGTAGAGTTCCTTCTTCAGGTCGGCGAAGGAATCGGTCTTTCCGTGCGCCTCGAGCACGTTCGAGAAGAAGTGCTCGTAGAACTCGAGCGCGAAGATGCCGGCCGGGAGTCGCTCCTCGATCCAGTGCATGAACTCGAAGGGCGAGGGACGGACGCGCATCCGGACGCAGTTCACGAAGTAGCCGGGGATCGAGGCCGTGACGTTCACGAACGAGGTGAAGATTCCCCACCGGTTCGCCACGTACATGTCGCCCCGCTTGAACTGGAGCGCCGGGTCGGAGTCGGTGAGGAGCGCCCAGTAGATCTTCCGGGCCGGAATTCCCTTCGCGAGGAGCGCCGCCACGGACGCGCCCGCGCTCACGCCGATGTAGAGATCGAATCCCGTCGAGGAGAAGTCGAGTCCGAGGAAATCGTCGAGCGCGGCGAGACAGCCGATCTCGAAGAAGGCGCCGGTCAGGCCGCCGCCGGAGAGGCTGAGGGCAATCTTCCGTGGTTGCGCCGTCATGCGGGAGGAGAATAGCGCATCAAGCCCCTGAGGATGCGGTCCGAAAGTCCGGGGAAGGCGACGTCGAGGAGAGCGAAGAGGCGGTGCCCGCGGGGGAGATAGATCTCCGCGGGATGGCGTTCCAGGGCCCGGACGACGGCCGCGCCGACGCGATCGGGCGCGAGGACGATCCCGGCCGGTCCGCGGCCGAGGGCGCGATCGCGCCCCGCCTTGTCGAGGAACCGCGTCTCCACCGCGGCGGGCATGATCGTGGTGACCTTGACGCCCCGGGGGCCGAGTTCCCGCCGCCACGCCTCGCCCAGAGCCACGAGCGCGTACTTCGTGGCCGAGTAATAGCCGTAGTAGGGAACCGCCAGGCGTCCGGCGAAAGAGGCCATGACCACGATCGCCCCCTTCGATTCGAGGAGCGAGGGCAGGGCGGCGCGAGTCATCCGGATCGTGCCGAGGAGATTCAGCTCCACCTGCTCCTCGATCTCGGCGTCGCTCGATTCGTCGATTCGCCGGTAGTGCGCGAGGCCCGCGTTGTTCACGAGCGCGTCGATCCGGCCGAAGCGCTCCTTCGCCGCCGCCGCCGCCCGGAGACTCTCCTCGGGCTTGCGGAGATCCCCGATCAGGACGTGCGCCTCGCCGCCCGCGCGCAAGACGGCTTCCGCGGTCTCGCGAAGCGCCGATTCGTTGCGCCCGTGGAGCGCGACGCGCGCCCCCTTGGCCCCGAGCCCTGCCGCCGCGGCGCGTCCGATGCCGCCGGAGGCGCCGGTCAGGAGGACGACGGCGCCGCGCAGGTTCACGCCTTTCGGCCTCCGGCCATGGCGAGCGCGTGGACGCCCGCGTCGGTGGTCGCCGGCGGCGCCCCCGCGGGGCTCAGGTGCCGGACGAACCAGTCGCGCATGACGTGGAGCCGCGCGACGCGGCGCGTCGGAGTGCCCATCCGGGAGAGGCCGTGGCTCTCCTCGGGGTAGAGCACCATCTCCACGTCCCGCTTCAGCCACTTGAGCGACTTGTAGAGCATCTCGGCCTCGCCCACGGTGCAGCGGAGGTCCTGCATGCTGTGCGTGATCATGAGGGGCGTCCTGATCTTCTCCACGTAGGCGAGCGGCGACTGCTCCATGAGCTTCGGCGCGAACGTCCACGGCTCGGCGCCGAACTCGGTGGAGCTCGATCCGCTGATGTCGTCGGCCAGGAGGAGCGTCGGGATCGTCGTCACGCAGCGCTGCGTCAGGGCCGCCTTGAAGCGGTCGGTGTGTCCCACCACCCAGGTCGTCATGTAGCCGCCGTAGGAGCCGCCCGTCACCCCGATCCGGGCGGGATCGACTTCGGGATGGCGGCGGAGCGCCTCGTCGACGGCGAGCATGAGATCGTCGTGCGCCGGGGCGGCCCAGTTCCCCACGATGGCCTGCGTGAAGGCTTCGCCGTAGCCCTGCGAGCCGCGCGGGTTCGAGAAGAGAACCGCCATGCCCGTGTTGGCGAAGACCTGGAACTCGTGCATGTAGGTGGCGCCGTACTGCGCGCGCGGGCCGCCGTGGATCTCGAGGATCATCGGGACCTTTTGCCCCGCCGCGACCGCCGTCGCGGGCTTCATGAACCACGACTGCACCCGGTGTCCCTGCGGCGCGTCGATCCAGATCTCCTCGGGCTCGACGAGCGAGAGACCGGCGAAGAAATCGCGATTCGGCTCCCAGATGTCGGTCCGGGCGCCGGCGGCGTCGAGGCGCGCGATCGTCCCGGCGTTGGTGAAGCCGTTCCAGACGATCGTGAGATCGTCGGCGTCGCGCCCGCGGGCGAAGATCATCACCTGGAGCGCGCCGGGGGTCAGGCGGCGAAGCGCGCCCCCCGCGGCCGGCACCGCGTAGAGCGGCGTCGAGCCCTGCTCCGAGGCGTTGAAGTAGATCGTCTTCCCGTCCCGCGACCAGACCGGCGCGCCGCCGCCATGCATGTCGTGGAGGTCGCCGATGGTGGCGTCCTGCGCGGTGCGGTCGAACTCGGGCGTCAGATCGCGCGGCGCGCCCCCCGCGGCGGGGACGACCCAGAGATGCATGTTCCAGATGCCCCACCAATCCTCGGCGCGGGCGTGCCCGATGAACGCGATGGCGCTCCCGTCCGGGGACCAGGTCGGCGCGTAGGCCACGCCCGGACCCGGCGTGAGATTGCGAGGCTCGCCGCCCGCGGCCGGGACCACGAAGACGTCGCTCACCGTGTAGGCGCTGTATTCGGCGTCCCCCTGACGGTTCGCGGTGAAGGCGATCTGCTTCCCGTCGGGCGACCAGGCCGGCGACTCGTGGTCCCAGTCGCCGCTCGTCAGCGCCGAGACGGCGCCCGATGCGACGTCGAGAACGTGAACGTGCGCGCGCGCCTGCGGGAGCCAGCCGTAGCCGTCCAGCTTGTAGGCGATCCGCGTGATGTGGCGGAACGACGGGGCGGGAAGATCCTTCCCCTCCTTCTTCGCGTCGACCGCCTTCTTGGCCGCGACCGAGCCGGGGAGATGGCCGAACTCGGGCGGGTTGAAGGGACGGTAGACGAACGCGATCTTCGTTCCGTCCGGCGACCATGCGAGTCCGGAGATCTCGCCGTCGAGATCGGTGAGGCGCTCGGCCTCCCCGCCGTCGAAACGGAGCCGGTAGATCTGCGGGCGCTTCTCCTTCCGATCGGAGACGAAGGCGATGGCGCTCCCGTCATGATTCCAGGCCGGGTCGAAGTTCTTCTGCTCGCCGTGCGTCAGGGGGCGCGGCGCGCCGCCCTTCGCGGGAACGAGCCAGAGGTGCTTCCAGTACTTGTCCTTCTCGGCGTCGATCGTCCGGATCGTGGCGACGATTGATTTTCCGTCGGGGGCCGGCACCGCGCCGTCGAGATATTGGATCGCCAGGAGGTCTTCCGGCGTCAGCGTGCGTTTCGTGGTCATGGCTTCGGCTCCTCGTCGGTTACCTGGATGGATTGGACTCCTGCGAACTCTTGGGCGCGGCTCCGGAGGGAACCGCTCGAAAACGCGCCATCTGGCTCTTGAGATAGCTGTCGTCGGGCGCGAGCGCGAGCGCCCGCCCCATCGTTTCGATCGCCTTGTCGCTCTTCCCCGCCCGGAAATAGCATTCCGCGAGCGTGTCCAGAATGCTCGTGTCCTTCGGCTCGAGCGAGACGGCCCGCTCGGCGGCCGCGATCGCCTCCGGGAGGTACATGTCGTTCGTGGCGCAGACCCAGGCGAGGCTGTTCAGGTTCTGCGGATCGTTCTCGCCACGGGCCACGGCGCGGCGAAGCGCCTCGCCGACGCGGCTCCGCTCGAGCGCCGCCAGCTCCGTCTTCCCCGCCCGCTCCTCCTCCTCGGCGTATCGAAGGTGAGCCTCCGCCCCTTTCCCCGTCTCGTGGATGAGATAGACGCGGCGCAGCTCACGGATGGGATCCTTCGCGTCCTCGACGCGAAGATCGACGTACCGGGTGCGGTACTCGGGGTAGGCGTCGCTCGGCCGGCCCACGATGAGGGCGGCCGACTGCATGCCGCGCTTGTCGCCTCCGGCCGCTTGGCCCGCCTCGAGCGCGGCGATCAGGCGATCGGCCAGATCCCCCTTCGTCTCGAGGAAGGCCCGCTCCATCCCCGCCACGACTGCCTCGCCGGCCAGAATGTTCCCCTGGATCGCGTAGCCCGGACCGTCGCGATGGCCCGCCCACGCGGAGCAGTCGGCGCCCGTGTAGGAGGCGCTTCGCCCCTTCATGTCGACGACGCCGAGCTGGCGGTGGGCCCGGCCGGAATCGGCGTCGAGGAGCGCCTGGAGAACCGCGGGCGCGGGCTCGCCGCGACGGAGGCGCTCGAGGCCCCACGGGCCGAATGATTCGTTCGTCGACGCCTGCGTGGCGATGCCGCCGACGCCGGCCTCCACCCACGGCACCGCTTCCCCCACGCTGAAGGCCCGGGACTGGACGGCGACGCCGATCTCCTGCGTCACCGAGTCGTAGGCCACGATGGAGAACGTGGCGCGGGCCGGCGCGGCGAGCGCGAGAGCGGCCGACGCGGCGACGGCGGCGGCGGCGAGGGAGCGAAGCGACATGGCTACTTCTCGCCCCGGAAGCGGGCCAGCTGGTCTTTCAAGTACTGGCTCTTCCCGCCGTCGATCGTCAGCGCGCGCGACTCGACCTCGATCGCCTTCACCGCGTTCCCGGATCTGAAGTGGGCCTCCGCGAGCGTGTCGAGGATGTCGACGTTCCTCGGATCGGCGTCGACGGCGCGCTGCGCGGCCTTGACGGCCTGCGGCAGGAAGATGTCGTTCGACGCGCAGGCCCAGGCGAGCCCGTTCAGCACGGAGGGATCGCGTTCACCCCGCGCGAGCGCGCGTTCGAGCGTCTCTCCGACGCGCCGGCGTTCGGCGTCGGCCAGGTCCTTCCGCCCTTCGGCCTCGAACGCGGCGGCGTAGTTCAGGTGCGCGCCGGCAAGATGGAATCCCTGGAAGATCTCCCAGACGCGACGCAGTTCCTTGATCGGAGTCTTGTGATCCTCGACGCGAAGGTCGACGTAGCGCTCCTCGTACTCGGGGTTCGTCCGGCTCGGTCGCGCGATCAGGATCGCCGCGGACTGCTGGCCCCGCTTGTCGCCCCCCGCCTTCTGCGCCGCCTCGAGCGCCGCGATCATGCGCTCGGCGAGTTCCCCCTTCGTCTCGCGGAACGCCTTCGCCATGTCGGCCACGACCGCCGGCCCCGCGAGAATGTTCCCCTGGCACGCGTAGCCGGGACCCGATTCACCCCCGGCCCAATCCATGGCCCGCGGCCCCGTGTAGGTGGCGGCGCCGCCGTGGGCGTCGACGATCCCGATCTGCCGCCCCGCGAACGCCGTGTCGATGGCCGCGAGCGCGCGCAGCACTTCCCCGGCCGGCATGCCCGACTTCAGTAAGGCGATCGCCCTCGGTCCGAGCGAGACGTTCACGTTGGCCTGCGTCGCGATGGCGCCCGCGCCGGCGAGGGCCCACGGCACGGCGTAGCCGACGCTGAAGTACTTCGACTGGACGGCCACGCCGACTTCCTGCGTGACCGAGTCGTACGCGACGATGGAGAACGTGGCCCGCGCGGCGCCGGGGGCGACGAGAAAGGCCGCGAGCACCAGGGCTGCGGCGACGCGGCGGGGGATCGAACGGAAGGGGCTGCGCGGCATGGACGGCTCCTCGAAGGTGGTCGCGTTGCAAATCGAGAATTCGCCCCCCGACACTACCAGAATGGGTGGCCGCCCGCATGGGGCTGGAATAGAGCCCCGCCACCGCGCGTAAGGGTGGGTACGATGCCACCGACACCAAACAAGCGGCTCGACCCCCGCCTCTACCAGATCGGCTGTCTGGCGGCGCTCCTCGTCTACGGCCTCTTCTGGCGATCGTTCGACGTCTCCCCGGCGCAGATCGTCCTCACGGTCGGCGCGGCCCTGGCGGCCCAGGCCCTGGGAACCCGGTGGGCGCGGCTCCCCGCGTTCGACGCCAAGAGCGCCCTCATCTCCTCCATCTCCCTCTGCCTGCTTCTCCGCGTCGACGCTCTCTGGCTGGCGCCGGCCGCGGCCGTAATCGCGGTCGGGAGCAAGTTCCTCGTCCGCTGGAACGGCAAGCACGTCTTCAACCCCACGAACATCGGCATCGCGGTCGTCGTCGCGCTGAGCGACCGCGCCTGGATCTCCCCCGCCCAATGGGGCGCCGGACCGACGATCGCGTTCCTGGTCGCCTGCCTCGGCGGCCTGGTCGTGAACCGGGCCGCGCGAAGCGACGTGACCTACGCCTTCCTCGGCTCCTACGCCGCGATCCTCTTCGCCCGCGCCGCGTGGATCGGCCAGCCCTGGAGCGTCCCCCTCCATCAGCTCGAGAGCGGATCGCTCCTCCTCTTCTCCTTCTTCATGATCAGCGACCCCAAGACGACCCCGAACGCCCGCGTCGCGCGAGTCGTCTTCGGCGCGCTCGTCGCGGCCGGCGCCGCCTTCGTCGCCTTCGTCCTCTTCAAGCCGAGCGGCCCAGTCTGGGCGCTCGTCGCGCTCTCCCCGCTGGTCCCGCTCATGGACCGCATCCTCCCCGGGCGACGGTACGAATGGACGCGCCCCACGGCCGGGACCCTCGTGAAAGGAGTTCCAGATGAGTCGATGGTGGCCCGCCCTCGCGATCTCGGCGGCGCTCGCGTTCTCGGCCCCGAGCGCGCATAGCTTCTGCGGCTTCTACGTCGCGCGAGGCGACGCGAAGCTCTTCAACAAGGCCTCGAAGGTGGTCTTGGTGCGGGACGAGAACCGTTCCGTTCTCACCATGTCGGCCGACTTCAAAGGGGACCCCAGAGAGTTCGCCTTGGTCGTGCCGGTGCCGACGGTCCTCAAGCGGGGGCAGATCCACGTCGGTGAACAGGCCGCCGTCGAGCACCTCGACGCCTACACCGCGCCCAGACTGGTCGAGTACTTCGATCCCGACCCGTGCATGGTCGCCATGGAGAAGGACCGGGGCGGCCGCTTCAACGGCGCGGCGATGGCGCCCATGGCCGCGAAGGAGGAGTCGCGCGCCCGATCGCTCGGGGTCCGCGTGGAAGCGCGCTACACCGTCGGCGAGTACGACATCCTCATCCTTTCGGCGAAGGAGAGCGCGGGGCTGCAGACGTGGCTCGCCGAGAACGGCTACAACGTCCCGCCAAAAGCGGCGCGCGTCCTCAACGCCTATCTTCGCCAAGGGATGAAGTTCTTCGTGGCGAAGGTGAACCTGCAGGAGCAGTCGAAGCTCGGCTTCACCAGCCTCCGTCCGCTCCAGATGGCGTACGAGTCCCCGAAGTTCATGCTCCCGCTCCGTCTCGGGATGGTGAACGCCGACGGGGCGCAGGATCTCTTCGTCTTCGCCCTGACGCGGAACGGGCGCGTCGAGACGACCAACTACCGCACCGTGAAGCTTCCCTCCGACGCGGAGGTCCCCGAGTTCGTGAAGGACGAATTCGGCGCCTTCTACAAGGCGATGTTCACCCGTTCGGTGCGGCGCGAGAACGGCGAGGCGGTCTTCCTGGAGTACGCGTGGGACATGGCGTGGTGCGACCCCTGCGCGGCCGACCCGATGTCGCGCGAGGAGCTGCGCGGCCTGGGCGTCTTCTGGCTGGATCCGCAACCGGGCGAAGTCCAGGCGGGCGGAGGCCGATCCTGGTCGCCGCCTCCCGGTGGTGGGGCGCAGAATGTCTTCGTGACGCGGCTCCACGTCCGCTACGACGCGGCACACTTCCCG
>DASTKG010000134.1:0-5113 GCA_035716005.1 Candidatus Eiseniibacteriota bacterium
TCCTCCCTCTATCTCAGGTGTCGCGCATGGGTGCGCTGCCAAGTGCGCAGTCGAGCTCGCTTGGCTGCAGAGGTCGTGGCGGGAACGGCGGGGCGGCCCCATGCCAAGGGGTCGTCTCGACCGGTCACCGGTCCGACCGAGAACTGATCAAAAGTCTACGCCGGATGCGCCTCGACGCAAGGGGTTTAGCCCATGGTGCATTGGTATACCTGAAAGTCTCGATGGCGACGCGACTTAGGGCGGGGGTCGCCGGCTCGGTGGGCGGGAACTCGCGGCTGTTCGGTTTCGAGCACGACATCCGTTTCATATAATCGACGTGCCGCGCTAAGTCGCATGAACCGAAACGGGAACGACTGGGGGACCCGACCGATGCGATGTCTGCGATGGATTGAAGTGGCGACCCTGCTCTCCTGCCTCGCCTCCCCCAAGGCCTACGCCGCGGCACGATCGTCCAACCCACCCACCGCGCGGCCCGCGGTGCAGCATGCGGCCTCCATCATCGACAACGCGGGCCGAATGGACGTGAACAACCTCGACATGTTCGTCACGAATCACGGCTCGCTGGCCTTTGACCTCACGACAATGGGGCCAGGGCTGATCTACCCCAAGGGGACCTCCAGCGCGGTGGTCTACGCCTCCGGGATCTTGATCGGGGCCAAGGTGGGCGGCGAGGTCCGGCTCGCCCTCGGCGAGTACTTACAGGAATTCACGCCGGGGCCGATGTCGGGCGGGAGCTACCAGTCCGATCAGTGGGAATTCAAGAACTACCCGATTGACCGGAGCGGCGCGGGCTTCGCCGACTACCTGGCGAACGCCGTGCCGCAGGGCGCTCCGGTCGACGGCGCGGGGGACCCGCTCGTCCTAGGGGACGCGACGATCTGGAGCGTCTTCAACGACGCCGATCCCGCCCTGCATACGAACGAGGCGGGATCGACCGCGCCTTTGGGAGTGGAGGTCCAGCAGACCGTCTACGCGTTCAACCGTTCCGGTACGCTCGGCAACACCCTCTTCGTCAAGTGGAGGCTCCTGAACAAGGGCGCGAATCAGCTCGACAGCACGTACGTCGCGGCCTGGGTCGATCCCGATCTTGGCGGCTTCACGGACGATCTGGTCGGTTGCGACACCACTCTGAGTCTCGGATATTGCTACAACGCGACGAATTTGGATCAGACGTACGGATCGAATCCCCCCGCCGTCGGGTTCGCGCTACTCCAGGGGCCGATCGTCCCTGTTTCGCCGGGCGTGACCGACACGCTCGGCATGGCCGCGTTCTTCAAATACATCAATGGGACCGATCCGGCCTCCGCCGCCGAGTCGTACAACGTCATGCGTGGCTTCCACACGGATGGATCGTCCGTCCACGAATTCGACGATCCGCTCCAGCCGATCACCACCTTCCAGCACACCGGAGACCCGGTCGCCGGAACCGGATGGCTCGACTCGAATGCGGGCGATCGCCGATTCCTCCTCTCCACGGGCCCCTTCACGTTCGCGCCCGGCGATACGCAGGAGGTCGTCTTCGCGATCTGTGTCGGCCAGGGGGCCGATCGGCTCTCGTCCGTCACGGCCCTCCGTCAAGCGGTGGATGCGTTACGGCAGCCATTCGACCCGCCGACCGCCGTCAGCGCGACGCTCTTGCAGATGGACGCGCGGCCCGATCGCGTGCGCCTGCTCTGGGAGGTTCCCGGCGCGGTGGCCTCGAGCGCGAGGGTGTTCCGCCGCGAGGAGTGGAGCGATTGGGTGTTCCTCGGAGCTGCAACGCCGGACGGTGGAAGCCGCGTCCGGTTCGAGGATGCCGACGTCGAAGCCGGCGCCCGCTATGTCTACCGCCTCGTCGTTCGCGAGAGTTCCGGCGAGGAGTCTTCGTTCGAGGTCCAGGTGGACGTGCCGCGGGAAACCGCCCCGGCGGCGGCCGCGCTCCGATTCAGAACGGCCAACCCGACTCGCGGCCCCGTGGCGATCGACTTCGGTCTCCCCGCGGCCGGGCCTGTCCGGCTCGAGGTCTACGATGCTCGCGGCGCGAGAGTCGCCACGCTCGCGACGGCATTCTCGAACGCCGGATGGCATGCGTTGACCTGGGACGGGCGAGACGGCCGAGGAAGCGCCGTCGCTTCGGGCATCTACTTCCTGCGGCTGGAAGCGGCGGACGGAGTCGTCGTTCGAAAGCTGGCCATGACGCGGTGAGGGGCCCGGAGGCGCTCGCGGACGGCTAGGCCCTTTCGGGACTTCAGCGCCTCCACTATGCTGGCGCGCGTCGAACGATCGGGGCGACCCCCGGCAACCGGACGAGTACATCTCGTCTCGCGTCACGGAACGGAGGGACATCATGAGCCGTATCTCACTCTACTCGGCCGTGCTCGCGCTGATGCTGATTCCGTCCGGATGCGCGTCGAACAACGCCCCTCGGACGGCCCCGCTCGTCGGAGCGTGGCGCTCCTCGGTTCAGTTCGATGCCGGCGCCTTCGCCGAGGTGAAGGATCTCGAATTCATGTACGCGTTTCACGCGGACGGAACCATGACGGAATCGTCGAACTACGACGCGGCCCCGCCCGTTCCTCCCGCCTACGGCGCCTGGCGGGAGACCGGCCCGAGCGAGTTCGAAGCGAAATACGAGTACTTCGCGACGACGCCGTCGGCTCCCGACGCCTTCAAGACGGGCGCGGGATGGCTCCCCTCGGGCCGTGGCGTGCTCACGGAGCGGATCAAGATCTCGGACGACGGCGACACCTTCACGTCCACGCTCACCTACGAGATGCTCGATCCGCAGGGGAAGCCGGCGGCGGGCGGCGGAACCGCCAAGGGACGGGCGGTCCGAATTCGTCCGTGACGCAGTCGGCGCCCGAATCTGCATAGGGCCGGCCGGGGCGCCTTGAAATTCCTGCGTCGCCTTGTAAGAACGTCGGCGAGCGAAGGCGACGCGAGCCAATCACGAACCGCCCATGCGGGGTCCCGATCTCGATAATTCGTTCGCGGGGACCGTCCTGCATGGCCCCCCTCCGAGGGAGACCGATTGGCACCCTTCCTGCCCCCGTTCGAGGGGCGGCGTCGTCGCGCCCGGCGGTTCGGATTCGCCGCGCGGACCTCGTCCGGTTGACGGCTACGACCGTTCCGCCCGACACGGAGCTCGCAGCCCCAACGAACGCGCCCGGCCGGATTCCCGAGGTGGCGGCCGGCAGCGCTCCTAAGGGTAGGGAACACCCTGTCCTGAGCACCAGGGAGGACATTCGAGGGAACAACTATGCACATAGGGGCCGTTACCGATTTCGTTCTCGCCAGTGCCCTCTTGGGGGGGGTATCGCAGCCGGCGAGGTCGAGGTGAACTAGGTTATTTCGTTTCGATCGATGAGCGGGGCCCCTCCAGCTAAGGCTGCGGGGCCCCGAAGTCTGTGTGCCCCGGACGCGGGGGCGATCGCTGCGACCGCGCGGCGCCCCGGTTCGTCGGGGTTGCCCGCTGTGATACCCTTTCCGGCTCCATGAGCCTCCACCGCGGCGACAAGATAGGCGCCTACGAAATTCTGGGTCTCGCCGGAGCCGGCGGAATGGGCGAGGTCTACAAGGCGCGCGATCCGCGCCTCGGCCGCGACGTCGCGGTGAAGGTCCTTCCCGCCGCCCTGGCGGGAGACGCGGACCGGGTTCGCCGTTTCGAGGTGGAGGCGCGCGCCGCCGGACGGCTCAATCACCCGAACATCCTCCACATCTACGACGTCGGCCAGCACGCGGGGCAACCCTACCTCGTCACCGAGTTCCTCGACGGAGAGACGCTTCGCGACCGAATGGGGGGCTCGCCGATGCCGGTGCGGAAGTCGACGGAGCTCGCCATCGCGTTCGCGTACGGCCTGGCCGCCGCGCACGAGCAGGGAATCGTCCATCGTGATCTCAAGCCCGAGAATCTCTTCGTCACGCGCGACGGCCGCCTGAAGATCCTCGACTTCGGGTTGGCGAAGCTGACGCGCCCCGACGCCGGCGAAGGAACCGGCGCCACCGTGCACGCCTCCGACACGGGTCCGGGCGCCGTGTGGGGCACCGTCGGCTACATGTCGCCGGAGCAGGTCCGGGCGCAATCGGTGGATCACCGCGCCGACATCTTCGCGTTCGGGGCGATCCTCTACGAGATGCTGTCGGGGAAGCGCGCCTTCAAGGGAGAATCGCCCGCCGACACCATGAGCGCCATTCTCCGCGAGGATCCCCCCGATCTCACGATCGTGGACAAGGCGATCCCGCTGGCGCTCGAGCGGATCGTGCGGCACTGCCTCGAGAAGGCGCCGGGGGAGCGCTTCCGCTCCGCGCACGACCTCGCGTTCCAGCTGGAAGGACTCTCCGGCCTGTCGGGGAGCGGACCGCTGGAAGTCTCCGGCGAGGGCGTGCCGGCGGTCCGCGCGACGAACGCCGCCAAGTACCATCCGCTCACCTATCGCCGGGGGATGCTCTATTCGGCGCGCTTCACCGCCGATGGGGCGACGGTGGTCTACAGCGCCGCGTGGGACGGGGACGAACTGCGCACGTTCATGAAGCGCCCGGAGAGCCCCGATGCCATCCCGCTCCAGCTTCCGAGCGCCATGATCGCCGCGACCTCGAGATCGGGGGAGATGGCGCTGATCATCGATCCCACGTTCGCGCACAACGGCGTCTGGGTCGGGACGTTGGCCCTGGCCCCGCTCTTCGGAGGCGCGCCCCGCGAAGTGGCGGAGAGGATTCATTCCGTCGACTTCGATCCGACGGGCCAGCACATGGTGATCGTCCGCGACGTGGATGGACGAGGCCGGATCGAGTATCCGCTCGGGAACGTCCTCTACGAGACGAAGGGGCACGTCAGCTACGCGCGGATTTCGCCCGACGGGACCCGGATCGCGTTCCTCGACCATCCCTGGGTCGGGGACGATCGCGGCGCGGTCGCCGTGGTCGACCTGGAAGGCCGGATGAGCGCGCTGACGGAGCATTGGAGCAGCGCGCAGGGACTGGCCTGGACTCCCGACGGCAGCGAGATCTGGTACACGGCGGCGTCGTCCGGAAACGCGCGGGAACTCCGCGCCGTGACGCCCGAGGGCGTGGCCCGGAACGTCTCCGGGTACCCCGGCATGATGCGGCTCTTCGATGTTTCAACGCCCGGTCACGT
>DASTKG010000135.1:0-6098 GCA_035716005.1 Candidatus Eiseniibacteriota bacterium
TGCTGCTCCCAGACCTCCCGCTCGAAGAGGTGGGCCTGCGCCCGGCGCGGCGTCAGCGCGGGATAGCGCGACGCCACCGGTTCGCTCCGCGCCACGGCGAGCGTGTTCTCGGCGTCGTACGCGAGCAGGGCGACCAACACCACCCCCGTCTCCTCCGGCACGCCGAACCACGCGCAGAGCCTCGCCCCGTGCGAGAGTTCCTCCGCCGTGGCGTCGACGAACGCCTCGATCGGCCAAGCCTGCAACGCCCGCCATCGGAGGCTCGAGCCGAGCGAGATGGGGGTGAAGTCGACCGCGGTGCCGAGTCGCACGGCGCTCATGGCCCCACCGCCAGCATTCGGCTCGCGACGTTCCAGAGGTCGCGCAGCAGGGCCGGCGTCGCGAGTCCGAGCCAGAGCGAGGAGGCGAGGAGCGCGAGCGGGGGCGCCAGCGTCGCGGCGCTCTCGCGGAATCGCGCCGGCGCCCGGCGCGAGATCGCCCGAGGCCGGCCGTCCACGAGCGAGAAGCCGAGCCGGGTCATCCCGAAGAAGGCGAGGAGGAGCGCGCCGAGGAATCCCGCGACGACCAAGCCCTGGTTCGCGGCGAGCGCGGCCCGCAGGACGAGGAGCTCGCTGAAGAAGGGCCCGAAGGGCGGGAACGCGGTCACGGCGAAAAGCCCGACGACGAACATCCGGGCCGACGCCGGCGCGAGGATGGCGAGCCCCGACACCTCGTCGCTCGTCCGGCCCTTTGCCGTCCGGTGCATGTTCGCCGCGCTCAGGAAGAGCGCGCCCTTCGTGAGACCGTTGCTCCAGAGGTGGAAGAGCGCCGCCGCCACGCCGGCCGCGCCGAGCGCCGCGCCGATCGTCAGGATTCCCATGTGCTCGATGCTGGAGTAGGCGAGCATCCGCTTGTAGTCGCGCGTGCCGAGGAGGAAGAGGGCCGCGACGAGCATCGAGAAAATGCCGAGCGCGAGAAGCGAGCGGTTCGCCGCGTCCCCCGCGCCCGCCGCCTCCACGACCTGCCGCACTCGAAGGACCGCCACGAACGCGGCCGTCGTGACGCCCCCGGCCAGCATGGCGCCGACGATCCCGGGCGCCTCGCCGTAGGCGTCCGGCTTCCACGTGTGCATCGGCGCGAGCCCCATCTTCGTGCCGTACCCCGCCAGCAGCAGGACCCACGCCACGAGCACCCACGGGCGCGACATGGCGGGGCCGTGCGCGACGAGCGCCGAGAAGGCGAGACTTCCGCCGCCGCCCCCCTGGAGCGACGCGTAGCCGAGGCAGAAGGAGCCGAGGAGCGCGAGCGCCAGCCCGGTGCCGCCGATGAGGAGATATTTCCACGTCGCCTCGAACGCACGCGCCGTCCCGTTGAAGTGGAGCAGGGGGACCGTCGTGAGGGTGGCGGCCTCGACGGCCACCCAGAGGAGGCCGAGATTCTGCGCCTCGAGCGCGAGGCTCAGGAGGCCGAGCAGGGCGAGGAACGTTCCGACGAAGACACGATTCGGCCGCTCCGCGCGAAGGCGCAAGTAGCCGACGCCGTACGCCGAGCAGGCGAGGAAGAGGAGCGAGATCGCCGGCAGCACGGCGCGCGCGACGGGGTCGAGGGCGAGCCAGGTAGTGGCCGCCCGGCTCGGCGGATCGACGAGCATGGCGATCGCCATCGCGGCGTGAAAGGCGCCGGCCGCGGGGAGGAGCCAGGGGCGCGAGCGGTCCGAGCGCCAGAGGAAGGCGACCGCGGCCGCGAGCAGGGGGACGGCGACGAGGGCGAATTCGATCATTCGTGGAGAATCGTCAGTTTGCGCGTGTCGAGCGAGTCGAACTCACGCTGGATGCGGTCGGCGATGATTCCGATGACGAAGACGGCCACGGTGAGGTCGAGAAGAATGCCGGCCTCGACGACGAGCGGCGTCGAGCCGATGAGGAGCATTCCGAAGAGATAGATCCCGTTTTCCAGGATGAGATAGCCGCAGACCTGCGAGATCGCCTTCGAGCGGCCGAGGAGAAGGAGGAAGCCGCAGACGACGGTGGCGAAGGAGCCGGGGACGAGGAGCAGCGCCGCGTGCTCGTGGCGGAGCGGCATGACGCCCGCGAGGGCGACGGCCGCGATCGTGGCGCCCGCGCCGAGGAGGAGCGATGGAATGAAGCCGAGGATCGGCCCCACCTCGCGGTCGATCTGCGCCGCGCGAAGCGCCCGGCGCAGGAGTCCCGGGATGACGAAACCTTTGATGGCGATCGTGCCGCCCGCCACGAGCCAGACGAGAATGCCGCCGCCATGCTCGAGGAGGAGCGGGATGAAGCCGAGCACCACGCCCTGGAACGCCGCGGCCCGGATGATCGAGGGGAGGCGGCTGCTCGCGAGCGCGAGGAGATTGAGCCCGAGCGCGATGCCGACGAGGAGATTCAGGGGCTCGCTCACGCGCCGCCTCCGCGCCACGCGGCCAGGAGGGCGAAGAGACAGAGCAGGAACGCGGTCGTGAGTAGGAGCGGGACGCGCCGGAAGGCGAGGCGCGAGGTCAGCGATTCGACCAGGCCGACGCCTCCCGCGATCACGAGGACCGAGGCGGCGAGCGTCGCGACCGCCGGGACCGGGGGCAGCTCGCCGATCGGGAGCACCGTCTCCGCCAGCACGACGCTGAAGAGAAGGAGCTTCATCGACGCGCCGTGCAGGATGACGGCGAGGGGCGGGCCGCTGTGATCGAGCACCATCACCTCGTGGATCATGGTCAGCTCGAGGTGGGTGTTCGGGTCGTCGAAGGGCACGCGGCAATTCTCGGCGAGAAGGACCGCGAAGAGCCCCGCCGCGAGGAGCGCCGCGCCCGCGCCGGCGGAGGGGGCGAGCATCGTCTTCAGGGAGGCGCTCTCGCTCTGGAGCCCGAGCGTGAGGAGGGCCGCGACGATCGCCGCCTCCGCGAGAACCGCGTAGCTCACGTCGCGCGCCGCGCCCATTCCCTCGAAGGCCGAGCCGGTGTCGAGCGCCGCGAGCGCGATGGAGAAGCGGGCGAGCGCCAGGAGATAGACGAAGAGGAAGGCGTCGCCGCGGAAGCCGAGCGCGCCCTGCGCGGGACCGAGCGGGAGGAGGAGCGCCGCCGCGAGGAGCGCCACCCAGGCGATCGCGGGCCCCGCCACGTGCGCGGCCGAGACGGCCGTGCTGAGGACGGCGCCCTTCCGCCAGAGGCGCGCCAGATCGTAGTAGAGCTGGAGCACCGGCGGCCCGCGGCGTCCCGCGACCCACGCCTTCACCTTGTTGATGATGCCGGGGAGGAGCGGGGCGAAGAGGATCCAGACCGCGAGCCTGAGGAGAATGTCGAGGGCGGCCGTCATGGGTTCATTCCCGGAAAGACGAGGAGCGCGAGCGCCGCCAGCGCCACGACGATGTAGAGGATGTAGGCCTGCAGCCGCCCGTGCTGGAGGCGGCGAAGCGCGGAGGCGGCCGCGAGCACGCCGCGGCCCGCCGGCTCGACGACCTCCTCGAGGACGGTCTCGGGCGTCCGCTCCTCGTACGCGGCGTGCGAAGGGAAGAGGCCCGCGGGAAGCTCGGCGCGACGCCGCGGCCGGAGAATCCACCCGAACCACCCCGTGATGATCGACGCGAACGATCCGGCCGTGTACTGCATGCGCGCCGTCGGCGCCGCGTAGCCGCAACCCCACGTCGGGGCGCGGCGAACGCCGTTCCGCCGAAGTCGAAGCGAGAGGGCCACGGCCGCGAGAAGGCCGAGCGCGATGAGGGCCGCGTTCCAGGCGCCGAGCGCGACGAGCGCGGCGGGCGGCCGGAACGTGACCACCGCGCCGACCGGGGCCTGCGGCTGCCAGGCGAGCGTGGCGCGCGTGATCGCGGGCCAGAGGAACGCGGGGCCGACGCCGATGGCGGCGCAGGCGAGGGCGAGCACGACCATGGGAACGCGCATCGACCAGCCGCACTCGTGCGCGTGTCGGGCGGCCTCGGTCCGGGGGGTTCCCAGGAAGACGACGCCGCAGACCTTCACGAAGCAGGCGAGCGCCAGCGCTCCGGTCATGCCGAGGAGGATCGCGGCGGGAACAGCCGCCCACGCCGCAGGGCCGCGGAGCGTGACCGCGTCGAAGAGGCCGAGAAAGACGAGCCACTCGCTCACGAAGCCGTTCAAGGGCGGCAGCCCCGAGATCGCCGCCGCGCCGACCACGAAGAGCGCGGCGGTCCAAGGCATGGCGCGCCAGAGCCCGCCCAGCCGGCTCATCTCGCGCGTTCCCGTGGCGTGGAGCACCGATCCCGCGCCGAGGAAGAGGAGCCCCTTGAAGAGGCCGTGATTCCAAACGTGAAGGAGCGCTCCGGCGAAGGCGAGGATGGCCCAGGCGGGATGCCCGTATTCGGCGGCGATCAGCGCGAAACCGAGGCCGATGAGGATGATGCCGATGTTCTCGACGCTGTGATAGGCGAGGAGCCGTTTCAGATCGTGCTGTCCGAGCGCGAAGGCGACGCCGAGCACCGCGCTCGCCACGCCGAGCGCCGCCACCGTCCAGGCCGCGGCGTGGGGCACGGGGAGCCAGCCGGAGAATCGCATCAGGCCGTAGATCCCGATCTTCAACGCCACGCCCGAAAGAAGCGTCGAGACGTGGGTCGGCGCGTTCGCGTGGGCCGAGGGGAGCCAGACGTGGAGCGGGAAGAGGCCCGCCTTCACGCCGAAGCCGACCAGCGCGAGCCAGAAGAGGGGCGCCAGCGCGGCCCGGTCGCGCATCGGGCCGAGTTCCCAGCTCCCGGTTTGCGCCGCGAGCGACGCGAAGAAGGCGAAGAGGCAGACGAGGCTCACGTGGGAGGCGGCGAGATAGAGCCACCCCGCCGCGCGCGTGTCGCGCCGGCGTCGGTCGAGCGTGATGAGAAAATAGGCGCTGATCGTGAAGAGTTCCCACGCGATCAGGAAGTGGAGCCCGTTCGTCGCGAGAAGGATGAAGCCCATGCCGGCGAGGAAGAGGTTCCACCAGGCGCGCCCGGTCGAGGCGGAGCGCGGGTGCGCCGCGTCGCTCCAGTAGGCGCGCGAATAGAGCGTGGCGACGCCGCCGAGGAGGCTCAGGAGCGCGAGGAAGAAGGCGCTGAGCGCGTCGAGCCGAACGCGGAACGCGTCGCCGCCGACGGTGAACGGCGCGATCCAACCCGGCTCGTCGCCCGATGCCAGGACCCAGACGGCGGCCGCGAGCGACGCCGCCGCGGCGGCGAGCGTCGCGGCGAGCCAGAGACGGGGCGCGCCCCAGGCGCAGGCGAGGCCCGCGGCCAGGAGGACGATCGCGAGGAGGAGGAGCGAGAGCGGGGTCACGACGGCGAAGTCGAACGGAGGCACGCCGCCTATCCCTCCGCCCGCGGACGGGGGCCCGCTTCCACGGCGGCCACGGCCGCGAAGAGATCCGCGTCGGGCGCCCCTTCGAGAAGCAGGCGCTGCAGGTCGCCGCGCGTCAGCGTTTCGCTCAGTTGCGCGAGGAGCTCGAGATGCGCCCGCGGCGAGGGCGCGACGAAGAAGAGAAGCCGCGTGATCGGCCGCTCATCGGGAGCCGGCTCGTCGGTGGCGAGGGGATCGCGAAGGAAGATGAGCGCCAGAACGCCCGATTCGGGACCAAGCGCGACCGGCGCCCGGAGGTGCGGAAGCGCCAACCCGCCGCCGATCGGCGCCCACGTGATGCCGTTCGCCGTCCGAACGCGCTGAACGAGAAGCTGCCGCACCGCCGGAGTGGCCCCCGGCAGAGCCCCGACCACCCGCTCGAGCACGCCGGCCAATTCCCCTGCGCCGACGTCGCGCCAAACGCCACCCACTCGCAGCAGCGGCTCCAGCCGCCGCGCGGGCCGAGCCCGCGATCGCTCCGGCGCCAGGAAGCCGACCTTGGAAGCCAGCCCACGCTTCGCCGCCCAAGCCGCCACCTGCGCCCGATCAAAGAGCAAACGTCCGCGCTCGGGGACGTGTGGCAAGCCCTCGTGCCGGACCCAATCCTGAATAACGGACTCCTCGACTCCAAAGGACTCCGCGAGTTGAACCACGTTGAGGTACACCGCACCGCAGTCTGCTCCCGCGGGAGCCGATCGTCAACTGGGCCGCGCCACCGTCTGAGTGGGGCGCGAGGCGTGAACGCCCCGCGGGCTCAGTGAGGCAAACCAATCGC
>DASTKG010000136.1:0-5349 GCA_035716005.1 Candidatus Eiseniibacteriota bacterium
CTCGGCCACCTCTCCCCATCGTCGGCCCCATTGCTGGAGCCGCGTGATGGTACTAGGCCACCGCCCGGTGGTCAAGCCGAAGCCGGCGCTCCTCCTACCACCCTCCAGACGATTCGGCGCTCGCGCGCTCGCACGACGAGAAAGCGGGCCCGCTTGCCCGCCGTCCCCTAGTCTACGTACCCCCGAAACCGGGGGTTTCGCCGGATGGGACGGGCCGCGGCCCTCGATGGTTGGGCCCCGGTCGGCCGGCTCCTGGTCGGCCGGGCCGGCGAAGGGCGTGGGGACTAGACGTCGGGGGGCCGCCCGTTCGGCCAGGCCGGCTCGACGTGGATCAGGACTTCCACGACCTGGGGGAGCGACTGCTGGATGGCGTCCTTCACGTCGTGGGCCAGCTTGTGGCTCTCCCGAACCGACATCTCGGGCGGGACCTCGAGATGCATGTCGGCCACGTAGTAGAGCCCCATCTTCCGCATGAGGAGTTTCTCCACCCGGTGGACCCCGGCGCGCGATTCGGCCACGATCCGGACGGCCTCCACCATGTCGGGCGGCGCCGTGTGATCCATCAACTCCTGAACGGCGGGCCGGAGGATTCGCCAGGCGGTGACGAGAATGATCGAGCTCGCGAAAAGCGCCGCCCAGGCGTCGGCCGTTTCCCACCCGGGGCCTCCCACCAGAGCGACCGTGATGCCGATCGCCGCGAAGCCCGACGTGATCGCGTCGCTCCGATGGTGCCACGCGTCGGCGTTCACCGCGTTGCTTCCCACCTCGGTCCCGACCCGAAGAACGAAGTGGTGGAGGATCTCCTTCACGAGCACGACGGCGAGGAGGACGCCGAGCGTGAAGGGCGCCGGCATCCGGTGCGGCATCGTGATCTCGCGGATCGCCTGGCCCGCGATCCCGACGGCGGCCGCGGCGAGGAGCACGGCGACGAGGAGGGCGGCCAGGGGCTCCGCCTTTCCATGGCCGTAGGGATGATCGTGATCGGGCGGGCGCGCGGCGATCTTCAGCCCGCGCCAGACGATCAGCGACCCGACCGAGTCGCCGAGCGATTCGATGGCGTCGGCGATCAGGGCGTAGGAGGTGCCGAGAATCCCCGCCGTCAATTTCACGCAGGCGAGCAGGAGGTTCACGGCGAGGCCGATGATGCTGGCCCGCATTCCCCTCTGGTAGGGGCGCTTGGCCGGAGTCGATTCTCCCGGGACGGGCATTCCGGGACTATAGCCCTCCTTCATGAAATCTTCACGAATCCGTGCGATCCTCGTGGGCGGCATGGCGAACCCCAAATTCAGAATCCTGGTCGTGGAGGACGACCCCAAGACGGCCGGACTCGTCCGCCTCTACCTGGAGCACGCCGGCTACTCGGTCTCGATGGCCGGGGACGGAGTCGAGGCGCTTCGTCTCGCGAGGCTCGACCCGGCTCCCGATCTCGTCGTCCTCGACGTGATGCTCCCGAAGCTCGACGGACTTCGCGTCTGCCGCGAGCTGCGCCTCGGCTCGGACGCGGCCGTCATCCTGCTCACGGCGAGAAGCACGGAGGAGGACCGCCTGGAGGGGCTCGATCTCGGGGCCGACGACTACGTGACGAAACCCTTCAGCCCGCGGGAGCTGGTGGCGCGGGTGAGGGCCGTCCTGCGGCGCCGCCCCGCGGGCCGGAATTCGACGCGGACGGGTGATTCGTTCGTCGGGCGCTCCGACCGGAGCGGGCCGGGGGATCGCGAAGGCTCGGATCGCCTCGTCTCGGGTGACGTCGAGATCGACCTCGCCCGCCGCGTGGTGCGCGCTCGCGGCCGGGCGGTGGAGCTGACGCCGCGCGAGTTCGATCTCCTGGCCGCCCTCCTCCGACAGCCGGGGCGTGTCTTCACGCGCGACGACCTGGCCGTGGCGGCGTTCGGTCCCGACTACGAAGCGTCGGGACGCACCATCGACGTCCACGTGAAGAATCTCCGCGCGAAGATCGAGCGCGATCCCGCCTCGCCCTCGCGAATCGTGACGGTCTTCGGCGTC
Organism: Candidatus Eiseniibacteriota bacterium; assembly: GCA_035716005.1. Taxonomy (GTDB): domain Bacteria; phylum Eisenbacteria; class RBG-16-71-46; order SZUA-252; family SZUA-252; genus SZUA-252. Next base: position 2,005 of record DASTKG010000136.1, read on the forward strand.
GGCTATCGCCTCGCGGAGCCCGGCGGCGACGGGACGAAAACGGGCGGCGGGCCGACTCCCCGATCATGATCCGCGGACTCCGGTTCAGGCTCCTCGGCGTGGTGGCGCTCGTCTCCGCGGTCGCCGTCGTCACGGTCGTCCTCGTCTCCCGCCAGGGCGTCCGAACCGAGTTCGGACGATTCGAGACGACGACGCGCGCCTTCGCGCTCGAGGACGCGGCGGAGGCGCTCCGAACCTGGGTCCGCGCGGGCGGCGCCCCCGAGGACGCCGGCCGCCTCCTTCGCCGATTCGACCGTCCCGGCCATCGGGCGCTCCTCCTCGCCGACACGCTGGGAAACGTCCTCGCCTTCTCCTCTCCCGAGATGCAGGGATCGCGCGTCACGATCGGTCCGGGCGGGCGAATCGAGATTCTCCGCGAGCGGCTCCATGGAAACGCGGGCTCCATGCGGCGCGCCTTGGTGATCGGCGCGCCTCACACCGAAATCGGGGGCGAGGCCGGCGTTCCCCGCGTCTTCCTCTACGTCGTGCCCGTCTTCGGGCCGGACGAGGGCCCGGAGGCCCCCTTCGTGCGCGGCGTCAATCGCTGGATGATCGTCGCGGTCGTCGCCGCGGGACTCCTGGCGCTCACCGTGATGTGGCTCCTCTCGCGGAGCATCGTCGGTCCGGTGGAGGCGCTCACCGCCGCGGCGCGGCGCATGGAGAAGGGCGACTGGGGGGCCCGCGTCCCGGTCCGGTCGCGCGACGAGATCGGCGACCTGAGCCACGCCTTCAACTCGATGGCCGAGTCGCTCTCGCGAACGGAGACGCTCCGGCGCCAGCTGGTGAGCGACGTGGCCCACGAGCTTCGCACGCCCCTCACCAACCTCCGGGCCCAGCTCGAGGCGATCGAGGACGGGATCGTCGCGGCCGACGCGGCCGCGCTCCGGTCGCTCCACGAGGAGACGCTCCTTCTCGCGCGGCTCGTCGGAGACCTTCAGGATCTCTCGCTCGCGGAAGCGGGCCGGCTCCGTCTCGACCGCGTCCCCTGTTCGCCGCGCGAGGCGCTCGAGGCGGCGGCCGCGGCGTTTCGGGTCCAGGCCGAGGCGCGCCGCGTCTCCCTGCGCCTCGACGTGGCCGACGCGCCGCCCGTGCTCGTCGATCGCGCGCGGCTCGCGCAGATCCTCCGGAACCTCGTGGCCAACGCCGTGACGCACACGCCGGACGACGGAGCCGTCACGCTCGCCGCGCGCGCCGACGGCGCGTTCGTCCGCTTCGAAGTCCGCGACACGGGCGAGGGAATCGCGCCCGAGCATCTTCCCCACGTCTTCGACCGCTTCTATCGCGCCGACGCCTCCCGCGCGCGCGCCACCGGCGGCGCCGGCCTCGGGCTCGCGATCGTGCGGCACCTGGTCGAAGCGCACGGCGGCGAGGTTTCCGCCGCGAGCGTCGAGGGGCGCGGCACCACCGTCGCCTTCACGCTCCCGCGAAACCCCGCGTAGCACCGCCTCCCCTTCACGACTTCTTCACACCGCCGCGGTACAACTCTCCGTGTCGCCGGTTCGGCGCCGAGGGCGCTTCGTCTGATCGCGGAGGATACGAACCATGAAAGAGGGGGCTTTCGTCGTCCAGGTCCGGAGACTTCTCGTCGCCGGAGTTCTCGTCTTGGCGGCGCTACCGGCGCCCGCCGCGCGGTCGGCGCCGGCGGCCCCGGCCACGCGGTCCGCGGAGTCGCCGCTTCGCTTCCCCGCGGACGAGCCGGGGCGGCATGCCGAGGCGTGGTTTCGCGCGTACAACGCGGGCGAGGATTCGATGCGCGCCTTCGTGACGACGCACGTCGCGCCGGACGCGCTGGCCCGCCGCTCCGTGGAAAGGCGGCTCGAGGTCTACCGCGAGATGCGGGAGGAGCATGGCGCCTTGACGCCGCTTCGCGTCGCCGGCGGCGGGAACGCCTCGGTCCAGGTGACGGCCCGCGCGGAGTTCGGGCCCGCCCTCTCCATCGAGTTCGACTGCGAGCCGGAGCCGCCGCACGGGCTCCTGGGACTCCTGGTGCGGGACGACGACTCGGAGCCGAGCGGCGGAGGCGGGGTGGCGCCGCCGTCGGGACCGGCGCTGAGCGACGCACAGCTCGCCGCCGCGCTCGAAGCCGCGGTCGATTCCCTCTCGCGCGCCGGCTCCTTCTCGGGCGCCGTCCTCCTCGCTCGCGGCGCGACGACGCTCCATCGCCGGGCCTACGGACTCGCGGATCGAAGCGCCCGGCGCCCGAACCGCCCCGAGACGAAGTTCAATCTCGGATCGGTGAACAAGATCTTCACGCACGTCGCCATTCTGCAGCTGGCCGAGCAGGGAAAGCTTCGTCTCACCGACACGATCGACCGCTTCCTGCCCGACTACCCGAAGGAGAAGGGCTCGAAGATCACCGTCGGCATGCTCCTCGAGCATCGCGGCGGAACCGGCGACATCTTTCGCGAGGGCTTCCGCGAGAAACGGCTCGGCCTGAAGACGGGGGCCGACTGGTACGCCTACGTCCGCGATCTTCCGCTCGATTTCGCGCCCGGAACGCGGCGCGCCTACTCGAACGCCGGGTACGTCCTCCTCGGCGCCATCGTGGAATCGGTCTCGGGCGAGAACTACTACGACTACGTGCGGAAGCACGTCTTCGAGCCGGCCGGCATGACCGGCACCGATTCCTACGCGCTCGCCGATCGGGTGGCGGATCGGGCCACCGGCTACACCCACGAAGGCCGGGAGACCTCGGCGCGTCGCGGTGAGGGCGCGGAAGGCGCGCGACTCGAACCGAACGACGGCTTCCTTCCCGCGCGCGGGAGCGCCGCCGGGGGCGGCTACTCCACCGTCGACGACCTCGCTCGTTTCGTCGAGGCGTTGCGCGCCGGAAAGCTCCTCGGCCCCGAGTCGGCGGCGGGATTCGTCGGCCCGGGGGAGGCGCTCGGCATCGCCGGGGGCTCCCCGGGTGTGAACGCGGCGCTCGAGGCGATGGGACCCTACACGCTCGTGATCCTCTCGAATCTCGATCCCCCGTCCGCGGAGCGCGTCGCGTCCACGATGCGCCGGCTCCTGCGGGGCGGCGAGGCGATGGCCGCGCCCCCCGGCCGCGGTGCGGGTCGCCGCGCGGCCGGGGACGAAGGGCCGCTGAGGAAGCCGAAGGAGACCTTCGTGCCTCGCGAGGGCGTGGAGGTCCCCATGTCGATGGCGACGCACCTTCCGGCCGTCGAGGTGATGGTGAACGGGAAGGGACCCTACCGTTTCGCCATCGACACGGGCGGCTCCGGCGCGGCCCGCGTCGATTCCGCGTTCGCGGCGGCGCTGGGGCTTCCGGTGGTCGGCGAGGTCTGGGGCGGCGATCCGAGC
>DASTKG010000137.1:0-7643 GCA_035716005.1 Candidatus Eiseniibacteriota bacterium
CTGCGCCGCCGCGTTCCTCCTGCCGCACGCGGGCGCCCCGCCGGGCGAGGCGACCGCCCCCGGAGCGGCGCCGCATCCCGTCCTGCTCGGCCTCGTCCTCGCGATGATCCCGATCCTCTTCGCCTACGACGGCTGGACCGATTCGACCTACGTGGCCGGGGAGATCGTGAACCCCCGGCGCAACATGCCGATCGCGATCCTGCTCGGCACCGTCATCGTCGTCGCGGTCTACGTCATGACGAACCTCGCCTACTTTTCGGTCCTCACGCCGCGGGAGGTCGCCACGGTGGAGGCGGTCGGAAGCGAGACGATCCGCCGCATCCTCGGCGAGTGGGGCGGGCGCGCGCTCGCGGTGCTCGTTTCGGTCTCGACGTTCGGCACGGTCAGCGCGTCGATCCTCACCGGCCCGCGCGTGACGCTCGCCATGGCCTCGGACGGCCTCTTCTGGAAGCGCGCCGCCCACGTCGACGAGCGGCGCGGAACGCCCGACCTGGCGCTCTGGCTCCAGGCGGCTCTCTCGATCGTCTGGCTGGGGTTCGCGAACGGCTTCGAGGACGTCTCGGGGTGGTTCGTGACGACGTCGTGGCTCTTCTACGGGGTCACGATCGCGGCGATCTTCGTGGAGAGGCGCCGCGAGCGAAGCGCCCCCGCGGCCCCGGCGGCCGGCGCGGCCGAAGCGGGCTCCTACCGCACGCCGCTCTTTCCGGTCACGCCGATCCTCTTCATCCTCGCCACCGTGCTCCTCATCGGGAGCGACCTCACCGCGTCGGGCTGGCGAGCCGGGGCCGGCGTCATGATCGCGGCCTCCGGCTTCTTGATCTACGAGCTCTCCGTCGGGCGGAAGCGCGCCTAGAGCGTCCGCAGCCGCTTCGACGCGAAGCCGAGAAGGCCGATCGCCCCCGCGCCGAGCCCGATCGCGCCGAAGAGCGTGGGCGCGTCGATCCGGTCGAGCGCGAGGCCCGCGAGCCCCGACGAGAGCGCCGTCATCCCCACCACCACCACGTTCTGGAGCGCGAAGACGCGGCCGAGCCTCTCCTTCGGCACGATCCGCTGCAGGATGGTCGCGCGCGGCACGGTGATCAGCGGGATCACCATCGAGTGGACGAGGGAGACGACGAGAAGGTAGGGGAGCGAGCGGCACCAGTAGAGCGGAACGTACGTGAAGCCGTCGAGCGTGATCCCCACGAGGAGGAGGATGCCGTGGGGGACGCGCGAGGCGAAGCGGCTGACGAGGATCGATCCCAGTCCCCATCCCAGCCCGTACGTCGCCTCCACCAGCGCGTACATCGCCGCGTTCCCGCCCAGCGTCTCGCGCACCATGACGGCGTTTCCCAGAAGAGCCGGGCCCATGATGAAGAGGTTGTCGAGGGCGGTGTAGGCGAGGAGGAGGAGGAGCGTTCCGTCGCGGCCGATCGCGGCGAGCCCTTCCTTGAAGTCCTCGAGCGCCCGCGGCCGGGTCGCGAGATGGCGATGGGCGCGTCCCACGTTTCCCATCGCCACGATCAACGCGAGGGAGCCGGCGTAGAAGAGGACCCCCAACGGAAGCGTCGCCCTCATGCCGAGCGACTGGATGATGAATCCGGCCGCCAGCGGTCCCGCGAAATAGGCGGCCTGCTGCGAGGTCTGGATCCACGCGTTCGCCGCGACGAGCCGCTCTCCGGAGACGAGTTCGGGGAGCATGGAGTCGCGCGCCGGATTGAAGAGGACGGCGGCGGTGGCGCAGCCGAAGGCGATCGCCGTCAGGACCGGCGCGGTGAGGGCGCCCATGACGTAGAGCGCGGCGCCCGCCGCGAGGAGGAGCGCTCGCGCCGCGTCGGCCGCGGCCATGACGTTTCGCCGGTTCCAGCGGTCGACGAGGAAGCCCGCGACGACGCCGAAGATGAGCGCGGGAAGGTAGGAGATGGTGGCGGCGAGTCCGGTCCCCGCCTTCGAGCCCGTCAGCTCGAGGAGGATCCAGATGAAGACGATCATGAAGACGGAATCGCCGAACTGCGAGAGGAACTGGGCGGCGCCCAGAAGCGCGAGCGGGGAAGGCCCTCGTCGGGCCTCCCCCGTCGCCTTCGTTCGATCCGTCACGGTTGCCGGACGGTCGCGTTCGCTACGCCGGCTGATGCTGGCGCGGTTTGAACTCCGGCGCGCTGTTCTCGAAGTCCCACATGAACGGCGGCTCGACCCCCAGCACGCGAAGATACGCGTAGAGCTGGCCGCGGTGATGGAGATGCTCGTCGTAGACGATCTGGATGCAGACGCCCGCCGGGAAGTCGGTCGTCCAGGGATTCTTCACCATCCCCTGCGCCTGCTCCGCGGTCATGCCCCGCACCGCCTTGTCGGCCACCGTCCAGCTCTCGGCCGCCCACTTCATGAACTCGTCGTACGGCTTCGCCGCGTACGTCTTCTCGTTCTGCTCGTACGCTTCGATCACTCCCTTGACCGTGCCGGTCGTGACGCCCGTGAGCGTGCAGGTCATGTGCGCGATCAGCTCTTTCGGGGTCCGCATGCCGGCGATCGGATGGCTGTCCATCTTCTCCTTCGGAATGGCCTGGTAGACACGCATCGAGATGCCGTACACGAGGCGCATCTCTTCCCACAACATCTGGATATACGGGAGATTCACGACGACCCCTTTCCTGCGTCATGGCTCCGCCCGGCTCGCGCCGGCGCGGGCCTTCCGGCTAATCCTTCGACGTGATGTCGAACGTGATCATGAAACCGTTCGTCCCCTTGTACTCGAACGCCTTGTCGGTGAGGCGGTAGGCTTCGACCTCGTTCGGCATGAGAACGAATCCGTCGTTCCGCGGCGCCCCCCAATACTTGAGATTCTGGATGACGGTCGGATCGGACGTGTTGCTGCTCGCGGAGCGGGCCAGCACGACTTCCCCGTCCTTGCCGCCGTTGAGCTTCGCGGTGGCGCGGTCCTTCGTGGCGGCCCACTCGATGGGCGCGTCCGCGCCGACCACGAACGACTTCCACTTCACGGGGTAGAGCTTTCCGAGCGCGGCCACGATGCCCGCGCGCTGCTCCTTCGTCACCGACGGATCGAAGTGGAGCACCGCCCAGTCCATCTCGCCGTCCGAGAATTCGGCGCCGAGGTCCATTCCGATCCAGAACTTCGCGCCGTCGAGCTTGGTCGAGCCGTACGTCCCCTTGTTCACGCGAAAGACGTTGTTCGCGCGGCAGTAGTGCTCGGCCGCCATGCCGCCGTGCTCCGCGTGCTCGCCCCCGTGCGCCGCCGGCTTCGTGCTGAAATAGCACTGGCAGAACATCGGACAGGAGCAGGCCTCGATGATCGTCGCGTTCAGCGACCAGTTCGGCGTGGCGGCGGCGTCCGCCGCGAGAACGGGCCGCGAAGCGAGCGTGGACCCCAGCGCGAAAAGGAACAAGGCCGCGATTCGGAGCAGGATCGAGTGAAGACGCTGCGACATCGTGTGGTCCCCCTATAGGACGCTGGCCGCGTGAACGGGGCCGGGCGGACCCGTGGCACGGCCGGACGGATGTCGGCGAGACTACACCCACTCCCGGCTGACGAAAAGTCAGTCCGAGTAGGCGGACCCGCGGCGGTCCTAGGGAGTGAGGAGGGCGCGGAGCGGGGCCGCCGTCGTCGCCTTCAGGAGCCGCTCCACTTCGGCGCGTGGGCCGTAGTACTCCACGACGAGAGTCCGAACCTCGGACGGGCTCTTCGCCGCCGTCTTGTCCCAAGGCGTGCGCGGGGGCTTTCGCCCCTGCGCGACCTCGGCGAGGTAACTCTCGATCGATGCGGCCCCTACGTGGAGACGAAGAACGGTCAGGGCGTTCGACGTCTCCTCGGCCGTCAGGGGAAGCGCCACGCGGCCGGGGTCGACTCCGGCCAGGGAAGCGCGGGAGCCGGGAAGACCATCGTGGGTGAACGTTTCGAGAACGCCCCCTTCGGAGCCGAGCGGCTCGGGAAGCGCGCGCTCCATGTTGACGTAGATCCGGACTTCCAGCACGACCGGCTCCGACGCCTCGCCGCTCCCGACCCGGCCTTCGTAGACCCGGTCGCCCCGCGCTTCCGCGGGAGCCTTCGTGGCGACGGCCCACGCGGTCGCGGCGAAACCGACCTCACTCGTGCCGTTCTCGGCGTCGAGGCGGAATTCCTTGGCGGGCGACGGGAGCGCCTCGAAGGCCTTCTTGAGTGTCCGCTCCAGCGACTTTCGATCGCTCGAGGCGAGCGAGCGCGCGGGCGGAGCGCCCGCCGGCTTCTCGCCCCCCGCGGCGGACGCGTCCGGAACCGAGGCGGCGACGAGCAGCGACATCGCGGCGACGCCCGCCGCCGCGGCGATTCCATGCAGGATGCGAATCACGGAGCACCTCCCTTTCGGAACCTCTCGAACCATTCTACCCCTCGCCCCTCGCCGCCATTCCATCCTCCAAACGGCGTAGCGCCGCCTCCAGCGATCGAGGCTCCGCGAGGAGGCTCGCCACGACGTGGCGGTCGTCCTCGAAGTCGTAGAAGTGCGCCGGATGAAGGAGCACGTCGCAGACCTCGAGCGCCCACTCGGCCGGATCGCGATGCGGGCCCGCGGCCGATGGGAGGCGCGCCATCACGCTCCACCCGCCGTCGGCTTCGAGAATTCCGCCTCCGACTCGAGCCGCCCAGCCGCGCCATGCCGAGAGATTCGATCGCATTCGCGCGAGCGCGGCGTCCCGGAAGGCGCCGCGGACCGCCAGCAGCCGCGGGAGCGCGAGTTGGACCGGCGTTCCGACCGAGAGGAAGAGATCGAGGATCCATTCGAGCCCCGGCGCGAGCCGCTCCACGGCTCGGGACGGTCCCCCGATCGAGATCCATCCGAGCTTCAGCTGCGGCAGACCGCACGACTTGGAAATGCCGCCGAGGACGAACGTCGGCACGGTCCGCGCGCCCCCCCAGGTCGGCAGCAGACGGCCCTCCTCCCAGGGAAATTCCCCGAAGACTTCGTCCGCGACGATCGCGACGCCCCGCCGCTCGGCCAGGGCCTCGACGGCGCGGCGCTCCTCGGGGGAGAGGACCGAGCCGGTGGGGTTGTTCGGCTCGACGAGGACGATCGCGCGGGTCCGGGGGCCGACGGCGGCTTCGAGCGAGTCGAGGTCGAGGCGCCACCGTCCGTCGTACGCCAGCCGGTACGATTCGAGGGCGACGTCCTCGAGACGGGCGATCGGCTCGAGGAGGGGATAGGAGGGACGAGGCACGGCCACGTCGTCGCCCGGTTCGCAGAGCAGGCGGAAGAGGTGGGCGTACGATTCGCTGCTGCTCGCGGTGAGAACGACGCGGGCCGGATCGAGGGGGGCGTCCGCGCGTCCGAACGCGGCCGCGATCGCCTCGCGGGCGGAACGAAGTCCGCGTGGATCGGGATCGTAGGCGGCCGCGCGCTCGTCCGCCAGCGCCCCGCGCGACGATTCGTCGAGCGCGACCAGTCCCACGGCCGTCGGGTTCGTGACCGTCAGGTCGATGAGCGCCCGCCGCCCGCTCGCCCCCGCGCGCCGCCTCTCGGCCAGGAGCCTCGCCAGGGCGTTCGGTTCCGCGGCGTCGGGCAACCGCCGATTCACGCCGACTTCTGTTCCCGCGCCTTCGAGACCCTCGACCAGAGGAGATTGACCGCCGCCAGCACGACCGCGCCGATCAGGGCCGGTCCCCAACCGTTGATGTGGAAGTTGGGAACGATGAACGCGACCACGATGAGGAGGAAGGCGTTCACCACGAACCAGAACAGGCCGAGCGAGAGGATGATCAGGGGAAACGAGAGGAACGTGAGAATCGGCCCGAGGATCGCGTTCACGATGCCGAGCACCAGCGCGGCCAGGATCGCCGTGCCGAGGTCGGGGACGTAGAAGCCCGGAAGGTAGCGCGCGAGGAGGAGGAAGGTGGCGACGACGATCGCGAAGTGAAGAATGATCTTCGACATGGGTTTCCTCCGTGAAAAGTGGGGCGAGCCTTCGAACGGGAGGGTAGCACGGCCGGACGCGGGCCGCGCCTCGCGCGAAGTGGCGTCCCCAGGCGGAGTTCCGGGCGGGCTTTTCGGTTGTCCCCCCGGAACGTCGGACCCTATACTTTGCGGCTATCTTTCGTGGGGGTACCGGCGGGCGAGAATGTGACGCTTTCGGAACGGCTGGAGCGAATTCGCGAAAGGATCGATGGCGCCGCGGAGCGGTCCGGCCGGGCGCGCGGTTCCGTGCGACTTCTGGCCGTGACGAAGGGTTTTCCGGCCTCGGTCGTGCGCGAGGCGATGCCGCTCGGGCTCCGGGAATTCGGCGAGAACCGCGTGCAGGAGGCGGACGCCAAGATTCCCGAGGTCGGGCCCGGTCCGCGCTGGCATCTCGTCGGCCACCTCCAGCGGAACAAGGCGAAGCGGGCCGTCTCCCTCTTCGACGAGATCCACTCGCTCGACGGCGAGGATCTCGTCGCGGAGGTGGGCCGAAGGGCCGCCGCCGAAGGAAAGACGATCGCCGGCTACGTGGAGGTGAACACCTCCGGGGATCCCGGGAAGCACGGCGTGCCGCCCGAGGAGACGATGCCGCTCCTCACGCGGCTCCGGCACGAGAAGTCGATCGCGCCGGCGGGTCTCATGACCATCGGCCCGCTGCTCGGGGGGCCCGAGGGAGCGCGCGCGTCGTTTCGCGCGCTGGCGCGGCTGAGAGACGAAGCGGTGGCGGCGGGCCTTCTCCCCGCGGGGGCGGGGCTCTCGATGGGGATGTCGGACGACTTCGAGATCGCCATCGAGGAAGGCGCGACGATCGTGCGGATCGGATCGGCGCTCTTCGGACCGCGGTAGCCGCGTGCGCGTCCAGGTCCACGTGACGCCGAAGAGCCGCCGGAACGCGGTCGAGGCGGCGCGCGACGCGGGCGGAGCGCGGATCCGGGTGCGGGTGACCGCGGCGCCCGAGGACGGCAAGGCGAACGACGCGGTGGTGGAACTCCTGGCCGCGAGGCTCGGATTGCCGCGGCGCGCCGTTCGAGTCGCGGGAGGCGCGACGTCCCGCGTGAAATGGATCGAGGTCGACGGCCTCGAGGAGGAGGAGCTGTGGCGACGACTGGCGCGGGAACCGGATCGATGACGAAGAGCGAGGCCGTGGCCGGCGCCGGCGCTCCGTCCGGCCTCCTCCGCATGATCGAGGAAGCGGGCGATGCGATCCGCCCGCGGCTTCCGTTCTCCCCCGAGGTGGGCATCATCCTCGGCACGGGGCTCGGCCAGTTCGCCTCCGCCATGAGCGACGCCGTCACGATCCCCTACGCCGAGATCCCTCACTTCGCGCGCACCGCCGTCGAGAGCCATGCGGGCGAGCTGATCGTCGGCCGCCTCGGCGGGCGGCCCACGGCCCTCCTGAGCGGCCGCGCGCACTACTACGAAGGGCACGGCATGAAGGCGGTGACCTTCCCGGTCCGCCTCCTGCGCGCGCTCGGCGTCCACACCCTCGTCGCGAACAACGCCGTCGGCGGCATGCATCCCCTCCACAAGGCGGGGGATCTCGTCGTCGTCGTCGACCACATCAATCTCATGGGGGACAACCCGCTGATCGGCCCGAACGACGATTCGCTGGGGCCGCGCTTTCCCGACATGTCGGAGCCGTACGACCGGCGTCTCGTCGCGCTCGCGCGGGAGATCGCCCTGGAGGAGCGGATCCCGCTCCGCGAAGGCGTCTTCGTCGGCGTG
>DASTKG010000138.1:0-4022 GCA_035716005.1 Candidatus Eiseniibacteriota bacterium
GGCGCGGTCCTGGCCCACGACGTAGTCGTCGAGGACCTTCTTGATCTCGGCCGGCTTCGGCAGCGAGCCCTTGGGAATGCCGGGCGCGTGTTCGGTCTCACCCTCGAGGATGTCGTTGCAGAGCTTCACGCATTCGGAGCAGATGTAGACCGACGGCCCCGAGACCAGGCGCGAAACTTCGTCCTGGCCGCGGCCGCAGAAGCTGCAACGAATCGGATGGGGAGACTGGACGCGCTTTTTCATGTCGGGTTCGCCGGATGGCCTCCTAGGCGGCTGGTACCGGGACCGGCGCCGGCTTCGCCGTGAGCTCGGGCTTCGTGATCACCTTGTCGACGATGTGGTACGCCTGCGCTTCCTCGGCCGAGAGGAAGTAGTTGCGATCGGTGTCCCGCTCGATCTTCTCGAGCGGCTGGCCCGTGTGGCGAACGAGGATCTTGTTCAGCTCGTTCCGGATGACCAGGATCTCCTTCGTGTAGATCTCGATGTCGGTCGCCTGCCCCTGCGATCCGCCGAGCGGCTGGTGGATCATGACGCGCGAGTGCGGGAGCGCCGAGCGCTTCCCCGCCGCGCCGGCGCAGAGGAGCAGGGCGCCCATGCTGGCCGCCTGTCCCATGCAGATCGTCGCCACGTCGGGCTTGATGAACTGCATCGTGTCGTAGATCGCCAGTCCGGCCGTCACGACGCCGCCCGGCGAGTTGATGTAGAGATTGATGTCGCGGTCCGGGTCCTCGGCCTCCAGGAAGAGGAGCTGCGCGATGACCAGGTTCGCGATGGAATCGTCGATCGGCGTGCCGATGAAGACGATGCGATCCTTGAGGAGCCGCGAGAAGATGTCGTACGCGCGTTCTCCGCGCCCGCTCTGCTCGACGACGAATGGTACGAGCGACATGTCCGTAGGCCTCCCTGTGCCTCTACCCAAGTGCAAGCCGTCCAACGTCTCCGTCAAGAATCGGGCGTCCAGACGGCCATCTTAACCTTTGCTTTCTCCCGCAGGTGCGCGAATACCTTCCGCTCGGCGAGATGGACCCGGGCGCGGTCCCGCTGGGCCGCGTTCCGCACCAGCCGCTCCATTTCGGGCGGCGGCAGAGAGCCCTCGGCGGCCCCTCGGAGCGTCTCGTCCACTTCCTCCTCGGGGACCGTGATCCCCTCGGCCTTGGCGATGGCGTCCACCAGGAGGTCCCGCTTCAGACGGCGTTCGGCGTGCGGGCGGTATTCCTTCAGGAATTGGGCCTGCTGCTCCTCGGTCCACTCCTCCCCTTCGCCCCTTAGACGCTGCGACACCTCCGCGAGATACTCGGCGATCATGCTTTCGGGCAATTCCATGGGATTCCGGTCGATCAGCTGGTTGACCAGCGCCTCTTCCTGATCCCGCTGGAGGCGCATCCGGGCCTCGCCTTCGAGATTGAGCCGGATCCGGGCCCTCAGCTCTCCCATGTCGCGGAGCCCCGCCACGTCGGCGGCGAACTGGTCGTCCATCTCCCGGACGCGGCGCTCCCTCACCTCTTTCACTTGAACACTGAACGTGGCCGATTTACCCCGAAGTTCTTCGTTCCCGAAGTCGGCCGGGTAGGCCACCTCGAAGCGGACCGCGTCGCCCGCCTTCCGGCCCACGAGGTTCGCCTTGAACTCGGGCAGGAGGCCCGAGGCGCCCAATTCCACGAGCGCGTCGATCTGCTCGGTCTTGTGGACCGGCTTCCCCTTGGCGTTCAACCGCACGTAATCGACCACCACCGCGTCGCTGTCGGTCGCGTCCCGCTCCACCTTCTCCCACGACGCGGCCCGCTGGCGAAGATCCTCCAGCGCCCGGTCGATGTCGGTGTCGGGAACCGCCGTGTCGCGCGACTCGAGTTCCAGCTCCTGATAGTCCTTGGGCGCGACCACGGGGCGGACGTCCACGGCCGCCTCGTAGCTGAGGGGCTGCCCCTTCTCGTAGGAGATCTTGTCGATCGCCGGATACTCGACCGGCTCGAGCCCCTGCTGGCGCACGGCTTCCTGATAGGAGCGCCGGACGGCCCTCTCCAGTACTTCGTGCTCCAGCGAATGACCGAATTGCGACTCGAGCATGGTCTTCGGGACCTTCCCCTTCCGGAATCCCGGGATCACGGCCTTGCGGCGGTATTCCTCGAGAGCGGCGTCGTAGTCCTGCTGCAACTCATCCGGCGCTACCTCGATCGAGAGCACCCTTCGCCAGGCGCCCGCGTCGCGAACGTCAACCTTCACAAGCATCTCCTCGTCGTCGGTTAGGTGCGGGAGGGGTGCCCCCTCCCCACGAACGGCCGGACGGGCGCCCCGAGGGCGGCGCGCCGGCCGGGACCGGGGGCCCCATCGGCTAACCCCGTGCCCGGCAGGCACTATCCCGTCTGATGGTCGAACGATTCTACCAGATTCCGGCCGCGGGGCCGAGGGAAGGGTTTCAAGCGGCGAGGCCACCCCCTAAGGGGATGGCCTCGCGGGAGTTAACGTGGCTGCCTGGGGCTCTACTGCGGCATCTTGGGCCAGGACCACCCGATCAGGACGTGGAGGGCGACGCCCCCGGAATTCACGTCCGTGTAGTCGTAGCTCACGTTGGTCCCGGTGAAGGGCCCGAAGTCGGTCGTGACACTGCTGTACCGGACGCCGCCGCCGAGGTTGAAGCTCGGCCCGAGCCGGTAGAACGCGCCCGCGCCGCCCCAGAAACCGAATCCGTTGCCGTTGTCGCTCGCGCTGTATCCCGACTGGCGGACCGTGAACTCGGTGTTCGTGTAGACCCCGCCGGCCCCGATGTAGGGCCGGAGCTTCGACGCGCCGAACGACTTGTTCAGGCCGAATCCGAATTCGGTCGTGGTCGCGTCGAGCGTGACCGCGACGAGGGTGTTGGTGTTGTCCTCGAATTGCGTGCTCTTCTCCTTCGAGGAGCGGTTCAGGTACGCCGCCAGCTGGACCGGCCACTTGGATGGACCGAACGCGCTTTCGACGCCGAACGCGGTCTGCTTGTCGATCGGATCCCAATCGTCGCTGTCGAACATCTTCTGGCCGAGGGTGAAGTTGACGTAGCCGGGACCGGCGAGTGCCGGCGCGGCGTGGGTGATGAAGGCCGCGGCTGCGAGGGCGGCGAGTGCGATGAAGAGCCATTTCGAATTCGTCTGCATGAACCCTCCCTGATGGCGCGGCGCGACGCTACCGGCGGCTTCCGCGCGCTCCCCTGGTGACGGCTTGTAATGCGGTGGGAATGTACCATTCTCGGGGGCGGGCGAAGTATCGAAACCGGGCGTGGCGGCGCGGTCCGGAGGGAGTACTGGGGCGTGGCTCAGGATTTCGAGTCGGGGAGGTTGGATGGCGCGAGGGCAGCCGCCCCGGGGAACGGATCGAAGGCGAGTCCGGCCAGGAGGCTCACGAAGATGAGGATCATCGAAAGCGCGTAGATCGGCAGCGATGAGCGCAATCCGAGGTTCCCGAAGGCAGCCCGGTAGAGCAAGCCGATCGCCGCCAGAGCCCCGACCGGGGCGAGCGCCCACGACGTGATCTCGACGACGCGCGGAACCTTGAACGATCGCTTCCAGCGATTCGCGGCGATCACCGCCGCCCAGCCCGAGAGTCCCACGAAGGCCGCGAGAAACATCAACCCGCCGGCCCCGGCGATGACGATCTCCGCGACGAACGCGAGGCCGAGAATCCAGCCGTGCATGGTCTTCGCGACGCGCAGCATCTCTGGCACCTCATGAGTCACGGGTTCGGTTCGGTCGGCGGGAACCGGAGGGGCGGAGTTTAGCAGGTTGTGGCGGGGGAGGGCGCGATCCCGCTCCCCCGCTCCCTGGATGCTCGACCCGGGGCAAGTGCGATATAATCAGTGTTGTTCGCGGAGCGCGCTGCACCCTGAGATAGCCATCCCGCGGAGGCAGACCCCATGTCCGGCGCACGGTCGTTCGTCGCCAGGATTCTCGCCCCGTTCGGGCTCGCGTCGGTGGTCGCCCTGACCGGCGCGCTTCCCGCCCCCTCACACGCCGCCATCGTCGTCCGTCTTGCCGACGGCACCACCTTCACGG
>DASTKG010000139.1:0-8805 GCA_035716005.1 Candidatus Eiseniibacteriota bacterium
GCGCCGCCCGCGATGACGCCCGTTCCGGCGCTGGCCGGCTTCAGGAGGACGTCGCCCGCGCCGAACTTGCCCCGCACCTCGTGGGGAATCGACGCGCGGCGCATCGGAACCGCGAACATGCGCTTCTTGGCCGACTCGCCCGCCTTGCGGATGGCGTCGGCGACTTCGTTCGCCTTGCCGAGGCCGACGCCGACGCGCCCCTTGCCGTCGCCGACGGCGACGATCGCGTTGAAGCTGAACCGGCGACCGCCCTTCACGACCTTGGCGACGCGATTCACGTTGATGACGCGCTCCATGAACTCCGACTCGGCTTGCTGGGGCCGGGGTCCACCGCGGCCGCGCTGTTGTGGCTGGGCCATTCGTGCTCCTAGAAGTTCAGGCCGCCCTCACGGGCGCCCTCGGCGACCGCCTTCACGCGGCCGTGGTAGAGATACCCGCCGCGATCGAAGCAGACGCGTTCGATCCCTTTTTCCTTCGCCAGTTGGGCGACACGCTTGCCGACCGCCTTGCTGACCGCGATCTTCCCCTTCGCTCCCGACACGGAGCCGGCCACGTCCTTGTTGCCGGACGAGATCGTGAGGATGGTGCGGCCGGCCAGATCGTCGACCAGCTGAACATAGATATGATTCAAACTGCGGTAGACGGTGAGGCGCGGCCTCTCGGCCGTTCCGTTCACCTTCTTCCGGATGCGAAGGTGGCGCCGTGCGCGCCCTTCCAAACGTGGTTTCGCCTGAGATTTCATGGTCCCTATCCTACGGGGTTCGCTCGCCCGCGATTACGCGGACTTGCCGCCCGCGGCCTTGCCCGCCTTGCGACGGATGTATTCGCCCGCGTACTTGATGCCCTTGCCCTTGTAGGGCTCGGGCGGCCGGAAGTCGCGGATATCCGCGGCGACCTGGCCCACGAGCTGCTTGTCGAAACCGTTGACCGACAACTTCGTCGGGCTTTCCACGACGATCGAGATGCCTTCCGGCGGATCGAATTCGATCGGGTGCGAATAGCCGAGCTGCAGCGTCAGTTTCTTTCCGGCCAGCTGCGCGCGGTAACCCGTGCCCACGATCTCGAGCGACTTGGAGAACCCGGTCGTGACGCCCGAGACCATGTTGGCCAGGACGGCGCGCGTCGTGCCGTGGAGCGCGAGGGCCTGCTTCCCCCCGCCCGCCTGCGTCACGACGACCTCTTGTGGCCGGACCTCGACTTCGACGCCGTGTCCGGGCGAAAACGACAGCTCCCCTTTGGGGCCCTTCACCTTGATCGCGCCGCCGTCGCGGGTCACCTGCACCCCCGCGGGGATCACGATCGGCAATTTACCAATTCGGGACGGCATTTCGGTCGCTCCTCGTGCTACCAGATGCGGCAGAGCAGCTCGCCACCGAGCTTCTCGTCGCGCGCTTCTCGGTCCGTTCGGATACCCGTCGACGTGGAGACCAGCGACGTGCCGAGACCGCCCTGAACGCGGGCGACCTGGTGGCTCCGGACGTAGACCCTACGGCCGGGCTTGCTCACGCGCTCGAGTCCCTGGATCACCGGGCGCTCCTTCGAGTCGTACTTGAGATAGATGCGGATGACGCCCTGCTTCTTGTCGTCGATGGTCTTGAAATTGTTGATGTACTTCTCGCGGAGCAGCACCCGCACGATCTCCGTCTTCACCTTGGAGGCCGGCACGTCGACCTTCTTGTGCTTCGCCTTGCAGGCGTTGCGAATCGACGTCAGGAGATTGGCGATCGGATCACTAAGCGACATGTTCTCCCTTCTACCCGGCGCGCTCTACCAGCTCGCCTTGACGACGCCCGGAATCTGTCCCAGCAGGGCCAGCTCCCGGAAGCAGATGCGGCACATACCGAAATCGCGCAGGAACGCCCGCGGACGCCCGCATCGATGGCAACGGTTGTAGCGACGCACCTTGAACTTGGGCTCGCGCTTCCACTTCTCGACGATCGACTTCTTGGCCACGTCAGCTCCTCGTTGGCTGCGCCGTCAGCGCTGGCGGAAGGGCATCTTCATGAGCTTCAGCAGCTCCTGCCCCTCTTCGTCGTTTCGCGCCGACGTCACGAACGTGATGTCCATCCCCCGGACCTTCTCCACGCGGTCGTAGTTGATCTCCGGGAAGATGATCTGTTCGGACAGGCCCAGCGTGTAGTTGCCCTGTCCGTCGAACGACCGGGTCGGAACGCCGCGGAAGTCGCGAATACGCGGCAACGCGATGCTCACCAGGCGGTCGTAGAACTCGTACATCCGCGCTCCGCGCAGCGTGACCATGCAACCGATGGCCTGGCCGGCCCGAAGCTTGAAATTGGCGATCGACTTCTTCGAGCGGCGGATCGACGGCTTCTGCCCCGTGATCGTCGTCAGCTCGGCCACCGCCTGATCCATGAACTTGATATTCACCAGCGCGTCGCCCACGCCCATGTTCACCACGATCTTCTCGAGCCGCGGCGCCTGCATGGGATTCGTGTACGAGAAGCGCTTCATCAGCTCGGGAAGGACTTCCTTCTCGTAGTGCTCCTTCAGCCGGGGAACGCGGTTCGGGGCCTCGGCCTCGCCGATGGACGGGCCCGCGGACGCGCCGGCGCCTTCCTTGCCCTTCTTCTTCTTCCCCTCGGCCTTGGGCTTCGCGTCGCCCTTGGGTTTCGCGTCCTTCTTCTCTTTCTTTTCCTTTTCGTCGGCCATCAGCGGACTCTCGGAATCAGCTCGCCGCAGCGGGCGCAGTACCGCTCGCGCTTGCCGTCGGACGAAACCTTGGTCGTGATACGGACGCCCGCCTGGCACTTCGCGCAGAAGTGCATGACGTTCGACATGTGGATCGGCGCCTCCCGCTCGATCACGCCGCCCTGCTGCCCCGCGGCGCGCGCCCGGGTGTGGCGCTTCATGAAATTGACCTTCTCGACGATCACGCGGCTCTTGTCGCGGATGACCTTCAGGAGGCGTCCGGACTTGCCCCTGTCGTCCCCGGCGATGACGATCACCTGATCGTTCTTTCGAAACGTCGTGCCCATTTCGGCTCCCTTACCCTTAAACCACTTCCGGAGCGAGGGAGATGATCTTCATGAACTCGCGCTCGCGAAGCTCGCGGGCCACGGGTCCGAAGATGCGGGTTCCCTTGGGCTCCTTCTGGTCGTCGATCAGGACGGCCGCGTTCTGGTCGAAGCGGATGTACGAACCGTCCTTACGGCGAACTTCCTTGCGCGTGCGAATGAGCACGGCCTTGTAGACTTCGCCCTTCTTCGCCTGCGCACCGGGAATGGCGTCCTGGATGGAGACGACGATGATGTCGCCCAGCATCCCGTACCGCTTCCGCGTGCCTCCCAGGACCTTCACGACGCGCGCGACGCGCGCGCCCGAATTGTCCGAGATGATGATGATGCTGCGTGGTTGAACCATGGATCCCTCCTCCCCCTTCTTCTCAGCGCTCGACGCGCGTGACGAAGTCGAGGAGGCGCCAACGCTTGTCCTTGCTCAGGGGGCGCGTCTCCATGAATCGGACGACGTCTCCCACGTGGCACTCGTTCTTTTCGTCGTGGATCTTGTACTTGCTCCGCCGGCGAACGTACTTGCCGTACGCCACGTGCTTGACCAGGCGCTCGATCGTCACCACGGCGGTCTTCTGCATCGCCGTGCTCACGACCACGCCGGTCATCAGCTTGCGCCGGCCGCGCTCTTCGGAGGTCGTCGGCTCGTTCACGCCTTCTTCTCCTTCGATTCGGCGGGGGCGCTCGCGGCCGCCTGGGCCTTCTTGAGCTCCACCAGCACCGTCTTCAGCCGCGCGATGTCACGCCGCCGCTCGCGGATCAGGACCGGATTGGTCAGCTGCCGCATCTGATTGCGGAAACGGAGGTGAAACAGCTCCTCGTTCCGCTCCTTGATCTTCGCCTGGATCTCCGCCTCGTCGAGTGCGCGGATCTTTTCGGCCTTCAGCTCCCGCATGTCAGTTCCCCGCTCCGTGGCGCTCCACGAACTTGGTCTTGATCGGAAGCTTGCTCGCGCCGAGCCGCATCGCCTGCATGGCGGTCGCCCGGTCGATGCCTTCCAATTCGAACAGGATCCGCCCCGGCTTCACCACGGCGACCCAGAACTCGGGATTTCCCTTGCCCGACCCCATTCGGGTCTCGGCGGGCTTCACCGTCACCGGCTTGTCCGGGAAGATCCGGATCCACATCTTTCCGCCGCGCTTGATGAAGCGCGTGATGGCGACACGAGCCGCCTCGATCTGACGGTTCGTGATCCACGCCGGCTCGAGCGTCTGCAGCCCGAACTCGCCGAACGTGACCGACGAGCCGCGCACGGCCAGACCCTTGCGGCGGCCGCGCATCTGCTTGCGGTGTTTGACTCGCTTCGGTACGAGCATCCAGCCGGCTCCTTATGCGTTCCGGGCAGGCGCCGCCGGGGCCGCTTCGGCCGCCTTCGGACGCTCCAGGATTTCGCCCTTGAAGATCCAGATCTTCACGCCGCACGCGCCGTAAATGGTGCGGGCCGTGGCGCGCGCGAAGTCGATGTCGGCGCGCAGGGTGTGAAGCGGCACGCGACCGTCGCGATAGCTCTCCGTGCGCGCCATTTCGGAGCCGCCGAGGCGGCCCGAGCAGATGATGCGAATGCCGCCGGCGCCCGCGCGCATCGTGGAGGCCAGCGCCTTCTTCATGGCGCGGCGGAACGAAACGCGCTGCTCCAGCTGGCGGGCCACGTGCTCGGCGACCAGCGTGGCGTCGAGATCGGGCTTCTTCACTTCGTCGATGTTCAGGAAGACTTCCTTCTTCGTGATGTGCTGCAGCTCGTCACGAAGCTGGTCCACCTGCTGGCCGCGGCGTCCGATGACCAGGCCCGGCCGCGCCGTCGAGATGTTCACGGTCACCTTCGAGACCGCCCGCTGAATGACGATCGTGGAGATGCCCGCCTGGGAGAGACGCTTCTTCAGATACTTCCGGATGAAGAGGTCCTCCTCCAGGAGCTTCGCGTAGTCCTTGCGCGCGAACCAGCGCGAGTCCCACGTCTTGATGATCCCGAGACGCATCCCGATCGGGTTTGTTTTCTGCCCCACGCTAGCTCTCCTTCGTCGCGGCGGCGGCCTTGCGGCTCCGCGTCTTGGGCTTCGGCTTCTCGGACGGCTTGGCGCTCGCGACGGCGGCGGCCTTCGCCTTCGCCGGCGCCTCGGCCTTCGGGGCCCGCGCGCGGCGCGACGGGGCCGGCGTATCCGCCGAAGCCTCGCCTTCCACGACGATCGTGATGTGACTGGTGCGCTTGAGGATCGGCGTCGCACGCCCCTGCGCGCGAGGGAGGATCCGCTTCATGGTCGGGCCCGCCCCGGCGGTCGCCTGCTTGATGTGCAGGGACTCGACGTTGATCTTCCCCTCCATGGCCACGGCGTTCGCCACGGCCGAGTGGAGGACCTTCTGAATCGTCCGCGCGATGTGCTTCGGCGTGAAGGCCAGGATCTCGGCGGCCACGTCGGCGCGCTTGCCCCGGATCAGCTGCAGCACCTGATCGGCCTTGCGCGGCGTCACTCGGACGTAGCGCGCGATTGCTCTCGCTTCCACGACTGCTTTGGCTTCCATCGGATCTCCAGGGCCCGCGGCTACTTAGCCGCCGTCGGTCCCGCCGCCTTCTCCACGTGCGAGCTGTGCCCGCGGAAGATCCGCGTGGCGGCGAACTCGCCCAGCTTGTGTCCCACCATGTTCTCGGTGATGTAGACCGGGATGAACTTGTTGCCGTTGTGCACCGCGAGCGTGTGGCCGACGAACTCCGGCGAGATGGTGCAGCGGCGCGCCCACGTCTTCATGACGCGCTTCTCGTTCGCCTTGTTCATGGCCTCGACCTTCTTCAGCAGCTTCGCGTCGACGTACGGACCTTTTTTGACTGAACGGCTCATCGGTGTCGCCTCACTCCCGCGGGACGGTTACTTCCGCCGCCGCACGATCAACTTGTCGGACAACTTGGTCTTCCGCGTCTTCTTGCCCTTCGCGAGGAGGCCCCACGGCGAGCAGGGATGACGCCCGCCCGAGGACTTTCCTTCGCCGCCGCCCATCGGATGGTCGACGGGATTCATGGCCACGCCGCGCACGCTGGGACGACGTCCCATCCAGCGCGACTTGCCGGCCTTGCCGATCACCTCGTTCTGGTGATCCTCGTTCCCGACCTGCCCGATGGTGCAGTAGGACCGGGTCGGTACCTTGCGCATCTCGCCGCTCGGGAGACGAAGCTGGGCGTAGTCCCCCTCGCGCGCCATCACCTGGCAGTACGTTCCCGCGCTGCGCGCCATCTGGCCCCCCTTGCCGGGGACGAGCTCGACGTTGTAGACGAACGTGCCGAGCGGGACGCTGCCCAGCGGCATGGCGTTCCCGGGCTTCACGTCGGCGTCCGGTCCGGCCAGCACGACGTCCCCCACCTTCAGGAGCTGCGGGGCGACGATGTAGCGCTTCTCCCCGTCCGCGTAGTGCAGGAGGGCGATGCGCGACGTGCGATTCGGGTCGTACTCGATGTGAGCCACCTTCGCCGGGATCCCGCGCTTGTCGCGCTTGAAGTCGACGAGGCGATAGAGCTTCCGGTGGCCGCCGCCGCGAAGCCAGGCGGACGTGTGACCGGTGTTGCCGCGCCCGCCCGTGCGAGAGATGCGCTCGACGAGGCTCGGCTCGGGCCGGTTCCGCGTGATCTCCTCGAAGGAGGAGATCGTGCGGAAGCGCTGCACCGGCGTCAGCGGACGAAATTTGCGGAGAGCCATCGTTTACACCTGCTCGAAGAGCTCGATCGTCTGGCCCTTTTTCAGGGTGACGATGGCCTTCTTCCAGTCGGGACGGTGACCCGCGTTACGGCCGACACGCTTCGGCTTGCCGTGCACGCGGAGGGTTCGGATCGTGGTGACCTTCACGCTGAAGATCGCCTCGATCGCCTTCTTGATCTCGATCTTGTTCGCGTCGCGAGCGACCTCGAAGAGGTAACCGTTCTGACCCTCGCGGATCCGGGTTCCCTTCTCCGTGATGCGGGCGCGCCGCACGATGTTGCGCGGTTCCACGTTCATGCGCCGAGTCGCTCCGTGAGGCGCTGGAGGCCCGCCTCGCTCAGCACGAGGCAGTCGCAGTTCATCAGCGCGTAGGTGTTGAGCGTGTGGCTCTCGGTGGTCACGACGCGGTCCAGGTTGCGCGAGGACTTCAGCAGCGTCTCGCCGGCCTTGTCGAACACCCAGAGAACCTTCTTGTCCGCCAGGCCCACCTTCCCGAGGAGGGCGGCCAGCGTCTTCGTCTTCGGCTGGTCGAGCGCCGGAGCGTCCATGACCACGACGTTCCCGTCGCGCGCGCGGGCCGTCAGAGCGCCCTTCAGAGCGTTCGCGCGCGCCTTGGCGTTCATCGCGATGCTCCAGTTGCGCGGCTTCGGTCCGAACGCCACGCCTCCGCCCGGCCAGAGCGGAGAGGTGTTCGATCCCGCGCGGGCGCGTCCGGTGCCCTTCTGCCGCCAGGGCTTCCGTCCGCCGCCGCTCACGAGCGCGCGGTTCTTCGTCATGACCGTCCCCTGGCGCTGGTTCTCCAGGTGACGCTTCACGGCCTCCCAGATCAGATGCTCGTTGACCGGGGCCTCGAACAGGGCGGCGGGAAGCTCGACCTGTCCGAGCTCCTTGCCGTCCGTACCGTATTTGCGTGCGGTTGCCATCGGTTTCGTTCCGTCTTCCGTTACGTGGTGCGGCGAATCAGGACCGTGCCGTTCGGGGCGCCCGGAACGGAGCCGCGCACCCAGACGAGGTGCTGCTCGGCGTCCACGCCGATGACCTCGAGATTCTTGACCGTGACGCGCTCGCCGCCCATGCGGCCCGGCAGGCGCTTGCCCTTGATGACGCGGCTCGGGTACGCCGAGGCGCCGATCGAGCCGGGCTGCTTGTGCGTCACGCAGCCGTGCGTCTCGCGGCCGCCCGTGAAGTGGTGGCGCTTCACCACGCCCGCGAAACCGCGGCCCTTCGAGGTGCCGATGACGTCCACGAGGGCGCCGACCTCGAAGAGGGAGACGTTCAGCTCCTGCCCTTCCTGGTAGGCGGCCGTGTCGTCCACCCGCACTTCGCGGAGGGTCCGCACGCCGGAGGCGTTGCCCTTCTTCAGATGGCCCTTCACCGCCGCCGTCTGGCACTTCTCGCGGCGTGCGCCGAAGCCCAGCTGGAGCGCGGCGTATCCGTCGCGCTTCGGCGTCTTCACCTGGACGATCTTGCAGGGGCCGGCCGAAAAGAGCGTCACCGGCACCACGCGACCCGTCGCGTCGAAGATTTGGGTCATTCCGATTTTTTTAGCGAGCAGCCCGATCATGGCGGTCTTCCCGTTCGGAGTTAGAGCTTGATCTCGATGTCCACGCCGGCAGGCAGATCGAGCTTCATCAGCGCGTCGATCGTCTGGGGCGTCGACTTCACGATATCGATGAGCCGCTTGTGGACGCGGATCTCGAACTGCTCCCGCGACTTCTTGTCCACGTGCGGGGAACGAAGAACGGTGTATACGGAGCGCTGCGTCGGGAGCGGGATCGGTCCCGCCGTCCGCGCGCCCGTGCGCTTCGCGGTGCGAACGATTTCGCCGGCCGACTGGTCGAGGATCGCGTGATCGTACGACCGGAGGCGGATGCGAATACGCTGGCCCGGAGTGGTGGTTGCCATTATTCGACGATCTCCGTCACGACGCCGGCGCCGACGGTGCGGCCGCCCTCGCGGATGGCGAAACGAAGCTCCTTCTCCATCGCGATCGGCGTGATCAGCTCGATCTGCAAGTCCACGTTGTCTCCCGGCATCACCATCTCACGGCCCTCCGGAAGCGTCGCCACTCCCGTCACGTCCGTCGTCCGGAAGTA
>DASTKG010000140.1:0-3701 GCA_035716005.1 Candidatus Eiseniibacteriota bacterium
CCGGAGCCTGCGTTCCGGGTTCACCGTTTCCGGAGGCGGCCGGGGCGGAGCTTCCCGACGTTCCCTCGGCGCCCTTCTGGGAACCGCCGCCGCAGCCGGCCAGGGAGAGGGCGAAGAGCAGGGCGAGAGCGGTCGTCGCGATGCGATAGGAACCGACGATTGTATGGCGCATGGGCTTGAAGGCTCCTGAGGTCCGGGGTGCCGTGGGATCGAGAGCGGGCGCGGAATCGGACGCGGCCGACGGTGACCCGAAAACAGTACCGACCGCCGGGAGGGGGCGTCAAGGGATCCTGCCGAGCGGCCGGTCCTCCCTTGGATGACGCCGAGACCGAAATGGTTCGGGCCCGGGTCCACGCGAACGATGGAGGCCGGGCCCGTCGGTCCGCCCGGGCGCGGTGGGCGTCGAGGACCCACCGCGCGCCGGCGCGGAGTTGCTTGGAAATGACGCGCGACTACAAGATGGGGTAGTAGGCGTCCAGCTCGTAGTCGGTGACCTGCGTGCGGTAGTTGTCCCACTCGATCCGCTTGTTCTCGACGAACTTCTCGAAAACGTGCTCGCCGAGCGTGTCGCGGACGAGCTTCGACTTCTCGAGCGCGTCGACCGCCTCGCTGAGGCTGCCGGGAAGCGACTCGATGCCGTGCTTCTTCCGCTCCTCCGCGTTCATCTCGTAGATGTCCTCCTCGACCGCCGGACGGAGCGTGTAGCCCTCCTCGATGCCGCGGAGTCCCGCCGCCAGCATCACCGAGAAGGCGAGGTAGGGATTGCACGCCGGATCGGGGCAGCGAAGCTCGATGCGGGTCGCCTTCTCCTTGCCCGGCTTGTAGATCGGAATCCGGATGAGGGCCGAGCGGTTCCGCTGCGCCCACGCCACGTAGACCGGCGCCTCGAAGCCCGGCACGAGCCGCTTGTAGGAGTTCACCCACTGGTTCGTGACCGCCGCGATCTCCCGCATGTGCTTGAGCAGCCCGGCGAGATAGGCGCGCGCCGTCTTCGAGAGATGCTGCTTGTCCTTCGCGTCGTGGAAGAGGTTCTTCCCCGCCTTGAAGAGCGACTGGTGGACGTGCATTCCGCTTCCGTTCTGACCGTAGACCGGCTTCGGCATGAACGAGGCGTAATAGCCGCCCTGACGCGCCATCTCCTTCACGACGTAGCGGTAGGTGATGGTCTGGTCCGCCATCTTGAGCGCTTCGGAATAGCGGAGGTCGATCTCGTGCTGGCTGTGCGCCACCTCGTGGTGCGCCGCCTCGACCTGGATCTCCATCGCCTGGAGCGCCTCCACGGTGCGGCTGCGAAGCTCGGTGCCGATGTCGTCCGGAACCTGATCGAAGTAGCCGGCGGCGTCGAGGAGCGTGCGGTCCTTGTTGCTCTTGAAGTAGAAGTACT
The DNA here is from genome assembly GCA_035716005.1 of Candidatus Eiseniibacteriota bacterium. Classification (GTDB taxonomy): domain Bacteria; phylum Eisenbacteria; class RBG-16-71-46; order SZUA-252; family SZUA-252; genus SZUA-252. The sequence continues at coordinate 1,385 of DASTKG010000140.1, forward strand.
CGAGCTCCGGTCCGAGGTAGGCCGTCATGCCCTGCTTGTCGAGCTTCTTCGTGAGACGCCTGAGGACGCCGCGCGGGTCGCCCGCGTAGGGCGTGCCGTCGGGATTGAGGACGTCGCAGATGAGGCGGCCGACCGGCTCGTCGTTCACCTTCCAGGGAAGGAGCTGGAACGTGGCGACGTCCGGCATGGCGATGAGATCGCTCTCGAAGATGCGGGCGAAGCCCTCGACGGAGGAGCCGTCGATGCCGGCGCCCTCGGCGAGCGCGGTGGCGAGCTCGTGGCGCGTGATCGAGACGGCCTTCAACTGGCCGAGAATGTCGACGAACCAGAGCTGGATGAGTTCGACGTCGCGGTCTTCGCAGAACTTCACGACGTCCTTGGCGGTCTTGAGGCTTTCCATGCTGCTTCGGGTCCTTTCGCTGGGGGTCGCGCGGGGAATCCGCCCCGCCGGCCGGCTAGCGCCGGAGCGTCATCGACATCGTGCTGTCGGTCTCGAATCCGAGGTGCTCGTAGAAGCGATGCTGGTCCTTCGTGAGGAGGACGAACATGGAGACGGTCTTCAGATCGGGGTGCTCGAGGACGAGGCGCATCATCTCGCGGCCGATGCCGCGCTTCTGGTGCGACTCGGCCACGATGACGTCCCAGATCGTCGCGCGATAGGTGAGGTCCGAGATGACCCGCGTGAAGCCGACCAGCCGGTCGCCGTCCCACGCCGTGATGACCGGGTGGGAATGCCGCAGCGCGCGCGCCACCTGCTCGACGGTCCGCCCCTTGGCCCAGTAGGTGATGTGATAGAGGCTCAGGAGCTGTGCGAGGTTCACGCGCGAAGGGTCGTCGCTGTAGGTGATCGCGCCGGCGGCGCCGGCGGAGGGTTTCTCGAGCGGCATGGACTACGATAGGGGCGCGGGACGGGAGAAGTCAACGTTCGGCGCGAGACTCGGAAGTGATTGCCCGCAAGCCGGTTAGCCCTTCGGGAGGTCTTCTCGGAACCGTCGCGCATGGCATGGCTATATCTATCAGATATATACTCTTTCCATGCCCGCTCCGCGCACTTCCCCGTTCGCCGTGCTCGGCATGCTGAGCCTCGGCGCTCTCTCCGGCTACGAGATCCGCCGCGAGCTCGCCGAGAACGTAGGCGCGTTCTGGGGCGAGTCGTACGGACAGATCTATCCCGCGCTTCGCGAGCTGTCGCGAAAGGGTCTCGCGCGACGCCACGCCGCGCGGCGTCCGGGCGGCCCCGCGCGCTACCTCTACGAGATCACGCCCAAAGGACGCGACGCGCTCCGCCGCTGGCTGGCCGACGCGCCCCGCCCGACGCCGCCGCGCAACGAGCTCCTCCTCAAGCTCTTCTTCAGCGACCGTGACGCCGTCGACCAGCCCGCCGTCTGGGTGAGGGCCCTCCTCGGGGAGGAGACCGAGAAGCTCCGACGGATCCGCCGCATGAAGGAGCAGCTCCCGCGCGGCCCGCATCACCATCGAAGTCTCCGCTTCTGGATGATGACCCTGGAGTACGTCGAGCGGCAGTCCGAGGCCACGGTGGCCTGGTGCCAGCGGACGATCTCCACGCTCGACCTCATGCAGGAGGCGCAGGCTCGCCGTCGCACCGCGGCGCAGCGGCGCTCTCCCTAGGAGCGACGCCATGAAGCATCACCGCGCCACCCTCACCCTGAACGTCCCCGCCCGGATGGACTTCGTGAACATCACCCGCGACGTGGAGAAGGCCGTCCGAGCGAGCGGCGTGAAGGAGGGGCTCTGCCTCGTGAACGCCATGCACATCACGGCGAGCGTCTTCATCAACGACGACGAACCGGGGCTCCACGAGGACTACAAGCGCTGGCTCGAGGAGCTGGCCCCCTTCGACGCGAGCCCGCAGCGCTACCACCACAACCGCACCGGCGAGGACAACGCCGACGCGCACCACAAGCGGCAGATCATGGGGCGCGAGGTCGTGGTGGCGATCACCGAAGGGAAGCTCGACTTCGGCCCCTGGGAGCAGATCTTCTACGGCGAGTTCGACGGAAAGCGCTCCAAGCGCGTCCTGATCAAGATCATCGGGGAATGAGCTACCGGAGGGCGGCTCGCCGAAAGGATCGGGCGACAAGCCGGCCGGGTGAGCCGCTGCGCGCCGGCGGACGCGCTCGAAACCGCCGATCCCCTCGATACCCCTTGGCACGTCGTATGCAACTCCGTCGAACGCCACCCGTGCGGGCGGCGAACGGGCTTCACGATGCCCATGTCGATTGGAGACTTACGATGCGTGACTCGATGCGACACTACGCGGCTGCAACCGTTTTGGCCGTGCTATTCGCCGCGATCG
>DASTKG010000141.1:0-23753 GCA_035716005.1 Candidatus Eiseniibacteriota bacterium
CCCCGTGACCCCGTGACATTGACCGCAACGATCGGATATCGGGCCTTCGCCCTCCCGTCTACGATTCGCCCATGAGTGATGCCATGAGCCCCAGCCACCGCCCCTCGAGCGCGCCCGCTCTTCCGGGCGCTCCCCGCAGGCCGCGCAACGACGACGACCGCTGGCGGGCCGTCCTGGCGCGCGACGAGCGCTACGACGGCCTCTTCGTCACCGCGGTCCGGACGACCGGAATCTACTGCCGTCCGTCCTGCCCGGCGCGCCATCCGCTGCGCGGAAACGTCCGCTTCTACGCCGCTCCCACGGACGCGGAGGCGGGCGGCTTTCGCGCCTGCCGCCGCTGCCGGCCTCGCGACGCGGCGCCCTGGAACGAGAGCATGGCGCGCGTGGAGCGCGTCTGCCGGCACATCGAGGGGAACCTGGAGGAGCGCCAATCGCTCCGATCCCTCGCGTCGGTGGCGGGGCTCAGTCCGCATCACTTCCTCCGCGTGTTTCAGCGCGCGACCGGCGTGACGCCCGCGGCCTACGCGGACGCGCGGCGGCTGGAGCGGCTGAAGGGGCATCTACGGCGAAAGGAAGGAGTGACCATGGCGATCTACGACGTGGGCTACGGTTCGAGCAGCCGGCTCTACGAGAGGGCGCCGCGCGCGCTCGGCATGACCCCGGGCGCCTACCGCTCGGGCGGGACGGGAGAGATCATCCGCTACGCCACCGTGGAGACGGCGATTGGCCGGGTCCTCGTGGGCGCGACGGAGCGAGGGCTCTGCAGCGTGAAGATCGGGGCGAACGAAGGGGTCCTGGCGCGCGCGCTTCGCGCCGAGTTCCCCGCCGCCGAAGTCCGCCGCGACCCCGAGGGCGTGGGCCGGTGGATCCGGACGGTCGTGGCGCATCTCGACGGCCGCGAGCCGAAGGCCGCCCTGCCGCTCGACATCCGGGCGACGGCCTTCCAGCGCCAGGTCTGGGAAGCGCTCTGCCGCATTCCGCGCGGCGAGACGCGCACGTACCAGGAGATCGCGCGCGAGGTGGGGCGTCCCAAGGCGGCGAGGGCGGTCGGGCGCGCCTGCGCCACGAACCCGGTCCCGATCCTGGTGCCCTGCCATCGCGTGCTGCGGGGCGGCGGCGCGCTGGGCGGCTACGCGTTCGGGCTTCCCGTGAAGCGCGCGCTCCTGAAGCGGGAGGGCGCCCGGGCCGCGGAAGCCGGCGTCAGGGATGGGAGAGCGGAAGTCCCCAGGCGAGCGACGACGCGAAAGCGGGAGCGGTCTCGCTCAGCCCGATCGTGACGAAGAGCGACATCGATCGCCCTTCTTTCGATCGCGAGACGGAGAGGCCGGCCCCCACGGGGCCGTCGTAGCCGTAGATCGCCGACTCGCCGCCGAACAGATTGACCGTCGAGAGCCAGTCGGTTCCCCACCGGCGGCCGACCGACAGGGTGCCGCTCCACGGACTCCTGAGGTCGAGCGTGTCGAGATCGCCGAGACTCCACCAGGCCGCGTCGACGCCGACGACCCAACGCGAACTCGGCGCGACCAGGAGTCCCGCGCTCGCGCCGACGTCCCACGAACCCGTCCCGTAGTTCTCGACGCTCGCCAGAGGAGCCTTGGCGGCCAGCGAGAGCGTCCCCGAAACGTGGGCGGTGAGGAGTGGCGTCAGGGAGAGCATCGCCATCGGGTCGCCCACGACGACCCGGCGCTCGCCGATCAGCGAGTCCGGCGCGTCGATCGGCGGACCGTGCGACGCCGGGGCCGGCTTCATCCCCTGGTGACCCTGCTTCACGACTTCGCCCTGCAGAGGCCCCCCGGTCGGGACCATGCCCACGCCCGTCGTCGTCATGAGATCGCTCGACTGAAGGTGGATCGGGAGCCAGACCCGGCCGGAGAGCCGGGATCCGCCCGTGGCGAGCGCCGTGGTGAGCGTCCAGGTCGTCGCCTGCTCCGTGAAGATGTAGTCGCCGGTCGCGACGCCGAGCGTTCCCTCGTAGCGGAGCGCGGCCGACGCCGGGGGCGCGCCGAGCGGCGAGGCGCCCAAGAGAAGCAAAGGGAGCACCGCGAAGGCGGCGCTCCCTCCTGCCGTCGTGCGGCGATGCATCGCGTCCCCGCTACGCCGCGATGCCCGATTGGAGCGTGTTCGCCGATTCCTCGATTTCGCGGAGAATGACGCGCAGCCGATCCCGGACGCGGTCGATCTCGCGCAGCCGGTCGCGGTCGAGCTCGATCTGCGGATCCTCGGAGAGGCGGTCGCAGTCGCGCGAGAGCAGGCGCACGCGGTCGCGAAGCTGGAGCAGATCCTTCGTGAGATCGCGCGCCGGGATCAGGATCCCGTCGCCCTTCGACCACGATTCGAGCGCCTTGAGCCGTTCGTCCGCGCGCTTCTGGTCCTGCTCGATTTCCTGCTGATGTTGGGCGCGAACCAGCTGCTCGTCGGCGTCGGGGGGCGGGCCGGGCCGGGCCGGCATCGCGACGAGGCGATCGAGCCCTTCGTGCGCCTCCTCCATTTCACGGCTCATGACGCGAGCCCGGTCCTCGAGCCGCTGCATCGAACCGACGCGCTCCTGCTTCTGGGCGAAGGCGGGGTCCTCCCGGAGCTGCTGCATGTGCCGCTCCATCTGCTGGAGCCCGGTGCACATCTGCCCCATCCCGGCGCCGAGATCCTTGAAGCTCTGGTGGACCTGCATCGTCATCATCCGCTGATTGAGCTGCTGGAGCTGGGTCTGGAGCCGCATCATGCGCGCCGACATGTCCTGCATCTGCGCTTGCCGCATCGACTGCATCGCGGCTCCCTGGCCGCCGGGGCCGCCCGGCTGAGCCGATGAGACCGATCCGGCGGCGGCGACGGCGATCACCAGGCCCGCGGCGATGATTCGTTTCATGGCGTCCCTCCTTGTTGCGCCCGCCCGGCCCGCCGCCGAAGAGGCGCGGCGTCTGCGAGAGGCGCGTGAGAACTACCCAGAACAACTATGCGCCGAAACGCGGCCGGGCGAGCCGTGGTCCGATGGTACCGTGGGCCTCTTCGGGGAGGGCGACGAGGTGAGGATGCCGCTCGCGCTGCGGCGGCGGTCGCCCGCGCGGGCGCGAGCTAGGCGAGGAGCGCCGCGAGCGCCGCGGGGTCGGTGACCGGTTCCTTGCAGGCGAAACCCTCGCAGACGTAGGCCGTCGGCGCGCCGTCTCGCGCGGTCTGCCCCTCGACGTAGGGCGCGAGGTCGCGGAGCGGGCCGCCGTCGCCGGCCGCGGGGCGAAGGAGCACCACCTTGTTCGGAACGAAGGGGCGCCGCACCGCGACGAGGAGCGCGGCGACGCGGGGATCGTTCCGTTCGGCCGCGAGGACGATCTCGCGGGTGGGGCCGATCGCGAAGTCGAGCGCGGCGAGAAGCTGCGCGTGCGCCGACGGGACCCGCTCCGCGCTCTTCGCGAAGGCGCGGAAGAGCCGCTCGGCGCGGCCCTCGTGGACCGAGTCCCCGGTGAAGCGCGCCAGCTTGAGGAGCACGAGCGCGGCCACCGAGTTTCCCGAGGGCATCGCCCCGTCGTAGATCTCTTTCGCCCGGGCGAGGAGCGGTTCCCCGTCGGTCCCGGTGAAGAAGTAGCCCCCTCCCGCCGCGTCCGCGAAGAGCTCCTCCATCGCGTCGGCCAGAAGCATCGCGTCGGCCAGGAACGTCGGCTCGAACGTCGCCTCGTAGAGCTCCAGGAGCCCCCAGATGAAGAAGGCGTAGTCGTCGAGATAACCCGGGTGCGCCGCCTCTCCGTCGCGCCAGCGCGCCAGGAGCCGCCCGTCCTCGCGGCGAAGCCGGTCGAGCACGAAGAAGGCCGCCTTCGCCGCCGCTTCCGCGAAGGCGGGCTCGCCCAGGACCTGCGCGGTCCGCGCCGCGGCCGCGATCATGAGACCGTTCCACGAGGTGAGCACCTTGTCGTCGCGATGGGGCCGGACGCGGCTCGAACGGGCGGCGAGGAGTTTCTGCCGCGCCTGATCGAGGCGCACGCCGAGCTCCGCGGGCTCGAGGCCGAAGCGCTCCGCGATCTCGCGCGGATCTCCCGCGACGTGGAGGATGTTCGTGCCCGGACGTCCGCCGTGGGCCGGATCGATCCAGTTGCCTCCCGCCTCCACGCTGAAGGCCGCCTCCGCGATCGCCGCCTCCTCGGCGCCGAGCGCCTCGCGAATCTCCGCGGCGGTCCAGACGTAGAACTTTCCTTCCTCGCCCTCGCTGTCGGCGTCCTCCGCCGAGAGGAATCCCCCCTCGGGGCCCGTCAGATCGCGCACGACGTAGGTCACGATCTCGCGCGCGACGGCCGCGTAGAAGCGGCTCCCCGTCGCCTGCGCGCACTCGATGTAGGCGAGCGTGAGGAGCGCCTGGTCGTAGAGCATCTTCTCGAAGTGGGGCACCTTCCATTCGCGGTCGGTGGAGTAGCGGTGGAACCCGAATCCGACGTGATCGTAGATGCCGCCGCGGCGCATGGCGTGGAGCGTCCGCTCCACCATGTCGAGCGCCCGTCCGTCGCCCGACCGCTTCCACCAGCGAAGGAGGAACGAGAGCTGATGGGGCGTCGGAAATTTCGGCGCGCTCCCGAAACCCGCGTGCTCTTCGTCGAAGCGGCCCAGGAGCTGCTCGAAGCCGAGATGGAGCGCCTCCTGCCCGGGCGCCGCGTCGCCCGCCGACTCGGCGGCGCCGAGCTGCTCGCCGACCGCCGCCGCGATCCGCGTCGCGGCGTCGAGCACCTTGTCGCGCTGCCCCTCCCACGCGGAGGCCACCTGGAAGAGGACCTCGCGCAGTCCGGGCCGGCCGAAGCGCGTGGCCGGAGGGAAGTAGGTCCCGGCGAAGAAGGGCTCCTTCTCGGGCGTGAGGAAGAGGGTGAGCGGCCAGCCGCCGCTCCCGGTGAGCGCCTGGCAGACCGTCATGTAGACGTGGTCGACGTCGGGGCGCTCCTCCCGGTCGACTTTGACGGCGACGAAGTGCTCGTTCAGGATCGCGGCGATCTCCTCCGACTCGAACGATTCGCGCTCCATGACGTGACACCAGTGGCAGGTCGAATAACCGATGGAGAGGAAGATCGGCTTGTCGTCCCGGCGGGCGCGTTCGAACGCCTCCTCGCCCCAGGGATACCAGTCGACCGGATTGCGCGCGTGCTGGAGGAGGTAGGGGCTCTTCTCCCGGGCGAGGCGGTTCTCGCGGGCGGGTTCGCCGCTCACGGCTCGTTCGCGCGAGCGATCACGCCCCCCGCCACGACGCGATCCCCGTCGTAGAGAACGAGCGACTGGCCCGGAGTGAGGGCGCGCTGCGGCTCGTCGAAGCGGACGTCGGCCTCGCCCTCGCCGCGGGGCGTCCACGCGGCCGCGGCCGGCGGGTGGGCGTAGCGGATCTTGGCCGCGCCGCGGAGCGTGCCCGCCACGCTCGTCTCGCCTCCGGCGACGGGAGGCGTGGGATAGGAGACGCGCGTCACGCGGACGTCGCGGCCGTAGAGCGCCTCCTCCGGCCCCACCTCCACGGTCCCCGTCGCCGCGTCGATGCGCGTCACGTAGAGCGGGACGCCGGCCGACACCTCGACGCCGCGGCGCTGTCCGACCGTGAAGGCATGGATGCCGTCGTGCTCGCGCCACGCGCGGCCGTCGGCGTCGCGCACGGCGCCGCGCGGCGAGGCGGCGAGCCGCTCCGGGAATCTCTCGCGCAGGAAATCGAGGTAGCGCTTCCCCTCCACGAAACAGATGTCCTGGCTCTCGCGCTTGTCCGCGACGCCGAGGCCGAGCGCTCGGGCGCGGGCGCGCACCTCCTCCTTCCGGAGATGCCCGATCGGGAAGAGGGAGCGCTCGAGCGTCGAGGGATGGAGCCCCCAGAGCACGTACGACTGGTCCTTCGCCGGATCGACGGCGCGCAGAAGCGTGGCGCGGCCCGCCTCGTCGGCGCCGCGCCGCGCGTAGTGCCCGGTGGCCACGTAATCGCAGCCGAACGACTCCGCGCGCCGCATCAGCTCGCCGAACTTGAGCCAGTTGTTGCACTGGACGCACGGATTCGGCGTGCGGCCCGCCAGGTACTCGCCCACGAAGTCCTCGATCACGTGCTCGCGAAAGTCCTTCTCGAGATCCAGCACGTAGTGGGCGAACCCGAGCCGCCGCGCCGTCAGGCGGCAGTCGTCGATCGCTTCGAGCGTGCAGCAGCCGCGCGACGGCGACGCGCCCTCCGAGTAGCACCAGAGCTTCATGGTGACGCCGATGACGGTGTGCCCGGCCTCCTGGAGGAGGGCGGCCGCCACGGCGCTGTCGACCCCGCCGCTCATGGCGACGAGGATGGTGGCGGGACGATCGGGAAGGACGTTCATGATCGGGTGCCGGCGGGCTTCCGCGTCGGGCCTCAGGCGGCCAACGTCGGGGACGCCGCGCGAAGCTTCGCCACGACGGGCGGAACGATCTCCAGCACGCGGTCGATCTCGACGTCGGTGGTGAGACGTCCCACGCTGAACCGAACCGCCGACTGCGCGACCGCGTGCGGAACTCCCATCGCGATCAGGACGCCGGAGGGATGCGAGGAGCCGGCCTTGCAGGCGGAGCCGGCCGACACGGCGAGGCCCTTCACGTCGAGCGAGAGGATGAGGAGCTCCCCTTCGGCGCCGACGAACGAGAGATGCGACGTGTTGCAGACGCGCGGCGCGCCGTCGCCGTGGCGCACGACGTTGGGAACGGCGGCCAGCAGGCCCGCCTCCAGCCGGTCGCGGAGCGCGGCCATGCGGGGCGCCGAAGTCTTCATGTCCTCCATCGCCACCTCGCAGGCCCGGCCGAGCCCCACGATGGCGGGAACGTTCTCCGTGCCGGCGCGGCGCCCGCGCTCGTGCTCTCCGCCGAAGACGAGAGGCGCGAGGCGGGTCCCGCGCCGCACGTAGAGCGCGCCGGCCCCCTTCGGCCCGTAGAACTTGTGGGCCGTGATGGTCACGAGATTCGCCTGCCACGCCTCCACGTCGATCGCGTACTTCCCCGCGGCCTGGATGGCGTCGACGTGGAAGACGATGCCCTTCGTCGCGCAGAGCGCCCCGATCTCGGCCGTCGGCTGGATCACGCCCGTCTCGTTGTTCGCGGCCATGATCGAGACGAGGATCGTGTCGGGCCGGAGCGCCGCCGCGACCGCGCCGGCGGAGAGACGCCCGGTCGGCTCCGGCGCGACGCGCGTCACCTCGAATCCCTCCCGCTCCAGCGCGTCGCACGACTGGCGCACCGCGTCGTGCTCCACGGCGCTCGTCACGACGTGCCGCCCCTTCGCGGCGAGGGCGCGCGCGGCCCCGACGACTCCCATGTTGTCGGACTCGGTCCCGCCGCCGCAGAAGACGATCTCGCCCGGCGTCGCGTTCAGCAGCGCCGCCACCTTCGCCCGCGCCTCTTCGACGGCCCCCTTCGCCTCCTGGCCGAACGCGTGCACGCTCGACGCGTTGCCGTAGTGCTCGCCGAAATAGGGCAGCATCGCGTCGAGCGCCTCGGGACAGCAGGGCGTGGATGCGTTGTAGTCGAGGTAGATGCGGGACATCGGCGTTTCCCCTTTGGAACGCGTTCGGGAGGGAGGGCGGCCCCTCGAGGATATCAAACGACGCGGGCCGGGCGCAATCGAGGCGCCCGGCCCGTCGAGAGTCCGATCCGAATGGAAACGAGGCGCGCTACTTGCCCGCCGCCTTCGCCTTCGCCACGGAATCCGCGGCCGCCTTCTCCTTCGCCATCTTCTCCTTCATGGCTTCGGCCTGCTTCTTCGATTCGTCGACGCTGGTCGCCGCCGCCGCCTTCGCGGCTTCCATCTTCGCCGCGTCGGCCGCCTTCGCCGCGTTCGCCGCCGCCGCCGCCTCGTCCTTCTTCGCCAGATACGCGGCGCGCGGCATGATGCGGACCGACTTCAGGGTGGTCCACTCGAGCGGCTTCGACATCTCGCCGCCCATTCCCGCGTTCGCGCCCACCGGCGTGTTGGCGATCAGGTCGAGGACGTCCATCCCCTCGATGAGATGCCCGAACGCGGTGTAGTGGCCGTCGAGGTGCGACGCCATGCCGTGCATGATGAAGAATTGCGAGCCGGCCGAGTTCGGCGTCCCGCTGTTCGCCATCGAGAGCACGCCCTTCTCGTGGCGGTGCGTGTTGAACTCGTCCTTGATCTTGTATCCGGGGTCGCCCGTGCCGAGATCGGCGGCCTTCGGATTCTTGGACTTCGGATCGCCGCCCTGGATCATGAAGCCCTTGATGATCCGGTGGAACCCGGTGCCGTCGAAGAAGCCCTGGCGCGCGAGCTTCTTGAAGTTCGACACGGTCGCGGGCGCCTCCTTGGGCCAGAACTCGACCACCATGCGGCCCTTCGTCGTCTCCATCACCGCGACTTCATCGGCCGCGGAGCCGGCCTGGCCGGCCGCGGCTTGGGCGTTGGGGGCTTTCGGCGCGGCCTTCGACGCTCCCGCGGGCGGATCGGCGGCCTGCGCCGCGCCCGCGAAGATGAATCCCGCCGCCATCATTCCCACCACGCCACGAATCGACATTCGGACCATCGAACCTCCTTGCAGTTGGTTGAATCCTCGAGAATCAGTCGGTCTTTTCCTTCGTCTTCAGGAGCCGCACGATGCGCCGCTGGCGCTCCAGCTCCCGCTGGGCGCTCTCGGTGTAGGCCGGATCCGCCATGGTCGCCTCGAACACGGGGATCGCCTCCTCGTGGCGGCCCAGTTTGTCGAGCGCCTGGGCCCAGCAGAACTTCAAGCAGGCGTTGGCGCTATCGCCCGCGAGCCCTTCCTGGATCACCTCGATGGCGCGCTGATAACGCGTGGCGTCGTAGTACGCGTACGCCATATTGCAGTAAACACCTTTGTAGTTCTGCGGGTCCGCCCGAACCACCGCCCGGAAGAGTTCGACGGCCCGGTCGGTCTTGTTGGTCTTGGCGTAGGCCTGGGCCAGGTAATAGCGGTCGACGGTCCCCAGGGAATCGGCGAGCGCTTCGTAGTGCTTGATCGACATCGGATAGCGCTCCAGCTTGAAGTTCACCCAGGCGAGCTGCTTCTTGGCCGCGACGTCGAGCGGCGAGAGCTGGAGCACACGCTGGCAGGCCGTGGCCGCCTCGGCGTAGAGGCCCCCGCGCGACGCGGCGGTGGCGAGCGCGCGCGGAATCTCGGTGTTGCGAGGATCGAGCTCCTGCGCCTTGTAGAGCGCGGAGATCGCCTCGGCCGTCTTCCCTTCCTGGGAGGCGATCTCGCCGAGCTGCCGATAGACCTGGGCGTGATCGTCGGCGGAGTTCTTCACGAGACGGAGAGTCTGGCGGCAGACCGACTTCGCCTCGTTGTAATCCCCCGCCTCGGTCAGGGAGTGGGCGAGCGCGAGCCGGAGCCCCACGTCTTCGGGCGCGAGCGCGACGGCCTGCCGGTAGGCGATCGCGGCCTTGTCGAGCTCGCCGAGCGCGAGATGCGCGTCGCCCAGAGTCCGGAACGCCGACACCATCTGGGAGGAAACGCGGGTCGCCCGCTCCAGGAGCGGCACGGCGTCGGAGTATTGACCGCGGTGGACCTGCACCTGGCCGAGCCCCGCCAGCGCGTCCTGGTTGTTCGGCTCGCTCTGGAGGGCGAGGCGGAACTCCCGCTCCGCGTCGTCCAGAAGACCGCGGCGAAGGAGATCGGCGCCGGCCGCGACGTGCGCGCGCGCCGGCGGCGCGGCGGCGGCGGCCGCGTTCGCGCCGGAATCGGACGCCGGGGCGGCCGACTTCGAGCCGGAACAGCCGGCGACGGAAAGGACGAGGATCGTCGCGGTGACGACGGGAACGCTGGCCGAGATTCGCGAGTATCGCCGATGCATCGGTCGAGGCCTCCCTGAGTGGCGCCGCGGCGCCTCTCGCGCCGGGATGAAATTCGCTTCGCGGGCCGCGGGGATCACGGACCCGTCGGGTTCGCCTTCTTCTGCTGGTCGACGTACTCCTGCAGCACCTGAATGCTGTTCTTGGCGCTCTCGGCCACGACGGAGAGCGAGTCGATTCCGACCACCCGATGCCAGTAGGTGATGGCCGACTGATAGATGCCGGCGTCGGCGAAGGCGACCCCGAGATTGTAGATCGCTTCCTGATTCTGCGGGTCGTACTTGAGCGCCTTCCGGTAGAGCGTCGTCGCGTCCGATTGGCGTCCCTGGCTGTAGTAGGCGTTGCCGAGATTGCAGAGCGCGCGCACGTTCGTCGAATCGATGCCGAGCGCTTTCCGGTACGAGTTCATCGCGTCGTCGAGCGAGCCGGTTTCCGCCTGGATGAGGCCGATGCTGACCACGGCGTCCGCGATGGGAGGATCGGCCGCGGCGGCCCGCTTGAATTCACCGAGCGCGTCGTCGCGCCGCCCCATCGTCATGTAATAGGTGCCCAGGTTGTAGTGAGCGGCGGCGTCGGCGGGATTGATCTTCAGGGCCTTTTGAAACGCGGCCTTGGCCTGCTCGCTCTTCCGCTGATCCATGTAGACCGCGCCGAGGCTCGTCCACGCGGTCGAGTTGTTCGGGTCGAGCGCGGACATCTTCTTATACGCGGCCTCGGCTTCGGCGTACTTGTGCGCCGCGCGATACGCGGAGCCGAGCGCCAGCCAGGCGTTGGTCTCCTTCGGCGATTTCTTCGTGAATTCGAGCGCCTCGTCGATCGTCATCGCCTTCGGCGCCTTCCGCGCGACGGGCTGCATCGTGGGGGCGCCCTTGGCGTCGGGCGCCGATCCCGCCGGGGGCGCCTGGGCCGCGGCCGGAGCGGCGGAGATGGCGAGGAGAAAGCTCGCGAGAACCATTCGATGGGCTACTAAGTTGGCATGGATCTTCAAGTTCATCAGGTTTCCCCCGGTTGGTCGATACGCTATCCAGTCCATACCCCGAAGTCAACGGGCTTCTCCGTTGCGCCCCAAGGGATTGGGGGCCGGAAGGGCCCTCCGCCGGGGAAGGAGCGACGCGACGCGACCGCGCGCGATCGGGAGGGGTGTCGGGCGCGGATCGGGGTGAAATGAATCGAGGGGGCCCGGAGAATCTCCTCGGGCCCCCTCGGGTGTTCTCGGTCCTGCCACTACCTACATCGGCTGCATCTCGGATTCGAGGACCTTCTTCAAGATCGCCTTCTTGACGGCCCTTCTCACCAAGGCGCGCTTGACGGCCTTGCGGCGCACGGCCTTCTTGACCGCCTTGCGGCGCACGGCCTTACGCACGGCCTTGCGGCGCACGGCCTTGCGCGCGGCCTTCCGACGCACGGCCTTGCGCGCCACCTTCCGCCGCGCGGCCTTCCGCACGGCCTTGCGGCGTACGGCCTTGCGCGCGACCTTCCGACGGGCGGCCTTGCGCGCGACCTTCCTACGCACTGCCTTCTTCGCTCTCTTCCGCGTCGCCATATTCTAATTTCCTCCTTGAACTAGAGAATGTGGTGCTGCTCTAGATCCGTTTGGCCCACCCGCCAGCACCATTCGCGATTACGCGGGCCGGGGAGAACATCTCGAACTGGAAGCCCCGGGGGACTCCCTCGGGCCAGTTCCGTGCCACGATCGTCGCGGGATGGAAATAAGGCTGCAATTCGTTTGGATACAATATGATGCGGATCAAGAATCGGGACGGCCGGCGGGATGGGTCATGCCTGGAGAAGGCTGCAAGTACCTCTTTTTGTTATACCTAACCGCTTCGACCGGCGAAAGTCGCTGAAATATATGGAGTTATAGCCCGAGAGACTGGCTGTCCACTTTCTTGGGGTGTCAATTTAATGGACGCTCCTCAGAGCATGGTCCGTCGCCGCATCGCGTCGAGGCTCCACGGCCCCGCCCCGGCGGCCGAAACGTAGAGCCAGACGAACGAGTAGAGCGCGGCGGGGACGCCGCCGTTCAGGACCGGCCAGAAGCCCTTCGGCGCGTGGAATTGGAAATAGGCCACGGCCATCTCGCCGGCCAGGAGGAACGCGACGGGACGCGTGAAGAGCCCGACGAGCAGAAGTCCGCCGCCGAATACCTCGAGCACCGCTCCGATCCAGATCTGCGACATCACCGTCGCGGTGCTACCGTCGGGAGGCATTCCGGCGGGAAAGGCAAAGAGCTTCATGCTGCCCGCCTGCATGAACAGGAAGGCCGCCACGATCCGGAGGACGCTCAGGAGACGAGGTCCCAGGGCCGCCCACTTCCCCGTCGGTGACGATCGAGTCGTCATGGTTCCTCCTCCGTGAAAGGCTCCCCCTCCGTTCGCCGGCACTCCGCCGCGCGCGCGATGAGGAGCGTCTGTTCCCGCGCGTTTCGCGTGAGCGACGCCGCGAGTTCGAAGGCCGCGCGCGCCTCGTCTCGGCGGCCGAGCCTGAACAGCAGATCGCCGCGCACGCTCGGCAGGAGGTGATAGGAGCGAAGCGACGGCTCCGAGGAGAGCGCGTCGACCAGCTCGAGCCCCGCCGCGGCGCCGAACGCCATCGAGACGGCGACGGCCCGGTTCAATTCCACGACGGGCGACGGCGCGACGGCCATGAGCGCCTCGTAGAGCGCCACGATTCGCGGCCAGTCGGTTTCACTCGGCTCGCGCGCGCGGGCGTGGCAGGCGGCGATGGCGGCCTGGAGCGCGTAGGGACCCGGCGCGCCGCCCAGCGCCTCCGCCCGCTCCAGAGCCGCGAGGCCCCGATCGATGAGAAGCCGGTCCCATCGCGCGCGATCCTGATCGAGGAGAAGGACCGGTTCGCCCGACGCTCCCGTGCGCGCGGCGAACCGAGACGCCTGAATCTCCATGAGGGCGACGAGGCCGTGAACCTCCGGCTCCGCGGGCGCGAGCCCGGCCAGGACCCGCCCGAGGCGAAGCGCGTCCTCGCAGAGGCCGGGACGCATCCAGTCGTCCCCCGCGGTGGCCGCGTAGCCCTCGTTGAAGACGAGATAGATCACCTCGAGCACCGACGCGAGACGGGCGGCCCGCTCGGCGCCTCGCGGGACTTCGAAGGGAATGCGCGCCTCCGCGAGAGTCCGCTTGGCCCGCACGACCCGCTGGGCCACGGTCGCCTCCGGAACGAGGAACGCCCGCGCGATCTCCGATGTCGTGAGCCCGCCGAGCAGTCGAAGCGTGAGGGCCACGCGGCCCTCGGTCGGCAGAACGGGGTGGCACGCGATGAAGACGAGGCGCAGGAGATCGTCGCCGAGATCGTCGTCCATCGCGGCGTCGAGCCTGGCCTCCAGCTCCGCCGCGGACGCCCCCTGCCACGCGTCGAGCTCGCGGCCGAGTTCCTCGTGCTTCCGCTCGACCCGCTTTCGCCGGCGCAGGTGATCGATGGCGCGGCGCTTCGCCGTGGTCATGAGCCAGGCACCCGGCTTCTCCGGAATGCCCGACTCGGGCCAATTCTCGAGCGCGGCGAGGAGCGCGTCCTGCGCCAGTTCCTCGGCCAGGCCGACGTCGCGGACGATCCTCGTCAAACCGGCGATGAGCCGCGCCGACTCGATCCGCCAGACCGCTTCGATCGCACGATGGATGTCGGGGGCCGCCATGGTCCCCGATCAGACCACCGACGCCCTCCGCGACGCAAGCCCGAGCCGCGGCGCTCCGCCCGGCTCGCCCCTACCGGCCCGCTCCGCCCTTCGCCTGCATCTCCGAGAATCCCTTCGCCGCGTCCTGCACGTCGGCTGGGAAATCGGCCATCTCCTGAACCTGGCGGATCTCGATGATCTCGTTCTCGGAGCCCGGGCAGCGCTTCGCCCACTCGATCGCCTCGTCCCTCGACTTCACCTGGATCATCCAGTAGCCGCCCAGCACTTCCTTCGCCTCGGCGAAGGGCCCGTCGGTCACCGTCGGCTTCCCGCCGGCGAACGAGACGCGCGCTCCCATCGAAGGGGGGTGAAGGCCGTCCAACGTCAGGAGAACCCCCGCCTTCTGCAGCGACTCGTTGTACTTCATCATGGCCGCCACGGCCTTGGCGTCCGGCACCGTCCCCGGTGCCGCCGATTCGTACCCCTTCGGAATCATCAACATCATGAATCGCATGGTTCTGTCCTTTCCTCGTCCAGGGTTCGGCGCTGGGCGGCTCGGGCGAATTCGACCGGCCGGCCCCCTCGCTCAACTGTACGACGAACGAGACGCCCGGAAATCGACAAGCCGTGAAATCTTTTTCGCGAAGTCGCCCCCGACTCTAGAGGACTCCCGCCGGCATCCGGTACTGGAGCGCCTCCGCCACGTGCCCGGCCCGCACGCTCTCCGAGCCCGCGAGGTCCGCGATCGTCCGGGCCACGCGCCTCGTGCGGAGGACGCCGCGGGCCGTGAGCCGGAAGGTCGCCGCCGCGCGACGAAAGAGATCCTTCGAGGCGGGGTCGAGGGGAGCGAGCCGGCCGAGTTCCCGCGCCGAGAGGATCGCGTTCCGCTCGCCGGCCCGATTGCGCGACGCCGCGACCGCACGCGCTCCGAGGACACGCTCCCGCAGCGCGGCGGACGTCTCTCCGCTCGTCTGGGCGAAGAGGTCGTCCATCGGCACCGCCGGCATCTCGAGGATGAGGTCGATTCGGTCGAGAATGGGGCCCGACACCTTCGCCCAGTAGCGGCCCACCGCCTCGGGCGCGCATCGGCATCCCCGCGGGTCGCCGCGAAATCCGCAGGGGCAGGGGTTCATCGCGGCGACGAGCGCGAACGACGCGGGGAACCGGACCGCCGAGCCGGCGCGCGCGATGGTGATCGCCCCCTCCTCGAGCGGCTGGCGAAGCGCCTCGATGGCGTTCCGCTTGAACTCCGGCAGCTCGTCGAGGAAGAGAACCCCCCGGTGCGCCAGGCTCGCCTCGCCCGGCATCGGGCCGCGGCCGCCGCCGACGAGCCCCGCGTCGGAAATCGTGTGGTGCGGCGCCCGGAACGGAGGCGTGCGAGAGAGCGCCGTCCCGGGCTGGAGCCGTCCCGCCACGGAATGGATCGTGGCCACCTCGATCGCCTCCTCTCCGGTGAGGGGCGGCAGGATGCCCGGAAGCCGCCTCGCGAGCATCGTCTTCCCCGCGCCCGGCGGCCCGATGAGCAGCGCGTTGTGCCCACCGGCGGCCGCGATCTCGAGCGCGCGGCGCGCGAGCGCCTGCCCACGCACGTCGGCGAAGTCGGGAACCGGGAGCGGCGCGTCGCCGGCTTCCGCGATCGCCTCGGGCGCGGACTCCTCCTCGTGCCCCCGCAGCGCCGAGAGAGAGTCGACGATCACGACCGGCACGCGGGGAAGCGCGCGCGCCTCCTCGCGGTTCGCGCGAGGAATCCAGACGGGACCGCGGCCCTCGTGGAGGGCGGCCGCGAGCACGGCGAGGAGCCCTCGCACGGGACGGACCGATCCGTCGAGAGCCAGCTCCCCCGTCAGCACTCCCTCCTCGATCGGCGCGCCGCGCGGGATCTGTCCCGAGGCGAGGAGAATGGCCGCGGCGATCGGAAGATCGAATCGCGCCCCCTCCTTCCGCACGTGCGCCGGCGCCAGATTGATGGTGATGCGGCGGGCCGGAAAGTCGAACCCGCAGTTCCGGATCGCCGCAAGCACGCGCTCGCGGCTCTCCCGCACGGCGGCGTCGGGAAGCCCGACGATGGTGAAGGACGGGAGCCCGACGCCGAGGTCGGCCTCCACGTGCACGAAGACGCCGTCGATCCCGATCGTGGTGCACGACCAGACGCGAGCCAGCATGGCGTCGCCTCCTCGGGGATTTGGATTTCGGCGCCGGCGCGGGGATCGCCGTCCCGGCCGTTCGGCCGGCGGTGGAACGGGGCTAGTCGCGGGGCGCGAGGAGCGGCGCGAAGAGCGCGCGGAGGGCGTCGTGCGAGCGCGCTTCGGCGCTCGGAACGACGCTGCCGCGATGCTCCGGGTCGAACGGATTCGGGAACTGGGCGTAGTGGATGGAGTAGAGGCCGAGCCGATTCGCTCCGCTCACGTCGTGGTGGAGCGAGTCCCCCACCATGGCCACCGAGGCGGCCGGCAGCGACCAGCTCTCGAGCACCGCGCGGAACGCCTCGACGCGCGGCTTTCGGATGCCGAGATCGGCCGAGACGAAGAAGGGGTCGAAGTAGGGACGCATGCCGAGCCTCGTCGCCACGCGCTCGACGTAACGGCCGTCGGTGGCGTTCGAGAGGAGCCCGATCCTCGTCCCGCTCTCTCGAAGGAACTCCAACGTCTCGCGGGAGCCCTCGAGCGCCACCACGCGCTCCTCCTCCGCCGAGAAATAGACGCGGACCGCATCCGCCAGCGCGGCCGCCGGCAGCGACGGGGCCTGAGCGTCGGCCAGGGCTTCGTCGAGCGACTCGCCCGCGGTGATCTCCCGCCCCGTCTGCTCGGCGGTGAGGCGGTTCCGCTCTCGAATCTCGAGGAAGCGCTCGATGAACTTTTCCGCCCCCTTCGCCGCCGGGAGAGTGCCCTGCCGCGCCAGATGCGCCGCGAGCCGTTCGGCGCCCGGGCGCGCCACGACGTCGGCGTAGTCCGTGCGCGCGGAGGGCGTCGAGGGGTCGATTCCGATGAGGGTGTTGCCGTAATCGAAAATGACGGCTCGAAGCACGGGAACGCTCGTTCGGGGTACCATGGGGGAGATTCGCGGAGAGGCGCCGAGAGCCGAACTGTAGGCGGGCGCGGCGCGGCGGTCAAGCGTGGAGGGCTCGGAGCGGCGATGGGCGATTCGTCGAATCACGGGGGGACGTCGACGCCTCGCACGGCGGTGGCCGTCGTGGGGGCCGGCGCCCTCGGGACGCTTCTCGCCGCGCGGCTCTCGGCCGCGGGCACGAGCGTCCGCGTCCTCGTGCGCCGGCCGGAGAGGGCCGCCACGCTCCGGCGCGACGCGCCCGGCGCGCTGGCCGTGGACCGCCCCGCGTCGCTCTTCCCCGCGAGGCTCCTCTTCCTCTGCGTGAAGTCGTATCAGACGGATTCGGCCATCGCCACGCTCGCCGAAACGCCGGCGGCGGGCCTGGACGCCACGCCGATGATCTCCCTTCAGAACGGCTGGGGTCACATGGATCGCCTCCAGAGCGCGTTCCCCGGCGCTTCCCTGGCGGCCGGGACGACCACGCTCGGGGCGTTCTGGGACGCGGAGGGCGCGTTTCACGAGTCGCTCGATGGCCTGACGACCTTCGCGCCCTGGACGGCCTCGGCCGGTCCGGCGTGCGACGAAGCGGTGTCGCTATTCCGCGCCGCGAAGCTCCGCGCGGAAAAGGGCGCGAACGCCCGCGACACGCTCTGGAGGAAGCTCGTCCTCAACGTGGCGGTCAACCCGGTCACCGCCGTCCACGACGTTCGAAACGGCGCGCTCCTGGAGGTTCCCGCGCTTCACGCCCTCGCGGCGGCCGCCGCGCGCGAGGCGGCGGCGGTCGGCGCCGCCCGCGGCCACCTCGCGGCGCCCTACGATCCCGAGCCGCTCCTCGACGCCCTCCTGCACGACACGGCGGACAATCGTTCCTCGATGGCCGAGGACGTGGCGCACGGACGGCCGACCGAGGCGGACGCCATCGTCGGCGCCGTCCTCCGCGAAGGGGCGGCCGCCGGCATTCCCACTCCCGTCGTCGCTTCGCTCGCCGAGCGCCTCCGCGCCGCCGACCGGCCGCGCGGATAAAAGTCGACGGGGCGGCCGTACCGCGCCGCCCCGCCTTATCCCCCTCGACGAGGGATGACTTCCTTCCTACTTCGAAGAGACGCCTCCTACTTGAGGACCGTCACCGCCTTCACGATGCGGCCGTTCGGCGTGTCGAGGCGGAAGTAGTAGATCCCGCTCGCGACCTTCACGCCGTTGCCGTCCGCGCCGTTCCAGCGAACGTCCTGGTATCCGGCGCCGCGCGAGTCGTCGAGCAGCGACCGAACCAAGCGGCCGTTCACGTCGAAGACCTTGACCGTGACGCGGCCCGGGGTGTCCATGCTGAACGAGAGCGTCGTCTCCGGGTTGAGCGGATTCGGCGACACCGCCGCGACCAGCGCACCGCCGGAAGCCTTCACCACGTGGACGAGTTCACCGCGGAACTTGCCGCCCGTGACGAGATCGCCCTCCACCGCCACCGTGACGGTGTTCTTGCCGGCCGGGAGATTGCTGAACAGGAGCCGGAGATCGTCCTTCGAGAAGCAGGCCGCGATCTCGTCGATCCCGTTGTGGTTCTTGTCGCCGTCCACGGTCGTCTTGCTCCCGCCCGCGAAGATCTCCGACACCGAACCGGTGCCGATCGAGATCATCTTGATCGACGCGAGATTCACGTCCGTGATGGCGAACGAGCCGTTGACGGGCTCGATCTGCACGCAGGTCGTGGGCTTGCCGGCGTTGAGCGACGTCGTGTTGTTCCCGCCGGTCGTGAACACGCTGGCCGGGAATTCGGTCGAGATGGTCGCCGTCGTCGAGGCGCTGTTGTTGCAGACTCCGTCGTCCACCGTGAGACCGACCGTGTAGACGCCGCCCGCGGCGTAGGCGTGCGTCACGATGGCGCCGGTGGAGTTCGACCCGTCGCCGAACGACCAGGCGTAGGTGAGCGGATCGCCGTCGGGATCGGACGAGGCCGAGCCGTTGAACGTGACCGGAAGGTTCACGATGCCGCTATACGGAGCGCCGACGAAGGCCGCCGTCGGGCACCGATTCACGTTGACCACGGTGATCGCGAACGACTTGGTGTCGCTCGCGGCGCCGTCGCTCACCCGAGCCGTGCCGGTGTAGCTGCCGGCGTCGCTGAAGCCGGGCGAGAGCTGCACGAGACCGGAAGCCGAGACCGACATGAAGAGCGGGGTCGTCCCGACCTTGGAGTACGTGAGCGGATCGCTGTCCGGATCGCTGGCCGTGAGTTGCTGCGAATCGGTGGCGCCCTCGTTGACCGTCATGTCGGCCGGCTGATCGAGAGTCGGCGCCTGGTTCTGATTCGCGATCGTCAGCGCCGTGGTGGCCGCCGCCGTGCCCGTCGTGACGTCCGCCGCGCTCCAGTTGACCGTGTAGCTGCCGGCGTCGCTGGCGCCCGGGGTGCCCGACAGGGTGATGCTCGGATTCAACGCCGGGCCGGCCGAGGCCGAACCGGAGAGGAACGCCGCGTTGTTCGTCTGCGACAGCGTCACGTCGTCGCCGTCCGGATCGGACGCTGAACCCGTGATCGAAACCGCCGTGCCCTCCGTGCCGCTGACCGTGGCCGGAGCCGTGATGACCGGGTTCTGGTTGACCTTCGGCCCGATGTTGAGAGCCGTCGTCGCCGAGGCCGTTCCGGTCGTCGCGTCGGTCGCGCTCCAGTTGACGGTGTAGGAGCCGGCCTGGCCGAGCGCGGGCGTGCCCGTCAACGTGATGCTCGGATTCAACGCCGGGCCGGCCGAGGCCGAACCGGTGAGGAACGCCGCGTCGTTCGTCTGCGACAGGGTCACGTCGTCGCCGTCCGGATCGGACGCCGAGCCCGTGATCGAGACCGCGACGGTCTCCATGCCGTTCACGCTCGCGGGAGCCGTGATGATCGGGTTCTGGTTGACGTTCTCGATGGTGAGCGCGGTGGTGGCCGCCGCCGTGCCGGCCGACGCGTCCGTCGCGCTCCAGTTCACCGTGTAGCTGCCCGACTGCGAGAAGCTGGGCGTGCCGGTGAGGGTGATGCTCGGGTTCAACGACGGGCCGTTGGAAGCCGCGCCCGTGAGGAACGCCGCGTCGTTGGTCTGCGAGAGCGTCACGTTTTCGGCGTCAGGATCGGTCGCCGAGCCCGTGATCGAAACGGCCGTGTTCTCCGTGCCGCTCACCGTCGCCGGAGCCGTGATGACCGGGTTCCGGTTCAGGTTCGCGATCGTGAGGGCGGTCGTGGCCGCCGCAGTGCCGCCGGCGCCGTCGTTCGCGCTCCAGTTCACCGTGTAGCTGCCCGCCTGGGTGAAGTCGGGCGTGCCCGTCAGCGTGAGGCTCGGGTTCGCGACCGGGCCGGCCGAGGCCGGTCCCGTCAGGAAGGCGGCGTCGTTCGTCTGCGAAAGGGTGACGTCCTGGCCCTCGGGATCGGAGGCCGAGGCCGTGATCGAGACCGCGCTGTTCTCCGTCCCGCTCACCGTCGCCGGAGCCGTGATGACCGGCGCCTGGTTGCCGGTACCGATCGTGAGAGCGGTGGTGGCCGACGCCGTGCCGGCCGACGCATCCGTCGCGCTCCAGTTCACCGTGAAGGTCCCGGTCGCCGACGGCGTCCCCGTGAGCGTGATGCTCGGATTCAAGGACGGGCCCGCGCTGCTCGAGGCCGTGAAGAACGGAGCATCGTTCGTCTGCGAGAGGGTCACGTTCTCAGCGTCGGGATCCGACGCCGAGCCCGTCACCGAAACCGCGACGCCCGTCACGCCGCTCGCCGTCGCCGGAGCCGTGATGACCGGGTTCCGGTTCAGATTCGCGATCGTGAGGGCCGTCGTCGCCGCCGCGGTGCCGGCCGACGCGTCCGTCGCGCTCCAGTTCACCGTGTAGCCGCCCGACTGCGAGAAGCTGGGCGTGCCGGTGAGCGTGATGCTCGGGTTCAACGCCGGGCCGGCCGAGGCCGCACCGGTGAGGAACGCCGCGTTGTTCGTCTGGGAGAGCGTCACGTTCTGAGCGTCAGGATCCGACGCCGAGCCCGTGATCGAAACGGCCGTGTTCTCCGTGCCGCTGACCGTCGCCGGAGCCGTGATGCTCGGGTTCCGGTTCAGGTTCGCGATCGTGAGGGCCGTCGTCGCCGCCGCGGTGCCGCCGGCGCCGTCGTTCGCGCTCCAGTTCACCGTGTAGCTGCCCGACTGCGTGAAGCTGGGCGTGCCGGTGAGGGTGATGCTCGGGTTCAGCGCCGGGCCGGCCGAGGCCGCGCCCGCGAGGAACGCCGCGTCGTTCGTCTGCGAGAGGGTCACCTGGTCCGCGTCCGGATCGCTCGCGGAGCCCGTGATGGAGACCGCGCTGTTCTCCGTGCCGCTCACGGTAGCCGGTGCGGTGATCACGGGAGCCTGGTTCCCCGCGGTGATCGTCAGCGCCGTGGCGGCCGCGGCCGTTCCGCCGGCGCCGTCGTTCGCGCTCCAGTTGACCGTGAAGCTACCGGCGGCCGACGGGGTTCCCGTGAGCGTGATGCTCGGATTCAGGGACGGACCCGCGGAGCTGGAAGCCGTGAAGAACGGAGCGTCGTTCGTCTGCGACAGCGTCACGTTCTGCGCGTCGGGGTCCGACGCCGAACCGGTGACGGATACCGAGGAGAGCGCCACGCCGCCTGCCGTCGCCGGCGCCGTGATGACCGGGTTCCGGTTCAGATTCGCGATCGTGAGGGCGGTCGTCGCCGTGGAGGTGCCGCCGACGAGATCGTTGCCCGTCCAGTTCACGGTGTAGCTGCCCGACTGCGTGAAGCTTGGCGTGCCGGAGAGCGTGATGCTCGGGTTCAACGCCGGGCCGGCCGAAGACGGGCCGGCGAGGAAGGCCGCGTTGTTCGTCTGGGAGAGCACGAGATTGTTGCCGTCGGGATCGGACGCCGACGCCGTGACGGAGACGGCGCTGTTCTCGGTGCCGCTCGCCGTCGCGGGCGCCGTGATCACGGGCGGACGATTCACGTCGTTGATCGTGACGGCCGTGGTCGCGGCCGCGGTGCCGGTCGTGGCGTCGGCCGCGCTCCAGTTCACCGTGTAGCCCCCCGCCTGATCGAAGTTCGGGGTGCCCGTGAGCGTGATGCTCGGACTGAGGGACGGGCCGGCCGAGCTGGAAGCGGTGAAGAAGGGGGCGTTGTTCGTCTGCGAGAGGGTCACGTTTTGCACGTCGGGATCGGTGGCCGAGCCCGTCACGGAAATCGACGAGTTTTCGGAGCCGGTCGCCGTCGCCGGGGCGGTGATGATCGGGTTCAGATTGCCGCCGGGGGCCGCGCCGAGACCGGCGACGTCGAACCACTCGTCGCCGAGCTTCATCGTGTTGTCGAAGCTGTTGCCCGAGCACGCTGCGCCGAAGTTGGTGAGATCGGTCTGCTGAAGCGCGCTGAGGGCGACGATGTTCACGGACGGGGCGCCGCTCACGCCCGTGATCGTCATGGTGAAGAGCTTGTAGTCCCCGGGGGTGAGGATCGCCGAGCCGCCGCGGCCGACCGAGAATTCGGTGTCGCTGGCGAGCGGCGTCCCCGGCACCGTGACCGTAACCATGCTCGCCTGGAGGTTGGTGAACCCGGAGTACGTCACCGTCCCGCCGGTGGCCTGCATGTTGGTCACGTAGGAGTTGATCGTCAGGTCGCCGTCCCCCGTCACACAGGTCGCGGGCGACCCGTCCGCGTTGACGTTGGTTCTCAACCACACGTCCACCGTCGTCGGAACGCCGTTGGCGTTCAGAAGATCGGCCGCCGTGTTGACCCCATCCCCGTTGGAGTCGAGGTACATGTACTGAGCGGAGGCCGGCGCCGCGAATGCCGCGAGGCAGACGGCCGCCACCACCAGAAACCGGGCAACAGACTTCATGGAGTCCTCCCTAGAGCGTGGTGCATGGATGGAGCATGTCCGGACTTCGTGTCGAACAGGTGTGTGCTGCGGATCGCGAGCCCAGACCCGACATCAAGGCGCGCGATCGTGAGCCGGCGGCCCGGAAAGGGGCCACGGCGATGCGCCTCGCGGGCCCGGACCGTTCCTGGGGTGGTTGAGATGGGGCTTGGGGCCCCGAGGGGGGATCTCAGCCGACCGAACAGCAGCGCAGGATGTCGAGGTAAGGCCTGTGAGACTAAGGAATTATAGCAGACTGATGCTCCGAGATCAAGAAGTTCCGGCGGGGCGGGCCGCCAGCCGGCGCATCCCCTCCCGCACCCACTCCCCCTGCTGCGTCGTGGAAACGCCGCTGTCGGTTCCGGTCGAACGGAGTCGGCCCTCCGTGAAGAGCCCCTGGACGGAGTTCGAGACCAGCGCCGCCGCGTCGGCCTCCCCGAGGTGATCGAGGAGCATCTGCCCGGCGAGGATGGCGCCGATGGGCGAGGCGACGTTTCGCCCGGCGTGCTTCGGGGCCGATCCGTGGATCGGCTCGAACATGGAGACGCGGCCGGGATGGATGTTCCCCGACGCGGCGACGCCCATGCCGCCCTGAATCGCGGCGCCCAGGTCGGTGAAGATGTCGCCGAACATGTTCGAGACGACGACGGTGTCGAACGACTCGGGGTTCTTCACGAGCCACATGCAGGCGGCGTCGATGTAGGCGTGCTCGCGCGCGATGTCGGGATATTCGCGGCCCACCTCCTCGAAGACGCGCGTCCAGAGATCCATGGCGCCGACCGCGTTCGCCTTGTCGATCATCGTCAGCTTCTTCCGCTTCGCGCGGCGCCGGCAGAGGTCGAAGGAGTAGCGGATGACCCGCTCCACGCCCTTTCGCGTGAAGATCATCTGCTGGAGCGCGACCTCGTCGGGCGTCCCCTTCTTGAGGAATCCGCCGATGCCGGCGTAGACGTCCTCCGTGTTCTCGCGGACCACGATGAGATCGACGTCCTCCGGGCCCTTTCCCTTGAGCGGGCAGAGGTCGGCGGCGTAGAGCTTGATGGGGCGGAGATTCACGTAGAGATCGAGCCCGAATCGGATCCCCGAGATGATCGCCCGCTCCAGCATCCCCACGGGAAGCCGAGGATCGCCGATCGCGCCGAGGAGGATGGCGTCCTGCCCCTTCATCTCCTCGAGGGCGGAGGGCGGCAGGGTCTCCTGCGTCTTGAGATAGTGCTCCGCGCCGAAGGGATAGTCGGTCCACTCGACGCCGAAGCCGAAGATTTCGGAGGCGAGGCGGATGGCCGCCCGCGCCTCGCGCGTCACTTCCGGTCCGATTCCGTCGCCGCCCAGGACGGCGACGCGATAGCGCTTAGCCAACGGAGGCACCTCGCTGCGCCCGGAAGTCACGGACCGCCGCCGAGAGCTCGTCGTCGGTCATCGTCGTCTCCCGGGTCTTGGCGATCCGGAAGAGATGCTCCACGAGCGGGCGTTC
>DASTKG010000142.1:0-5004 GCA_035716005.1 Candidatus Eiseniibacteriota bacterium
GAGGCCACGCAGGTGAAGCGGGAGGCGCACCTCGACGAGGACGACTTCGACGCCTACGACCGGGCCACGAAGAACGCCCGGAAGCACGTCCGGAAGGTCGAGGAAGAGGCGAACATGTCGCGCGACGAGATCAAGGAAGTCGCGCGGGAGATCCGCTCGGGCGAAATCGCGCGCGACAAGGCGAAGCGCGAGATGATCGAGGCGAACGTCCGCCTCGTGATCTCGATCGCCAAGCGCTACACGAACCGGGGGCTCGAATTCCTCGACCTCATCCAGGAGGGGAACAGCGGCCTCATGCGCGCGGTCGACAAGTTCGATTACCGCAAGGGGTACAAGTTCTCGACCTACGCGACGTGGTGGATCCGCCAGGCCATCACGCGCGCCATCGCCGACCAGGCGCGGACCATCCGCGTCCCCGTCCACATGATCGAGGCGATCAACAAGGTCGTCCGCACGTCGCGGCGGCTGGTGCAGGAGCTGGGCCGCGAGCCGACCCCGGAAGAGGTGGCGCAGCGGCTGGCCATGCCGGTCGACAAGATCAAGAGCGTGCTGAAGGCGGCGCAGGAGCCGATCTCGCTCGACCGTCCGATCGGCGAGGACGACGACTCGAGCCTCGGCGATTTCATCGAGGACACCTCGGTCGTCTCGCCCGCGCAGGCGGCGGCCTTCTCCATGCTGAAGGACGAGGTGAACGAGGTTCTGGAAACGCTGAGCAAGCGCGAGGCGCGCGTCATCCGGCTCCGCTTCGGGCTGACCGAGGACGGCTGCCCGCGCACGCTGGAAGAGGTGGGAGCGACCTTCAACGTCACGCGCGAGCGCATTCGGCAGATCGAGGCGAAGGCGCTCCGGAAGCTCCGTCATCCGACGCGCAGCCGCCGGCTGAAGGGCTACATCGAGGCGATGTGACGGGGCGGGGCGCCTTGACCGTGCGGGGAGGCGGATGGTAGTCTGCCCTGCTCGAAACCTTGGTGAGAACCTTGCCGACGATTTGGGCCCATAGCTCAGTTGGTGAGAGCACCCGGCTCATAACCGGATGGACCTTGGTTCGAGTCCAAGTGGGCCCATTCAATCGACGAAACATGCGGGGGCGGTTAGCTCAGCTGGGAGAGCGCTGGTATCACAAGCCAGAGGTCGCAGGTTCAATCCCTGCACCGCCCACCATTTCCGGGGAGCGACCCTTCACGCTCCCCGATCTTCGTTTCGGGGGGTAGACCGCCCGCGCCATGCGTCCCGAACTCGCCTCTCTCCTGGAGCTCCAGCGCCGCGACGGCGCGCTCGCCGACAGCCGGCGCCGCCTGGCGGAGGTGCCGAGGCGCCGCGACGCCCTCTCCCGCGCCCTGGACGGAGCCCGAAACGCCGTTCGCGGCATCCAAAAGGAGCTCGAGAGCGCGCGGCTGGAGCGGCGCCGCCTCGAGAAGGAGGCGGAGGGCTTCTCGGCGGAGGCCGCCCGACTCGAAAAGCAGCTCTTCGACGTGAAGACGAACGAGGAGTTCACGGCGATGAAGCACCAGATCGCGAACGTGACCGGGAAGCGCTCCGATCACGAGACGGCGATCTTGGAGTGGATGGAGAAGGAAGAATCGCTCGCCGCGGGCCTGAAGAAGGCCGAGGCGGGCGTGGCCGCCGCCGAGCGGGCGTTGAAGGAGGGAGGCGCCGCGCTCGACGCCGAGGCCGCCGCGCTCGAGGCCGAGATCGCCGAGAGGACGAGGTTCCGCGACGAGGGGCGCGTTCCCATCGCGCCGGCGGTCCTGGCCAAGTACGATCGTCTCTACGCCGGCCGCGAGGGCACGGCCGTCGTGACGGTCCAGAACAACGCCTGCGGGGCGTGCCACCGCGCGCTCACCGCGCACGACATGCAGATCGCGAAGCAGGGCGAGACGATCCTGAGCTGCGAGGGATGCGGCCGGATCGTGATTCTCGCCGATCCCAACGCCGCGTAGCCGGACACTCCAGAGGGGGACGCCATCGGAGCGCTGAAACATCTCCTGCCCTACCTGCGGCGCCACCGCGGGGCGCTCGTCGCCGGCGGCGTCTCGGTCCTCCTGACCAACCTCTTCCAGGTCTGGACGCCGTGGCTGGTGCGGACGGCGGTCGACCATCTCCAGAAGGGGGCGACCTCGGAAGGGCTCCTGCGCGACGCCGGCCTCATCCTCCTCGCCGTCGCGCTCCAGGGCGTATTCCTCTTCACCATGCGCTGGTCGCTCATTCGCGCGTCGCGCATCATGGAATACGAGCTCCGAAACGACATCTTCAGCCACATCGCCCACCTCCCGGCCCACACCTACCGGACGCGGAAGGTCGGCGATCTCCTTTCGCGCGCCACGAACGACCTCGACGCGGTCCGGAACTTCCTCGGACCGGGGATCATGTACTTCGCGAACACCTGCATCACGTTCGTCATGGCGGTCACGCTCATGTGCCGCATCGACTGGCGCCTGACCCTGATCGCCCTCATCCCGCTTCCGATCCTCTCCATCCTGGTCGCGCGCCTCGGCGCGAAGCTCCACCACCACTACGAGCGGATCCAGGAGTCGTTCTCCTCCCTGACGGCGAAGGCGCAGGAGACCCTCGCCGGCATCCGCGTCGTGAAGGCGCACGTGGAGGAGGAAGGGGAGTACCAGGCGTTCCGGAAGATCCACGACGAATTCCTGGCGCGGAACGAGCGGATGATCAAGATCCAGGCGGGCATGTGGCCCACGATGTCGCTCGTCGGCGGGATCGCGGCCGCCGTGGTCCTCTGGATCGGCGGCGGCGCCGTCATCACCGGACGGATCTCGCTCGGCTCCCTCGTGGCGTTCCAGATCTACCTCGCCATGCTTCTCTGGCCGATGATCGCGCTCGGCTGGGTGACGAATCTCTTCCAGCGGGGCGCCGCCTCGATGGGACGGATCCAGTCGATCCTCGACGAGCCGGTCGAGGAGGACGTCGACGACGCCACCCTTCCGAGGCCGACCGACGACATGACGGTCGAACTGCGCTCGGTCGGATATCGCTACCCGGGGACCGATCGCGACGTGCTGCGCGACGTCACGCTCCGCGTCGGCCGCGGCGACCGCGTGGCGGTGGTCGGGCGGACCGGCGCGGGGAAGACGACGCTCCTCCAGCTCATCGCGCGCCTCGACGAGCCGACGGCGGGCTCGATCCTGATCGGGGGCGTTCCCGCCTCGGCGTGGCCGCGCGGCGTGCTCCGCCGGCGCTTCGGGTTCGTGCCGCAGGAGACCTTTCTCTTCTCCGACTCGATCCGCGCGAACATCGGCTTCGGCTACGCCGAGGGGGAGACGCCCCCCGACGCCCTCGCCGTGGCGCGCCGCGCCGGGCTCGAGAGCGACCTGACGCAATTCCCCCAGGGCCTCGACACGATGATCGGCGAGCGGGGCATCACGCTGAGCGGCGGCCAGAAGCAGCGCGTCGCGCTGGCGCGATCGCTCGCGCTCGAGCGCCCCGTGCTCCTCCTCGACGACTGCTTCGCGAGCGTCGATCCGGGGACGGAGGAGAAGATTCTCGAGACGCTCTTCGACCTTCCGGAGAAGCCGACGATCATCCTCGCGACCCATCGCCGCTCGGCGCTCCTTCGCGTCGACCGGATCGTGGTCCTTGACGAGGGGCGGATCGTCGCGACCGGTTCCCACGAGGAGCTGCTGCGCCAAGGCGGGCTCTACGCGGAGCTCTATCACCGCGAAGAGGTCGTCGAGGAGCTGGAGGCGCTATGAGCGGACCCTTCGGGTCGGCCGCCGACGACGTCGACGCCACCACCGGCCGGATCTACGACAAGCGCCTGGCGAGCCGCCTCCTCCGGTACCTCAAGCCGTACAAGAAGGAGGTCATCGTCTCGATCGTCCTCCTCGGCGGCATCTCCCTCCTGGAAGTGGCGGGGCCCTACCTGACGAAGGTGGCGATCGATCGCTACGTGAAGCCGGCGAGCGGCGTGAGCGTCGCGCAGGCCGAAGCGATGCGCGGGCTCCTCCTTCTCGCCGGCGCCTACGTCGGCGTCCTGGCCGGGGCCTTCGTCCTCCGCTACTGGCAGACCTACATCATGGGGATGGTGGGTCAGAAGGCGATGCAGGACCTTCGCCTCGGCATCTTCAAGCATCTGGCGACCCTCACGCCCTCCTACTTCGACACGCGCCCCGTCGGCCGGATCCTGACGCGCGTCACGCAGGACGTCGCGGTCCTGAACGAACTCTTCGCCCAGGGGGTGGTGGCCGTCATCGGCGATCTCTTCATGGTCGGCGGGATCGTGGCGGCGATGTTCTGGCTCAACTGGAAATTGGCTCTGGTGACGATGACGACGGTCGTGCTGCTCGTCGTCGCCACCGCCATCTTCCGGGCGAAGGTGCGCGTCTCCTACCGGCGCGTCCGGTCTCGCCTCGCGCGGCTGAATGCTTTCCTGCAGGAGCACCTGCAGGGGCTCGACGTCCTCAAGCTCTTCAACGTGGAGGGGAAGCAGTCGCGGAAGTTCGACGAGGCCAACCGGTCGCACCTGGACGCCCACGTCCAGAACCTCTTCTACTACGCCGTCTTCTTCCCGGCGGTCGAGTTCATCGGCGCCATCGCGCTCGCGCTGATCGTCTGGTACGGCGGCGCGGGCGTCGTGGCGGGGACGGTGACGTTCGGCGTCGTCGTGGCCTTCATCCAGTACGCCGACCGCTTCTACCAGCCGGTGCGGGACCTGAGCGAGAAGTACAACGTCTTCCAGGCGGCGATGGTCGCCTCGGAGCGGATCTTCGAGCTGCTCGACACCGAGCCCGCGGTGGTGGAGCCGAAGGACGCGTCCGCGGTGGGACGCCTGCGCGGCGACGTGGAGTTCGATCACGTCTGGTTCGCCTACAAGGACGAGGAGTTCGTGATCCGCGACCTGTCCTTCCACATCGCGCCGGGCGAGAAGGTGGCGATCGTGGGGGCGACCGGCGCCGGGAAGTCCTCGATCGCTAATCTAATGACGCGGTTCTACGAATTCCAGCGCGGCTCGATCCGCGTGGACGGGCGCGACATCCGCACCATCGA
>DASTKG010000143.1:0-64571 GCA_035716005.1 Candidatus Eiseniibacteriota bacterium
GCGCCGGCGCAGGTCGACGTGGTCATCCACCCGCAGTCGATCGTCCATGCCGTCGTGGAATTCAAGGACGGCTCGCTCGTGGCGCAACTCTCGGTCCCCGACATGCGCCTTCCGCTCCTCTACGCGCTCACCTATCCCGAGCGCTGGGCCGCGTCGCTTCCGCGGCTCGATCTGGCGCTCGTCGGCACGCTCCACTTCGAGGCGCCCGATCCGCGTCGCGCCCCCGGGCTCGCGCTGGCGCGGCGCGCGATGGAGCGGGGCGGCACGGCCCCGGCGGTTCTGAACGCGGCCGACGAGGAGGCGGTGCGCCTCTTCCTGGCGCGGAAGATCCGGTTCGGAGAGATCACGCGGCTCGTGGGGCAGGTGCTCGACGCGCACACGCCCGCCGCGGCGACGTCGCTCGACGCGATCGAGCGGGCGGATCACTGGGCGCGCGCCCGGCTTCACGAGGCGGCCTCCGCGGGGCCGCGGGCATGACGCGCGGGGCGAAGGGCCGCGCGGCTCGCGCCGGAGGCGTCACGACGGCCAGGCTCCTCGAGCTGTCGCGTTCGATCGCCCGCGCTCGGGTCGTCGTCCTGGGAGACGTCGTCCTCGATCTCTACTGGGTGGGGCGCTCCTCCCGACTCTCGCGCGAGGCGCCGGTCATCATCCTGGAATTCGAGGAGGAGCGCGGCGTTCCCGGAGGCGCCGCGAACGCCGCGGCGAACGTCCGCTCGCTCGGCGGCCGGGCGCGTCTCGTCGGCCGGGCGGGCGGCGATCCGGCGGGGACGACCCTTCGCCGCGTGCTGAAGTCGAACGGGCTCGAGGCGACCTGGATCGTGAAGGACGCCGGCATCGACACGGCCGTGAAGACGCGGGTTCTCGCCGGCTCGAGCCATGCGGCGCGCCAGCAGCTCGTCCGCCTCGACCGCGGGCGGCGCCACGCGGTGGGGCCCGCGGCGGAGCGGGCGCTCGTCGCGCGGCTTCGTCGCGCGCTCGCGGGAGCCGACGCGCTCCTCCTCTCGGATTACGGCTACGGCGTGCTCGCGCCGGGCGTCCGGACGGCGGCGATCCGCCTGGCGCGGCGGCAGGGGATTCCCATCGTGGTCGATTCGCGTTGGGCCCTTCGATCGTACCGCGGCGCCACCCTCCTCACGCCGAACGAGCATGAGATCGCCGAAGCGTTTCATCTCCCCTCGCTCGATCCCTCGAGACTTCGCCGGGCCGGCGAGGCGCTTCGCCGCGCCGCGGCGGCCGACGCCGTCTGGATCACCCGCGGGAGCGACGGCCTTCTCCTGGTGGAGCGCCGGGGGCGCGCGCGCCACGTGCCGATCGTGGGCGGAACCGATATCGTCGACACGACCGGCGCGGGCGACGCCGTCTCCGCCGCCGCGGCGCTCGCGCTCGGCATCGGCGCCACGCAGCTCGAGGCGGCCCTTCTCGCCACGTACGCGGCGTCGGTCGTCGTGATGAAGCGCGGCACCGCCACGGTGAGCCGGGTCGAGCTCGAGGCCGCGATCCGCGCGACCGCGGTGCCGCCCGTCCGAGCGTGAGCCCCGCGCCGCGCATCGTCGCGCCGGCGGATCTCGCCGCGGCGCTCGACGCCGATCCCGCGCTCCGCCGCGGCCTCGTGCTCGCCAACGGCATCTTCGATCTCCTTCACGTGGGCCACGTCCGCTATCTCGAGGGCGCGCGCGCCGAGGGGGAGCGCCTGGTCGTGGCGCTCAATTCGGACGCCTCCGCGCGCCGGCTGAAGGGAGAGGGGCGCCCCGTCGTTCCCCTCGACGAACGGCTCGAGATCGTCGCGGCCCTCCGCTGCGTCGACTGGGTCACCTGGTTCGAGGAGGATCGGGTGGAGGAACTCCTGCGCCTCCTTCGTCCCGCGGTCCACGCGAAGGGAAGGGACTACACCGTGGAGTCCGTTCCCGAGCGCGCGATGGCGGCATCGCTCGGCATACGGACCGCGATCGCGGGGGATCCGAAGAATCACGCGACGAGCGATCTCCTTCGCCGGCTTCGGAAGCCGGAGGGGGGCGAGCGCACGGGGAGCGACTCGTGATTCCGGAGGGGCCGGGGCGCCGGGAGGGCGAAGCCTCCGAACCGCCGCCGGTCGCGACGCCTCGGCGCATCCTCGTGTCGAGGCTCCGCCAGATCGGCGACGCGATCCTCTCGCTTCCGACGGTCGACGCGCTCCGGGCGAGATTCCCGGACGCGGTCATCGACTACCTCGCCGAGGAGGGGCCCGCGCAGGCGGCCGTCGGGCACCCGGCGATCCACACGGTTCACGTCCTGCCGGGAAGGGGAGGGGCGATCCTTCCGGCGCCCTGGCGCGTCCTGCGCGCGCTCCGGGACGCCAATTACGACTGGGTCATCGATCTCTACGGCAATCCCCGGAGCGCCATCCTGGCCGCCTGGACGGGGGCTCCCATTCGCGTCGGTCCGACCCGGCGCGGGCGGCGGCATCTCTACAGCCACCACATCCCGGCGGTCCGCGAGCCCCTCTCGGCCGTGGCGCACCATCTCCTCGCGCTCCATTCGCTGGGGATCGACGCGGAGGCGACCGAGCCGCGGCTCCATCTCGCCGAGGCGGAGGAGCGGGCCGGGCAGGAACTCCTCGAGGAGCTGGAATCGAAATCGGGATTCGGCGCGGGCGATCGAGGCGCGGCGGGCGCCGCTCCCCGGATCGGGCTTCACGTGGGAAATCGCTGGAGCGCCAAGCGCTGGCCCGAAGACCGATTCGCGGCTCTTCTTCGAGTCCTTTCGAGATCGGGGCATCGCGCCGTCGTCCTGGCCGGCCCGGGCGAGGAGGCGATGGCCCGGCGCATCGCGGCCGCGGCCCCCGCGTCGAGGACGGTCGTCGTGGCGGGCCTCCCGCTTCGACGCTATTGGGGCGTGGTGGCGGCCCTCGACGTCCTCGTGACGAACGACGGGAGCCCCCTTCACGCCGGCCCCGCGCTCGGCGTGCCGACCGTCGGGATCCTCGGCCCGACCGTTCCCGAGATCTGGTTCCCCTACAGTCCGCGCGCGGGGCATCAGCTCCTCTGCAAGGAGATCTGGTGCCGGCCCTGCCACCGCCACGAGTGCGCCCGGCTCGACTGCCTCGAGTGGATCTCGGTGGGAGAGGCGCGGCGCGCCATCGATCGCGCGCTGGCCTGGCGAGGAGCGTCGCGTGCCAGCGCCTGAGCGGATCCTCGTGATCCGCCACCGGGCGGCGGGCGATCTCCTCCTGACGACGCCGGCGCTCCACGCTCTCCGAGGGGGCCGCCCGAACGCGCACATCGACGTCCTCGCGGCGCGCGGCATGGAGGAGCTGCTGGCGGGGAATCGCGACGTCGACCGCGTCCTCACCGTCGACCGGCGCTCCGCCCGTTCCCAGGCGCTCCTCTACGCCCGGCTCGCGTGCGGCGGCTACGACACGGCGATCGATCTCGTCTCGAATCCCCGGAGCGCGATCATGACCGCGCTGACGCGGGCGCGCGTGCGGGCCGGCTACGACATTCCGGGGCGCTCGTGGGCCTACACGCTTCGCGTGCCGCGCGAGCCGCTCGATTCGAGCGGGACGCCGAGGCTCCGCTACGCGCCGGAGGCGGCGCTCGACGTGGTGCGGGCGCTCGGAATTCCGATGGCGGGAGACGGCGCACCCGAGCGGGACGCGCTCCACTTCAGGACGACGGAGGCGGCCCGCGGCGCCGTCGACCGCTGGCTCGATTCGGTCGCGGCGGAGCGCGGCGGGAAGCCGCTCGCGGCGTGCCTTCCGACCGGATCGTGGCCCGCGAAGACGTGGCTTCCCGAACGCTTCGCCGAGGTGATGGAGTCGCTCGCCGCCGACGCGATGCCGGTCTGGATCTGGGGGCCCGGCGAGCGGAGCGAGGTCGAGGCGATCCGCGCGCGCATGACGTCGCCCTCGCTGATCGCCCCGCCGACGGGCTGGCAGGAGCTCGGCGCGCTCCTCGAGCGCTGCGCGCTGCTCGTCTGCAACGACTCGGGGCCGAAGCACGTGGCCGTGGCGCTGGGGACGCCGACCGTGACGCTCTTCGGCCCCACTCATCCGAAAACGTGGCATCCTCCGCGGGGACCCCACGTCGCGATCGAGGCGGAGGGGCTCGACTGCCTTCACTGCAACGCCAACGAATGCCCGCTCCCCGGCGACCGGCGCATGCGCTGCATGCGCGACGTGTCGGCGGAGCGCGTGGCCGAGGCGGCGCGGGCGCTGCTGCGGGATCGGGCGGCGCCCGGGGGAAAGGAGCCCGCGTGCGCGAACCGCTGAGCGTTCTCATCCCGACGAAGAACGAGGCCGGAAACGTGGCCGACTGCATCGCGTCGGCCCGATGGGCCGAGGAGGTCGTCGTCGTCGACTCCGGCAGCACCGACGGGACTCTCGAGATCGCGCGCGCCGCGGCCGACCGCGTGCTGGAGCACGAGTACGTCAACTCGGCGGCGCAGAAGAACTGGGCCCTGCCGCAGCTCGCGCACCGCTGGGTCCTGATCGTCGACGCCGACGAGCGGGTGACGCCCGCGCTCCGCGCGGAGATCGAGGGCGTCCTGGCCGACCCGGCCCGCGCCGACGGCTACTGGATCCGCCGCGACAACCGCTTCATCGGGAAGCGCATTCGCGGCGCCGGCTGGCAGCGCGACAAGGTCCTGCGGCTCTTCGACCGCACGAAGGGCGCCTATCGGCCCCTCCACGTCCACGCCGAGGTGGAGGTGGCGGGGCGCGTCGGCTTCCTGCGCGAGCGGCTGGAGCACGACACCTACCGCGACCTCGATCAATACTTCGAGAAGTTCCTCCGCTACACGCGCTGGTCGGCCGCCGATCTGAAGGCGAGGGGCGTGCGCGCCTCGGGGTCCCGGCTCTTCTTCCGCCCCCTCGGCCGCTTTCTCCGCCAGTACGTCCTCGAGGGGGGATTCCGGTACGGGCGGCACGGCCTCGTCCTCTGCATGCTCGCGGCCTTCTCGGTCTTCACGAAATACGCGAGACGCTGGGAGGACGAGGTCGGCGCGCGCCCGGTTCGATCGGCCCCTCCCACTCCGCCCGCGCCCCCGGCCCCGACGTCGTGAAGGTCGCGTTCTTCGGCGGATACGATCCCGCCTATCCGCGGCTCCGCGTCTTCCGCGAAGGACTCGAGGCCCGCGGCGTCGGCGTGACGGATCTCTACGCCTCGGCGCGCGCGGCCCCCTGGACGCGCGCGGCCACCCTGGTCGGCGCCTGGATCGCGCGCGGCGCCGGGATCGACGCCATCGTGGTGCCCGCGTTCGGCCATCGAGACGTCGCGCTCGCCGCGCTCCTCGGCCGGCTGGCCGGAATTCCGGTCCTCTTCGATCCGCTCGTCTCGCGGTGGGATACGCAGGTCGGAGACCTCGGGCGCGTCCGCGCGGGAAGTCTCACCGCCGCTCGCCTTCGCTGGAGCGACCGACTGTCGATGCGGCTCGCCGACGCGGTGGTCTGCGACACCTGGGAGCACGCCGACTTCTTCGGGGCCGCCTTCGGCGTTCCCCGCCGGAAACTCTCGCGGGTGCCGGTCGGCGCCGATCGCGCCACGTTCGAGCGCGGCGCGCGTCGCGCGCGGCGGGAGCCGGAGCGAGGCTCGCCCGGCGCCGCGGCGGCGCCGCTCGACCTCGTCTACGTCGGCGGCTTCCTGCCGCTCCACGGCGTGCCCGCGATCGTCGACGCGGCCGCGCGACTCGAGGCGCGCCACGGCGCGGGCTTCGCGCGTTTCACCTTCATCGGCGCCGGCATGCTGGCGCACGCGGCCGCGCGCGACGTCGCGTCGCTCGGGCTTCGCGGCGTGCGATTCCTCGGACGCCTGCCGTACGAGGAAGCGATCGAGCGGCTCGCCGACGCCGATATCGCCCTCGGCATCTTCGGCGTCACGGAGAAGGCCGGTCGCGTCGTGCCGCACAAGGTCTTTCAGGCCCTGGCGCTCGGCGTTCCGACGGTCACGCGGCGCTCCGCGGCGATCGCCGAGTTCTTCCGCGACGGCGACCACGTGGCGCTCGTCCCCGCGGGAGACGGCGCCGCGCTCGCCGCCGCGATCGAATCGCTCGCGGCCGATCCCGCGCGCCGCGCCCGCATGGGGCGGGCCGGGCGCGAGGCGGCCCTCGAGGCGGGGGAGCCGTCGCGCGTCGGGGCTCTCCTCCTCGAGGCGGTGGCCCGCGCGCGCGACGCCACGGCTCCCCGCGCGGCCCGGTGACCCGATGACCCGATCGCACGACGAGCCGGTGACGAAGGCGCTCCGGATCCTCCACGTCGACTCGGAGCGGACGTGGCGAGGGGGCGAACGCCAGGTGCTCGAGCTCATGCGCCGCCAGCGCCGCGCGGGGGACGATCCGCATCTCGCCGCGCCGCGCGACGGGGTCCTCTTCGAGCGCGCGCGGAGCGAAGGCTTCTCCGTCCATCCGGTGCCGATGCGGGGGACCTGGGACGTCGCGTCGGCGTTCGCCATCGCGGGCCTCCATCGACGGCTCCGTCCCCACCTCGTCCACTGGCACGCCGCGCGCGCGCACGCTCTCGGCGCCGTCGCCGCGCTCCTCGCGCCGGGGCCCGCCCGCGTGTTGTCGCGCCGCGTCGATTTTCCGGTCCGCCGTTCTCTCGGGAGCCGGCTCCTCTGGGCCCTCCCGCTGGAGGCGGTCGCGGCCATCTCCGAGGGCGTGAGGGAGGCGCTGGCTCGCAGCGGCGTCGATCCGTCGCGGGTCCGCGTCGTGCCGAGCGGCATCGACCTCTCGCCCTACGAAACCTCCCCGACGGAAGAGGAGCGCGGGGCGCTCCGCGCGACGCTCGGAATCGCGCCCGGCGAGACCATCGCGCTTCAAGCGGCGGCGCTCGCGCCGCACAAGTCGCAGACCGATCTCCTGAAGGCCGCGTCCATCGCGCGCGAGCGCGCGCCCCGGCTTCGCGTCTGGATCGCGGGGGAGGGGCCCCTCCGAGCCGCGCTCGAGGCCGAGCACGCCGCCCTGGGGCTCGGAACCACCGTCCGCCTTCTAGGGTTTCGCGAGGACGTGGGGAAGCTCTTGGCGGCGGCCGATTTCTTCGTCGTCTCGTCCTATCTGGAAGGAATGGGGACCGCCACGCTCGACGCGATGGCGGCGGGTCTCCCCGTCGTGGCGACCCGAACCGGGGGAATCCCCGAGATCGTGGCGGACGGCGAGACCGGAATCCTCGTTCCCGCTCGAGATCCGAAAGCCCTTGCCGATGCGATGGTTCGGGTCACGGGCGACCCGGCGCTCCGGGGGCGGCTCGGGGCCGCCGGCAGGGAGCGGGCAAGGCTCTTCTCCGCCGACCGAACCGCCGAGGGGACGAGGCGCGTCTACGAGGAAGCGCTCGCCGCGCGGGGCCACGCCCGGCCCCGGCGGGAGCGGGTCGCCGGCTCGCCTTGAACTCGTTCTATCAACGTGTTAGAGTGTTTGTGCCGTTCTCGGCCCAACCCTTCGACTCCTGAGGACACCCCATGTCCAACATCGCTTCCGTCGTCCTCTACGGCGCGCTCATCCTCGGCGTCCTCGTCTTCGTCCACGAACTCGGCCATTTCCTGGCGGCCAAGTGGCTCGGCGTCCGGGTCATCTCCTTCTCGATCGGAATGGGTCCCCGCGTCTTCGGCTTCACCCGCGGCGGAACCGACTACCGCATCTCGCTCCTCCCGCTCGGCGGCTACGTCCGGATGGCGGGCGACACGACGGAGGGGGAAGAGCGGGTGGGATCCCCCGACGAATTCCTGGAGAAAGCCTGGTGGGCCCGCGCCCTCATCAGCGTGGCCGGCCCCGCGGCGAATTTCGTCTTCGCCCTCTTCGTCTACATGGCCCTCTACCTCGGCGGAATCACCACCACCGACTACACCGCCCACGTCGGCGGCGTGAAGCCGGGCTCGGAGGCCGAGAAGGCCGGGCTCAGGGGCGGCGATTTCTTCGTCTCCTGGGACGGCCAGCCGGCCGCCACGATGGCGACGCTCTCGGCCGCGCTCGACCGCATGGCGGAGTCGAAGGAGACGTCGGCTCCGGTCGCCGTCACGGTGGAACGCGAGGGGAGTCAGATCTCGCTCCAGGTTCCGCGCGCCGCGGCGCTCCAGGTGACCGAGGGAATCGAGTGGGGAACCGAGACCGAGATCGGCCGGGTCCTCATCGGGCTTCCCGCCTATTCGGCCGGTCTCTTGGAAGGCGATCGCGTGAAGCGCGTCGACGGCGTCGCGGTGACGACGTGGAACGAGCTGGCGCGGGCGCTTCGCTCGAAGCCGGGCGCGCTCGTGACTCTCGACGTGAAGCGGGGCGACCGCGACTTCGCGGTCCAGGTGAAGACGACGCCCGAGGGGCAGATCGGCGTTTCGCCGCCGGAGCTCCTGACCTACCACCAGACGTTTCCGCCGCTCCGCGCCATCCAGCTCGGCGTCCTGCAAACCGTGGGGACGGTCGGGCAGATCTACGCCGGGCTCTGGAGCCTCGTCTCCGATCCGGGCCGAATCGGCGACAGCGTCGCCGGTCCGATCGCCATTTCGCAGGTGGCGCGGCAGACGGCGGCGAGCGGGATCCACGAGCTGATCCGGTTCGGCGCCTTCATCAGCCTGGCCCTCATGGCGATGAATCTCCTGCCGATCCCGATTCTCGACGGAGGACACATCCTCTTCTCGCTCATCGAAGGAATCCGGCGCCGCCCGCTCTCGGAGCGGACGCAGCTCGCGTTCCAGCGCGTCGGGCTCTTCCTGCTCGTGTCGCTCGTCGTCTTCTCCTTCTACAACGATCTGAACCGGGTGAACCAGCGGAAGCGCGCCGAGGCGGAAATCTCGAAGCGGCTTTCGGGGTCGGCGCCCGCCGACACGGCCGCGTCGCCCGGCCACCCCTGACGCGAGCCCATTGAGGCGGCCGGCCCGCAACGCCCGGAGCGCGAGTCGAATCGCGCGTGCCGCGCGCGCGGCGCGCCCCGCCCTCCTCGCGCTCGTCGCCTTCGCCCTCCTCGGCCCGGCGCGGGCGGCGGCCCAGCTCGAGTTCGAGGGCACCGACGAGCCGACGGTGCGACGGGTCGAGATCGAGGGGAACCAGGCCTACTCCGACGGGACGCTCAAGTCGATCATCCGCACCCGCGCCACCTCGTTCTTTCACCCCTGGCGGTCGGCGCCGCTCCGCTCCGACTTCCTCCGGTTCGACCGCATCGCGCTCCGCGACTTCTACCGCCGTCACGGATACCTCGGCGCCGACGTGGAGAGCATCGCCGTCTCCCGGCACGGCGAGGAGGACGTCGACGTGCGCTTCCTCCTCGACGAGGGGCCGCGCGCGCGCGTGCAGTCGATCGACTTCGACGGCACCACGCCGGGCGACGAGGAGGCCATCCGCGCGGTCATTCCGCTCGAAGCGGGGGGATTCTTCGACTTTCCCTCCGTCCAGCTGAGCCACGCCGCCATCGACAGTTTCTACGCGGAGCGGGGGCACGTCATCGCGTCGATCCGCGATTCCATGCAGGTCGTGGGCCCCGACGTTCGCGTCGGTTTCAGGATCGTGCCGGGCCCCGCGGCGCGCCTGCGACGGATCGTGGTGGAGGGAACGTCGGCGACGAAGCCGGGCTTCGTCTCGCGGGAGGTGACGATCCGTCCGGGGGAGGTGCTGGCGCGCTCGCAGCTTCTCCGGAGCCAGCAGCGGATCTACGACTCCGGGCTCTACGGAGACGTCCAGTTCTCGACGGGGGAGATCGACTCGGTCACCAACGAGACGGACCTCATCGTGAGCGTGCGGGAACGGTCTCTCGGCTGGATCGACGCCGGGATCGGGTACGGCACGATCGATCAGGCGCGCTTGACGGC
The DNA here is from genome assembly GCA_035716005.1 of Candidatus Eiseniibacteriota bacterium. Taxonomy (GTDB): domain Bacteria; phylum Eisenbacteria; class RBG-16-71-46; order SZUA-252; family SZUA-252; genus SZUA-252. The sequence continues at coordinate 9,759 of DASTKG010000143.1, forward strand.
GCAAATGGGGCAGCGGAACCTCTTCCGCGAGAACGTCCGCTTCCTCGCGACGGCCCGCTTCGGCGTCCGCGCGAAGACGAAGCCCCAGTTCCCCTACATCAGCGACCTCTTCCTCGGCGAGCGCCATGCCGACGCGGCCCTCACTCGGGACTGGCTCTTCGGCTACCGCGTCCAGGGAACGATCGGCGTCTTCGGCGAGGAGGTGCCTCCCTTTCTCACCGAGACGAAGATTCCGCTTCGTTCGGTGGGGGCGAGCGCCGGCCTGCGCTACGCGTGGAATCGGTGGACGAGCGCCAACCTCGGGTTCGAGACGCGCTATGTCGATTCCGACAGCGCCAGCGTGAAGGATCAGGTCGGCACGCCGCTGAACAGCTACACGAGGAACAGTATCGCGGCGACGATCGCCCGCGACACGCGCGTCAATCTGTTCGACCCGAGGACGGGAACCGTGGCGGCGGCAAGCACGGAGCTCGTCGGCGGAGTCCTTCGCGGGAACTCCCGCTACCTGAAATTCACCGGCACGGCCACCAACTACCGGCCCCTGTCGCGGCGGCTGACCTTCGCCATCCGGGGGAGCGCGGGGACTCTCGCCGGCCGGGGGCAGGGACCCGCCGCGGGGCTCGAGGACTCCATCTCCGCCCTCGACCTGATCCCCGAGGAGGACCGCTTCCGAACCGGCGGCGCCACGACGGTCCGCGGCTACCAGGAGGACGAGATCGGCACCCAGATCGTCTTCGGCACCGACTCCACGGGCGCGGTCACGAGAACGACCGTTCGGCGGGGCGGCGCGTATCTCCTGCAGGGAAACGCGGAAGTGCGGGCGCGGCTCATCGGTTTCCTGGGGGCCGCCGCGTTCGTCGACGCGGGAGGCGTCTGGGAGCACGCCTCCGACATTACGTGGAGCCGGGTCTTCTCATTCTCGGACGGAGCGGGGTATAACGACATGAGGTGGACGGCCGGGCTGGGCGTGCGAATCGCAACGCCCGTCGGGCCGGTTCGCCTCGATTACGGTTGGAAGATGCGGCTCGCGCGCGGCGATCAGCCCGACGCGGTGACGGGGCGCGGCAGTTTCCACTTCAGCCTGGGGCAGGCGTACTGATCATGCCGGACGATCGCGTAGACCAGGAACGGCACCGTCGATCGAACCGGGGCGTCCTCTGGATCGTCCTGGGCGTGCTCGCGCTCGTCGCTCTGCTCGCGGTCGGCGGCGGCGTGGGTGTCCTGGCGAACCTCTTCGCCACGGGGGACGCCGGACTCTCCCGCCGCGTGATGAGCGTGATGAACGGGGCCCTCGGCTCCGATTCGACCCGCTTCGCCTGCGATCGCATCTACGGAACCCTCCTCCGGGGCGCGGTCCTCGAGCGGCCCCGGCTTCTGGTTCGATCGGGCGGGCAGGAGGTGACGTGGGCGACCGCCAGCCGCGCGCGCGTCGAATACGATCTCTGGAGTCTCCTCGTCTCCCCTCGCCGCGATCTCACGGTCTCGCTCGATTCGCTCCGCGTCACCCTCGCGCGCGACGCCGAGCGCGATTTCATCATGCCGCGGTTCCGGCGCGGCACGGGGAAGCCGGGGAAGAGCGAGACGCGCATCCGTCTCACGCTGCGGGGCGCTTCGCTCGTCCTGCCCGAGGAGGGAGCCTCGCTTCAGGGGCTCGCCGGATCGGGCGTCATCGTCCTCGGGCCGGGCGGTTCGAGCGTCCTCGTGGAGCGGCTCGGGGGTGTCGTCCGCGGCGTCGACGGGGAAGCGGCGAGACCGATCCGAATGGACGGCATGGTGGCCTTCCAGGATTCGCTCTGGCGTCTCGATCCCGTCCGCGTGGAGCTGGCCGCGACCCGCCTCTCCGCGAACGGCGACTGGGACTCGCGGGGCGGGAGGCTTCGCGAGGGGACGCTCCGGCTCGATCCGTTCGTGCTCGAGGAGGTGCTTCCGCTCTTCGGCGTGGAGGGGGTCGAGGGAACGCTTCGCGGCGACGTCGACCTCGCGGGCGCCCCCGGCGACGGGAACGCCTCGGGCTGCCTCGGCGGCGAGATCGAGGGCGAGCGGATCGACACGCTCCTCGTGCGCGCGCATCTCGCCCGCGAGGGAATCGTGGTCGACCATCTGGAAACGAAGCTGCGCGGCGCGACGGTGAGCGGCCGGGGCCGGGTCGACCGGAGCGGCGCCCTCGAGGCGGATCTCGTCTTCGACCACGCGAATCCGGTCGCGATTCCCTGGTGGGAGGCGCCGGCCGGCATGCCGAGCGGCGTGCTCGCGGGCGAAGCGAGGCTCCGCATCGGCCGAGGCCGGCCGCGCCCCGACATTCGAGTGGCGGCGGCGCTCCGCGCGTCGCGCGTCGGCCGCCTCTCGATCGACCGGGCGAACGTCTCCGTCCACGCGCCGCCGCAGGGCGGCCTTCTCGTCGACAGCCTCCTCCTCTTCACGCCGGGCGCCCGCGTCGCGATGTCGGGCGCCATCGACGCCGCGGGCGCGCTTCGCGCCGTGGCCACGGCCTCCATCGCCGACCTCGGCCGGATGGGCGCCCTGACGGCCCCGATGGAGCCCCGAGGCGGGGCGGGCCGGATCGCCGCGACCCTCGGCGGAACGACGAAGGCGCCGACCATCGAGCTGACCGGCGCGTTTTCCCGCCCGAGCTTCGAGAGCGGGCTCCACGCCGAGAGCCTGATCGTGGCCGCGTCGGGCGCGCTCGCGCCGACGCTCGACGTCCGCGGCACGACGCGCGTCGCGGGCCTCGCCGCCAAGGACCGCAGACTGGGCGACGTGACGGCGTCCTTCGAGGGCGGGCGCGAGATGCGGATCGATCGCTTCGAGGGGGTCGCCGGCGACACGACCCTCTCGATGCGGGGTTTCCTCGTCTTCGGCGCCGCGGGCCTCACGGCGCGGGTCGATTCGATGCGTCTGGTGGGGGGAGCGCTCCGCGCGGTCGCCTCCGCGCCGGTGAACGTCTCGCTCTCGAAGGGACGGCTCCGCGCCTCGCCCCTCGTCTTCGACTTGGAGCCCGGCCGGCTCGAGGCCGATCTCGATTGGGACGTCTCGGCCGGGAGGATCGATCTTCGCGGCGCCGTGACGGGACTCGAACTCGCGCGAGTCGGCCGCGGCTCCGGGCGGACGATGGGCGGCGTGCTGCGGGCGCAATTCCTGGCGGCCGGGAGGGGCGCCGATCCCGACGTGACCGTTCGCGCCACGGTGGAGTCGCCGCGCATCGGGAGCGTCACGGCCGATTCCCTCCAGGCGAACCTCGACTACACGCCGGGGGTCCTCGGGATCCAGTCGCTCCGCTGGGACGTCGGCGCGGCCTCCTCCGAGCTGCGCGGATCGCTCCGGACCGGACTCACGATCGAGGCGTGGCTCCGCGCGCTCTCGAACGGCGATCGCCGCTGGACCGAGAACGCGTCGCTGGCGCTGGAGGCCTCCGCGGACTCGTTCGACCTCGCCGCGCTGGCCCCCGCCGACACGACGCTTCGAACCCTCGCCGGGGCCGCGAGCTTCCGCGCGCGGATCGGCGGCACCGTCGCCTCTCCGATCCTCTCGTTCGACGGCCGCGTGCCGGGATTCTCCTTTCACACGCTGCACGGGGACGTGGCCGCGCTCGAGGGCTCGTACCGCGACCGGCGCCTCACGCTCGAGCGCCTCGAGCTGCGCCAGGAGAAGGGCGTGATGAAAGCCACGGGAACGATTCCGGTCGATCTCTCGCCCTTCGCGACGAAGCGGCTGCTGCGGGACGAGCCGCTCCGCCTCTCCCTCAGCGCGAACGAGACCGACTTCTCGGCGCTCACCTCCCTCAGCGCCCTCGTGGCGACGAGCTCGGGATCGCTGAGCGGCGACGCGGAGGTGACCGGCACGCCGGCCCACCCGAAGCTCACCGGAACCGTGCGGCTCCGGGACGGGCGCCTCCGGTTCGCGGGGCGCTACGAGATCCTCGAGGCCATCCAGGTCGACGGCACGTTCGACGAGGAGCGGCTCACGCTCACGCGCCTGGAAGCGCGCGAGGGGAAGCGCGGGCGAATCGTCGGAGAGGGATCGTGGCGCTGGTCGGGCGCGGGCGCGCAGCTTCCGCCGGGAAGCATCGGACCCCCGGGCCAGTACAGCGTGAATCTCAAGGCGACCGATTGCGTCGTGACCGACCGCGAGTACTACCTCTTCCAGTTCAACGGGGCCTTCGTCGTCGCCAACGGCCGGACGGAATCAGGGATCGTGAAGCCGCGCGTCACGGGGACCGGCTCGGTCTCCCGCGGCGAGCTGGCGTTCAATCTTTCGGCTCCCGCGGGCGAGCCGCCGGCGCCGCTTCCGTTCCTCTACGACATCCGGGCCGATTTCCCGAGTCAGTTCAAGTACCGCCAGCTCGACACCGAGGTCGAGCTCGCCGGCTCGCTCCAGCTTCGAAACGAAGGGGATCTCGACATCGCGCTCGGAACCCTGACCGTGAAGGGGGGCCAGTTCTACTTCCTGACGCGGAAGTTCGGCAACCTGACGGGCGAGGTGAACTTCAACAGCCTGGAGCGCATGGATCCCTTCGTCACCCTCGACGCGCAGACGCGCGTCCGCCGCATGGGCCCGGTGAACGAAACGTCGGGAGAGCACGTCGTGAATCTCGCGGTCACCGGCCGCGCCAGCCAGCTCCAGATCCGGCCGTGGGACACGGAGGGGACGAGTCCGAGCGATCTCTGGCGCGAGCTCTCCGTCGGGCAATTCTCCTCGGCGGATCACGCCCTGGCCGAAGGCGGGAGCGATCCCCTCGCGGGGATGGCCTTCCGCGACCTTCCCATCCGCGACTATCTCTTCCGAAACGCCGAGCGCTGGATCGCGAGCTCGGGATTCATCGACACGATCGACCTCAAGTCGGGCGCTCAGGCCGGCGCGAGCACGGCGGCCGTCGGGGGTCCGATCGACCTCGGGCTGGTCGGGGTGGGGAAGTACGTGACGCAAGACCTCTTCCTCAAGTATTCTCGCGACTTCACGGGCCAGTCCGAAAATCAGGTCACCGCCGAATACCGCGTGACGCGGCACCTCCTGCTCCGCGGCCAGCAGATCCAGCGCAAGCAGACCAGCAACGAGCCTGCGCAGGAATACAACCTCGACCTCAAGATTCGCGTGGAGTATTGAGCGGACGGTGGAACTGAACGACGTCCAGCGCCAAGCCGTCGAGCATCCCGGCGGGCCCCTGCTCGTCCTCGCCGGCGCGGGGAGCGGGAAGACGCGCGTCCTGACCGGTCGCATCGCCCATCTCGTCACGGAGCGGGGCGTCCCGGCGTGGGGAATTCTCGCGTTCACCTTCACGAACAAGGCGGCCCGCGAGATGAAGGAGCGAGCGCTCCATCTCCTCGGGACGGACGAGGGGGACCTCGGCGTCTGGCTCGGGACGTTCCACGGAACGTGCGTGCGGATCCTTCGCCGCCACGCCGAGCTCCTCGGATTCCCGAAGTCGTTCGTCATCTACGACACCGACGACCAGCGCTCCCTCCTGCGCGAGCTGCTGCGCGACGTCGGCGCCGACGATCGGCGCCTGACGCCGGCGGGCGCGGGCTCCCGCATCTCCCGGCTCAAGAACGAGGGAACCGCGCCGGACGTATTCGCCGCGGAAGCCTCGGGCCCGCTCGACCGGCAGGTGGCCGAGGTCTACGCCAAGTACGAGAAGGCGCTCCGCGACCGCGCGGCGATGGACTTCGACGATCTCCTCCTCTACACCGTGCGGCTCTTCGATCTCGACCCGGGGGTTCATCGCCAGTACGCCGATCGCTTCCGCCACGTGCTGGTCGACGAGTACCAGGACACGAACTCCATCCAGTTCGAGCTGATCGAGCGGCTCTCGCGCACGCACCGGAATCTCCTCGTCGTCGGCGACGACGATCAGTCGATCTACGGCTGGCGCGGCGCCGACGTGGGGAACATCCTCTCGTTCGAGGACCGCTTTCCCGACGCCACCGTGCTCCGCCTGACGCAGAACTACCGCTCCACGCGCACGATTCTCCGCGCCGCGAACCACGTGGTGAAGAACAACGCCGCGCGGAAGGAGAAGGAACTCTGGACGGAGAACGCCGCGGGCGAGCCGCTCGGGCTCCATCTCCTCCCGGACGAGGAATCGGAGGGGGAGCGGGTCGTGTCGCTCCTCCTCGAGCAGCAGCGGCTCCACGCCCGCGCGAACCGCGACTTCGCGGTCCTCTACCGGACCAACGCCCAGTCGCGCGCGGTGGAGAACGCCCTTCGCCGCTCGGCCATTCCGTACCAGCTGACGGGCGGCGTCTCCTTCTACGAGCGGCGCGAGGTGAAGGATCTCCTCGCCTACCTGCGCGCCCTGACGCAGCCGCGCGACACGGTCGCGTGGTACCGGATCCTGAACGTCCCCGGACGCGGGATCGGCAAGACGACGCTCGACCGGCTGCGCGAGTTCGCCGACGCCGAGGGAATCACGACGCCCGAGGCGCTCCGCCATCCGCGGCTCGCCGACGCCGTCGGCGGCGCGGCGTCGAAGAAGCTCGTCGAAGTGTCGCGCCTCTTCGAGGGGCTCGCGCCGCTCCTTTCTCTTCCTCCGGCGGCCTGCCTCTCGGAGCTCGTGGCGAAGATCCGCTTCCGCGAATACCTCTTGCAGGACGATCCCGCCGAGGCGGCGGAGCGGATCGAGAACGTGGAGGAGCTGATCACCGGGGCCGACGCCTACGCGCGCCGGACGGACGAGCCGACGGTGGACGGATTCCTCGCGGAGGTGGCGCTCCTGACCGACGTCGATCTCTGGGAGGAAGGGGAGGACACGGTCAACCTCATGACGATCCACGCGGCCAAGGGGCTCGAGTTCCCGGTCGTCTTCGTGGTCGGGATGGAGGAAGGGCTCCTTCCGCACGCGTCGTCGCTCGATCATCCGAAGGAGTTGGAGGAGGAGCGTCGCCTCTTCTACGTCGCGTTGACGCGCGCCAGGGAGCGGGTCTTCCTCCTCCAGGCGTCGTTCCGCCGCGCGTGGAACGCGTCCGGGGGCGGCGCCTCCCGATTCCTGACCGAGATCCCCGCCGACTGTCTCCAGGTGGAGGAGGCCGACGCCTACGCCGGCTACGGTTCCTACGGGCGCGCCTCGAAGCCGTCGCGACCCGCGTCGGGGCCCCGCCTGGTGCGCGACGAGGAGCCATCCCCCGTGAAGAGCCCGGTCGGGGCCTGGGTGACGCATCCGCAGTTCGGAGAAGGCCAGGTGGTCGCCTGCGAAGGACGCGGCGACCGAGCGAAGTTGACGGTTCAGTTCCGGCGGGCGGGAACGAAGAAGATTCTCGCCGCCTTCGCGGAGTGGAGCTATGCCGATTGACGTTTCGGTCGTACGAAAGATCGCGGCCCTCGCGCGACTTCGCATCGAAGCCGCCGAGGAGGAGCGCTACGCGCGCGAGCTGGGGAGCATCCTCGGCTTCGTGGAGCAGCTCCAGGCGCTCGACGTGAGCGGGATCGAGCCGACGAGCCAGGTGACGGAGGGCGCCCGGCCGGCGCTTCGCCCCGACGAGGTTTGCCCTTCCGACGCGCGCGACGAGGCGCTCGCCGGCGCGCCCGAGCGGGACGGCGACTACTTCAAGGTTCCTCAGGTCGTATGAGCGCGCCCGCGAACCGCCCGGTCGTGCTGGAGAGCGCCGAGACCCTGGCCGCGTCGGTCCGTTCGGGAGCGCGCTCGGCGGTGGAGATCACCCGCGCCTTTCTCGCGCAGGCCGACCGCACGGCGGCGAAGCTGGAGACGTATCTCCACCGGATGCCCGACCGCGCGCTTCAGGACGCGGAGGCGATCGACCGGAAGCGCGCGGCCGGGGAGGCGCTCGGCAATCTGGCGGGCGTCCCGATCGCGATCAAGGACAACATCTGCGTCCGCGGCGTCCCGACGACCTGCGGGTCGAAGATCCTCGAAGGATACCGCCCGCCGTACGACGCGCACGTGATCGAGCGGCTCCGGGCCGCCGACGCGGTCGTGATCGGAAAGACGAACTGCGACGAGTTCGCCATGGGATCGTCGACCGAGAACTCGGCCTACCGGATCACGAAGAATCCGTGGGCTCTCGACCGCGTCCCGGGCGGATCGAGCGGCGGTTCCGCGGCGACGGTGGCCGCCTGCGAGGCGCCTCTCTCGCTCGGCTCCGACACCGGGGGCTCGGTTCGGCAGCCGGCCGCCTTCTGCGGCGTCTACGGGCTGAAGCCGACGTACGGCGCGGTCTCCCGCTACGGCCTGGTGGCGTTCGCCTCCTCGCTCGACCAGATCGGGCCCTTCGCGCGGAGCGCGCGCGACACGGCCCTCGTCCAGAACGTCATCTGCGGCCGCGACGCCCGCGACACCACGAGCCGCGCCGAAGCGCGGCCGATCGATCTCGAGACGCTGGAGGAGGGAATTTCGGGCCTTCGCGTCGGGGTCCCGCGCTCCATTCTCGACGAGGCGGGGGACGGCCTGGCGCCGTCGGTCCGCGCGGCGTTCGAGGCTGCGATCTCCGCGCTCGAGCGGGCCGGCGCGAGGATCGTGGACGTGGCCCTGCCTCACGCCAAGTACGCGATCGCGACCTACTACCTCATCGCGCCCGCGGAGGCCTCGAGCAACCTGGCGCGGTACGACGGCGTGCGCTACGGCGTCCGCCGCCCGGACGGCGACCTGCGCGGCATGTACGAGGCGACGCGCGGTGCCGGATTCGGCCGCGAGGTGAAGCGGCGGATCCTCCTCGGAACCTACGCGCTCTCGGCCGGCTACTACGACGCCTACTACCTGCGCGCCCAGAAGGTGCGCACCCTCATCCGGAAGGATTTCCTGGACGCGCTGGCGGCGTCCGACGCGCTTCTCCTGCCGATCACGCCGACGCCCGCGTTCAAGATCGGAGAGAAGACCGACGATCCGCTGGCGATGTACCTGAGCGACATCTTCTCGATCCCCGCGTCGCTGGCCGGCGTGCCGGCTCTCTCCTTCCCGGTCTCCTTCGACGCGTCGGGACTTCCGATCGGGCTCCAGCTGGTGGGCCGGCCGTTCGACGAGGGAACGATGCTCAAGGTGGCGCGCGCCTACGAGAAGGAGCACGACGCCGCGTCCCGCGTCCCCGCCATCGTCACGGCGGGAGAGGGAGGGGCGCGATGACGAAGCCGGCCGGAATCTCCGACGATTCGCGGGCGAAGTACGAGCCGGTGATCGGCCTCGAGGTCCACGCGCAGCTGAAGACGAAGACGAAGATCTTCTGCTCCTGCAGCACGACGTTCGGCGCCGCGCCGAATTCGCAGGTCTGTCCCGTCTGTCTCGGGCTTCCCGGCGTCCTGCCGGTCCTGAACGAGCGGGCGGTCGAGTTCGCCGCGATGACCGGCCTCGCCGTGGGCGCCACCGTCCATCCGCGGAGCATCTTCGCCCGGAAGAACTACTTCTATCCCGATCTTCCGAAGGGGTACCAGATCTCCCAGTACGACCGCCCGCTCTGCGAGGGAGGCGGCGTGGAGATCCACGTCGGCGACGTCCGGAAGCGGATCGGCCTCGTCCGGATCCATCTCGAGGAGGACGCCGGGAAGTCGCTCCACCCGGAGGGGAAGGAGGGGGTGAACACGACCCGCGTCGACCTGAATCGAGCGGGCGTCCCCCTGATCGAGATCGTTTCCGAGCCCGACATCCGGTCGGGGGCGGAGGCGTACCACTACCTGACGAAGCTGAAGCAGATCCTCGTCTACCTCGACGTCTGCGACGGGAACATGGAGGAGGGGAGCCTTCGCTGCGACGCGAACGTCTCGGTGCGTCCTCGCGGGCAGGCGGCCTTCGGCACGAGGACCGAGATCAAGAATCTCAACTCCTTCCGCTACGTGGAGAAGGCGATCGCCTACGAGATCGACCGCCAGATCGCGCTGATCGAGTCGGGCGGGCGCGTCGTGCAGGAGACGCTCCTCTGGGATTCGGCGCGCGGCGTCGCCGAGACGCTGCGGGGCAAGGAGGAAGCGCACGACTATCGCTACTTCCCCGAGCCCGACCTCCTGCCGGTCGATCTCGACGCCTCCTGGGTGGAAGGGCTTCACGCCACGCTCCCCGAGCTTCCCGACGCGCTCCGCGAGCGGCTGGTCCGCGAACAGGGGATTCCCGAGTACGACGCCGAAGTCCTGACCGAGACGAGGGCGCTCGCCTCCTACTACGAGGAGACGTCGCTCCGATCGGGGCAGCCGAAGCTCGCGTCGAACTGGATCATGACCGAGGTGAACGCGGTTCGGAACAAGACGGGCGACACGATCGAATCGTTTCCGATCCGCCCCGATCGCCTCGGCGATCTGGTCGGCATGGTCTCGAGCGGGCGCGTCTCGGGGAAGATCGCGAAGCAGCTCTTCGAGCTGATGCTCGGCGACCCCGCGGGCCCCGAGGCCTTGGTGCAGAAGCACGGGCTCCTTCCCATCGAGGACGAGGCCGCGCTCCGCGCGCTGGTGCGGGAGGTGATCGCCGCGAATCCGGGCCCGGCCGCCGAATTCCGCGCGGGGAAGGAGAAGACCTTCGCGTTCCTCGTGGGCCAAGCCATGAAGCAATCGCGCGGCCGCGCGCATCCGGAGAAGCTCCAGGCCGCGCTCAAGGCCGTACTGACGGAGGAATCGGCATGATCAAGATGCGGGTGCTGGTCGTGGGACAGGGGGGGCGCGAGCACGCGCTGGTGGAGGCGCTCCACAACGCCGACGACCACCCCGAGGTCTTCGTGACGCCGGGGAATCCCGGCATGGAGGAATTCGCGGAGCGCGTGGCGATCGCCCCGACCGACGTGGAGTCGATCGTCGGCTGGTCGCGGAAGAACGCGATCGACTTCGTGGTGATCGGCCCCGAGTCGGCGCTCGAGGTGGGGCTGGCCGACGCGCTTCGCGAGGTCGGCATCGCCGTCCTCGGACCGGGCGCGGCGGGGGCCAGGCTCGAGACGAGCAAGTGCTACTCGAAGGAGCTCCTGAAGCGTCTCGGTCTCCCGACCGCCGATTTCTACGTGGCCAAGACGCCGGAGGACGCGGAGGCGCGGGTGCGGAACGCCGCCTATCCGCTCGTCCTGAAGGCCGACGGCCTCGCGGCGGGGAAAGGGGTCGTCATCGCGGAGAACGAGAAGGAGGCGTTCTCCGCCATCGACGCCTGGATGCGGGAGGGAGAGCTGGGCCCCGCGGGGCAGACGCTTCTCATCGAGGAGTACCTGCGCGGCGAGGAGGCCTCCATTCTCGTCCTCGCCGACGGGGAGCGCTGGATGCTCTTTCCGCCGGCGCGCGACCACAAGCGGATCGGCGACGGCGACACAGGGCCGAACACGGGCGGCATGGGAGCGTGCGCGCCGGCGCGTACGCCGAGCGAGGCGGAGGCGATCGCCATCGCGAAGCGGATCGTCGATCCGGTGCTGGCCGCCCTGCGCGAGGAGAAGACCCCCTACCGGGGCATCCTCTACCTCGGCCTCATGCTGACCGAGAAGGGCCCGCAGGTGCTCGAGTTCAACGCCCGCTTCGGCGATCCGGAGGCGCAGGTGGTTCTGCCGCTCCTGGCCGAAGATCCCCTTCCGCTCCTCTGGAACGCGGCGCTCGGCCGGCTGCCGGCGGACCGCCACGCGACCTTCATGAAGCACGAGGGGGCCGCGGTCTGCGTCGTCCTCGCCTCGGCCGGCTATCCGGCGCGTCCCGCGACCGGCGACTACATCGAAGGGCTGGAGGGACCCTGGCCGCACGGGATCCATCTCTATCACGCCGGCATCGACAAGCACCTCGGCCGCTGGGTGACGAGCGGCGGGCGCGTTCTGGGGGTCACGGCGCGCGGGATGACGATCGAGGACGCCCGCGAGGCGGCCTACGACGCCGCGTCGCGCATCTACTTCCCGGGCATGCAGTACCGGCGCGACATCGCGCTCGTGCCGGAACCCACGACGGAGTCATCGCGAGGGCACGAATCATGACCCACACGGCGCGCGTCGCCATCCTCTTCGGAAGCGAGTCGGACCGGGCCACGATGGAGGAGACGGCCAAGGTCCTCGACAGCTTCGACGTCAAGCACGAGATGCATCACGCGTCGGCCCACCGGTCGCCCGACAAGGTGCGGGAGATCGTCGCGTCGGCGCCCGGGCGGGGCGTGCAGGTCTTCATCGCGGGCGCCGGCATGGCGAATCATCTCGCGGGAACCGTCGCGGCCCACACGACGCTTCCCGTCATCGGCGTTCCGCTCCTGGGCTCCGCGCTCGGGGGCGCCGACTCGCTCTACTCGACCGTTCAGATGCCTCCCGGCGTTCCCGTCGCCACCGTGGCGATCGGCTCGCCCGGCGCGAAGAACGCCGCCGTCCTCGCCGTCCAGATCCTCGCCCTGAACGATCCGGGCCTTCAACTGATGCTCGAGGACCTGAAGACGCGCCTCGCGCGCGGCGAGAAGCTCTAGCGGCGTGACGCGGCGCGTCGATCTCGCGGCGGCGTCCTCCTGGGGGGCCGTCGTGGAGGAGGCCGCGGAGGCGCTTCGCCGCGGCGACGTGGTCGTCCTCCCGGCCGAGGGCCTCTACGGCTATCACGTTCGCGCCGACGATCCCGCGGCGCTCGCCGCGCTCCAACGCGTGAAGCCGCGGGAGGAAGGGCGCGGATGGATCGTGCTGCTGCCGGAGGGCCCTCCGGAGCCTTCCGCCGAGTCGCCGCCCGACCCCTGGCGCGCCTCGCTTCCGTCCGCCGCGGCGGCTCTCGCTCGCGCCCACTGGCCGGGAGCGCTCACGCTCGTCGTGCCGGCCCCGGGCTGCGCGCTCCCCGAACTGACGGCCCGGGACGGGACGATCGCGCTTCGCTCGCCGGGGAGCGCCTTCCTGCAATCCGTCCTGCTCGCGACCGGATGCCCGCTCGTTTCGACGTCGGCGAATCGACCGGGGGAGCCGCCGCCCTCCCGCTTCGAGGATTGCCGGATCGAGGGGGTGGCCCTCGCCGTGGACGCGGGGCCGCTCTCGGGGCTTCCCTCCACCGTGGCGAGGGTGGACGGAAGTACCGTCGAGGTGCTGCGTTCCGGGGCCCTGAAGGTGGAGGGGGAGGCCCCTTGACGCTCTCTGGTGGCGCCCCTAGACTCGTCCCGTCAAGCCCTCTTCCGACCCTGCGAGGCTCATGTTCCACGTACTCCTGATCTGCACGGGGAACACCTGCCGTAGCCCGATGGCCGAGGCGCTCTTGCGCTCGATCCTGCCGCCCGAGCTGGCGGGGCAGGTGTCGGTGGGTTCGGCGGGAACGGGCGCCACGGACGGCGCGCCGGCGACCGATCTCGCGATCGCGACCCTGGCCGCCGAGGAACTCGCGCTCCAGGACCACCGGTCGCGGGCGCTGACGCCCCGGCTCGTTCGCGAGGCCGATCTGATCCTCGCGATGGAGCCGCGGCACGCGGAATGGGCGCGGAGTCTGGCGCCCGAAGCGCGCGAGCGGATTCGACTCATCACCGAGCAAGGCGCCGAAGGCGGCGCCGCGGCGCCGGGCATTCGCGATCCCATCGGCGGGACCGCGGAGGACTACGCCGACACCTTTAACCGGATTCGGAGCCACCTGCTGCGGTGGATCCCTCTCATTCGAGAGGCGGTCGAGCGGCGGGAAGGCGTTCGGTAGCACCGGCGCGGCCGCGCGAGGCCGCCGCCGGCCACAGGAGGAGCCATGGCGCGGGAAGCCAAGCCTGTCATCTGGATGAACGGAAAGTTCGTCGATCTCGAGAACGCCAAGATTCACGTGCTCTCGCACGTCGTCCACTACGGTTCGAGCGTGTTCGAGGGGATCCGCGCGTACGACACGCCGCGCGGCACCGCCATCTTCCGGCTCGACCGCCACACGCAGCGGCTTCTCGACTCGTGCAAGATCGCCCGCATGGAGCCGACGTTCGGCTACGACGAGCTCATGGAGGCGATGAAGGCGACGGTCCGCGAGAACGGCGGCGCCGCCTGCTACCTCCGTCCCGTCGTCTACCGCGGCTACAAGTCGCTCGGCGTGAATCCGACGGGCGTCCCGGTCGACGTGGCGATCGCCACGCTCAACTGGGGGAAATACCTCGGCAAGGACGCCCTCGACAAGGGAATCGCGGTGCGGGTCTCCTCGTGGCGCCGGGCCGCCCCCGACACCTTCCCCTTCATGGCGAAGACGGGCGCCAATTACATGAACTCCCAGCTCATCAAGCTCGAGGCGATCGCCGACGGCTACGAAGAGGGAATCGCGCTCGACTCCTTCGGCTTCCTCGCCGAGGGGAGCGGCGAGAATCTCTTCCTCGTGCGCGGGAACACCGTCTTCACGCCGACCCTGGCGAGCGCCATCCTCCCGGGCGTGACGCGGGACTGCATCCTGGTCCTCGCGCGCGAGCTCGGCTACGACGTGCGCGAAGAGCAGCTTCCGCGCGAGATGCTCACCGTCGCCGACGAGGTCTTCTTCACCGGCACGGCGGCCGAGATCACGCCGATCACCAGCATCGACCGCATGCCGGTCGGAAACGGCAAGGTCGGCCCGGTCACGAAGAAGCTCCAGGCGGCGTTCTTCGACATCATCGAGGGACGTTCGCGCGACCGTCACGGCTGGCTCTTCCCGATCGCGGCCACCGGCAAGGTGCAGCGGGCGGCGAAGAAGGCCCGCTGAAAGGGAGCGCGTGAGCCCCGCTCCGGTGCCGCCCCCGTCGCCCGCCACGGCCGCGTCGAACGACGCGGGGCCGGGCGCGCGCGACGCGGCGCTGACGTTCGTCGACCCCGAGATCGCCGACGCGATCGCGCGGGAGACGCGCCGCCAGCGCGGCACGCTCGAGCTGATCGCCTCCGAGAACTTCGTGAGCGAGGCGGTCCTCGAGGCGGTGGGCTCTCCCCTCACCAACAAGTACGCCGAGGGCTATCCCGGCAAGCGCTACTACGGCGGGTGCGAGTTCGTCGACGTCGCCGAATCGCTCGCCATCGAACGGGCCAAGGCGCTCTTCGGCGCCGACCACGCGAACGTGCAGCCGCACGCCGGCGCCCAGGCGAATCTGGCCGCCTACATGGCCCTCATGCCTCCGGGCTCCACGCTCCTCGGCATGAAGCTCGCGCACGGCGGCCACCTGACGCACGGGCACAAGGTCTCCTGGTCGGGGATCATCTTCAAGGCGGTCCAGTACGGGCTCTCGCCCGAGACCGGCACCCTCGACTACGACGAGGTCGCGTCGCTGGCCCGCGAGCATCGCCCCCAGGTGATCGTCGCCGGGGCGAGCGCGTACCCTCGCTTCATCGACTTCGCCCGCTTCCGGGCGATCGCCGACGAGGTCGGCGCGAAGCTCGTGGTCGACATGGCCCACATCGCGGGGCTCGTCGCGGCGGGGGTCCATCCGAGCCCCGTCCCCGATTCGCACGTCGTCACGACCACCACCCACAAGACGCTCCGCGGCCCCCGGAGCGGGCTCATCCTCTGCAAGAGCGAATTCGCGAAAGCGGTTGATAAAGCTGTCTTTCCGGGTATGCAGGGTGGGCCACTCATGCACGTCATCGCGGCCAAGGCGGTCTGCTTCAAGGAGGCCGCCTCGTCCGACTTCAGGCTCTACGCGGCGCGAGTCGTCGAGAACGCCAAGACGCTCGCCGACGAGCTCCTGGCGCGCGGCTACCAACTCGTCACGGGCGGAACCGACAATCACCTTCTCCTCGTCGACTTCAAGAAGGCCGACTTCTCGGGGGCCGAAGCTGAAACCGCGCTCCATCACGCGGGTATCACGGTGAACAAGAACGCCGTCCCCGACGATCCGCGCCCGCCGGCCGTCACGAGCGGGATCCGGATCGGGACCGCCGCCGTCACGACGCGCGGTCTCGGCGTCGCGGAGATGAAGCTCCTCGCGGGCTGGATCGACGAAGCGATCCGCGCCCGGAACGACGCCACGGCCCTCGCCGCGATCGAGCGGCAGGTGACCGATCTCTGCCGCGCCTATCCGCTCTACTCGGGCCGGCTCGTCTAGCACCCGCGACCCCCGGAAAACCGAATGACCGAACTGACGCTGGAAGAACGCACCGCACAAGTTCGCGCCGAGAGCGCGTTCGTCCCGCTCCTCCTCGAATCGGTGGAGCGCGTCATCGTGGGGCAGGAGACCATGGTGCGCCGGATTCTCGTCGGGCTCCTCTCCGACGGGCATCTCCTCCTCGAAGGGGTTCCCGGCCTCGCGAAGACGCTCGCCGTGAAGACGGTGGCGCAGGCGATCGACGCGCAGTTCCACCGCATCCAATTCACGCCCGATCTCCTTCCGGCCGACCTCACGGGGACGCTCGTCTTCGACCCGAGGGCGGGCTCCTTCTCGCCCAAGTTCGGCCCCGTCTTCACGCAGATCCTCCTCGCCGACGAGATCAACCGCGCGCCCGCCAAGGTGCAGAGCGCGCTCCTCGAGGCGATGCAGGAGCGGCAGGTGACCATCGGCGACACGACCTACCCGCTCGACGGCCTCTTCTGGGTCCTGGCGACGCAGAATCCGATCGAGCAGGAGGGGACCTATCCGCTCCCCGAAGCGCAGATGGACCGCTTCCTCCTGAAGATCCGAGTCGGCTATCCGAGCCCGGAGGAGGAGGGAGCCATCCTCGACCGCATGGGCGGCGAGCCGGTCCCGCCGCCGACGCCGGTGGTGAGCGCCGACGCCATCCGCGCCGCGCGCCGCACGGTGAACGGGGTCTATCTCGACGGGCGCATCCGGCGCTACATCGTCGATCTGGTCCACGCCACGCGCGAGCCGGAGCGTTTCGGCCTCGATATCCGCCCCCTGATCCAGTTCGGCGCGTCTCCCCGCGCCACGCTCGCGCTCGCCCGCTCCTGCCGCGCGCACGCCTTCCTCGACGGGCGCGCCTACGTGACGCCCGACGACGTGAAGGAACTCGCCCCCGACGTCTTCCGCCACCGGATTCTCCTCACGTACGAGGCGGAGGCGGAGGGCGTCCCCGTCGACGAAATCACCCGCCGGATCCTCGCGCGCGTCGCGGTCCCGTGATCACGCCGGAGCTTCTCGCTCAGGTCCGCCGGCTGACGATCCGAAGCCGCCGGGCGGTCGAGGAGGTTTTCTCCGGGGCGTACCGGAGCGCCTTCCGCGGGCAGGGGCTCGAATTCGCGGAAGTTCGTGAATACGTGCCCGGCGACGACATCCGATCGATCGACTGGAACGTGACGGCCCGGGCCGGCCGCCCCTTCGTGAAGCGTTTCGACGAGGAGCGCGAGCTGACGGTGATCGTGGCCCTCGACCTCTCGGGATCGCTCGCGTTCGGCAGCCGCTCTCGCGCGAAGCGCGACGCCGCCGCGGAGGCGGGCGCGCTCCTGGCGCTCGCGGCCGCGCGCAATCGCGATCGCGTCGGCCTCCTCCTCTTCACCGACCGCGTGGAGCTCTTCCTTCCGCCGGGGAAGAGCCGCTCTCGGGCGCTCCGCATCGCGCGCGAACTCCTCGCGTTCGAGCCGGAGGGGCGCGGCACCGACCTCGGCGCGGCGTTCGGCTTCCTCCATCGCGTCCTGCGCCGGCGCTCCGTCGTCTTCCTCATCTCCGACTGGCGCGGCGCCGGATTCGATCGCCCCCTCTCGCTCCTCGCGCGGAAACACGACGTCGTGGCGCTCGACGTCGCCGATCCGCTGGAGCGGGAGGCTCCCACGCGAGGACTCCTCCGCGTGCGCGACCTCGAGACCGGCAAGGCGGCCTGGGTCGACGCCTCCTCCCGCGCGGCGCGCGGCGCCTGGCGCGCGGCCGTGGCCCGCCGCGGGAAAGAACTCGATCAGACCTTCCGGCGCGCCGGGGTGCCGCGGCTCTCGCTCGACGCGGAACGCGCGGCGGCTCCGGTCCTCATCCGCTACTTCGAGCGCCGCGCGGCCTCTCGGTAGGGCGATGCGCGCGCGCCGACTGACTCGCCCGCGCGGAGCGATCGCCGCGGCGTTCGCGTTCGCGGTCCTCGTCCCGGCGCTGGCCGGCTGCGGCGGCTCGAACGAGGCGGGGAGCGCGCGCGAGCGGGACGAGCAGCGCGCCTACGGCCGCGTGGTGGCGCGAAGCGAAGTCTCGCCGCGCCGCGTCACGCTCGGCGATCCCGTCGTCTGGACCCTGACCGCGACCCTGCCGCCGACGAGCGTCCCGGGAGCGGTGCGGCTCGCGCCGGCTCCCGCCACGCTCGAGATCGTGCCCCGCGGCGAACCGACGATCCGTCCCGCGCGGGGCGCCGTCGTCTGGAGCCGCGTCTACGATCTTCGAGGCTTCGATCTCGGCCCGCTTCCGCTTCCCGAGGCGCTCCTGCGCGTCAACGTGGGGCGGCCCGGGAGCGTCGTCGTCCGCGACTCGCTCCTCTTTCCGCCCGACACGCTCGCGGTCGATTCGCTCACGCCGGCCGCGACCGGCGCCCTCTCGCCCGATCGCGGGCCCGTCGATCCGGGACTCCGGCCGATCGACGTCGCGGTCGCCGTGGGGTTGGCGCTGCTCGTCGTGGGACTCCTCGTCGCGCTCGTCCTGGCTTGGCGGCGCAGGCGGGCTCGCCCCGAGCCGGCCCTCCCCGGCGAGGCGCCGGAAGCCCCGTTCGCGCGGGCGCTCGAGTCGCTCCGGCAGGACGGCCCGGCCCTTCCGCGCGACGCGTTCCACGACCGCCTGAGCGACGCCATCCGCCGCTACGTGACCGCGGCGACCGGCGTCGACGCCATCGATCTCACGACGCGCGAGCTGGAGCGCGAGCTGAGACGCTCGCCGCGCGCCCGCGACGAGGCGGCGGCCGAGGTGGTCCGCATCCTTCGCCGCTCCGACCTCGTGAAGTTCGCGCGCCGCTCCGACGCGTGGGAGGAGGCGAAGACGCTCCTGGAGGACGCGGCCCGCCTCTCCGGCGCCGTGGCGGCGGAGCCCGCGCCTGGAGCGGAGCCCGCACCCGCTCCCACGCCCGCGCCCGGACGGGAAGGGACGTAGCCGATGCGATTCGCCGCGCCCTGGTTCCTCCTCCTCCTGCTGCCGCTCCTCGCGGGCTGGCTCCTACGCTGGCGCCGTTCCCGCTGGCGCGAGCCGGAGCTTCCCGTGTCGAGCCTCGCGGCCTTTCCGTCGCCGAAGGGTTGGAAGCCGCGGATCGCGCCCCTCGCGGGCCGGCTCGTGGCGCTGGCGAGCCTCGCCTTCGTCGTCGCGGCGGCGCGCCCGCAGGCGGGACGCGAAATGCGCGAGGTCGTGAGCGAGGGCATCGACATCGTTCTCGCCATCGATCTCTCGGGGAGCATGCGCTGCGAGGACTTCCGGCCGCAGAACCGGCTCTACGTCGCGAAAGCGGTGGCGAAGGAATTCCTGAAGGGGCGGAAGCAGGACCGGATCGGGCTCGTGGCCTTCGCGGGACGGAGCGAGCTGATCGCGCCGCTCACGCTCGACTACGACGGGCTCGCGTCGCTCATCGACGGGCTCGATTTCGGGATGCTCCCCGACGGGACCGCGGTCGGCGCGGCCGTGGCGCAGGGCGCGCAGCGGCTGCGCGAGGCGAAGGGGAAGAGTCGCGTGCTGATCCTCCTCACGGACGGAATCAACAACGCGGGCGCGATCGACCCGATCACCGCGGCGAGGCTCGCGGCCGCCGTGGGCGTGCGGGTCTACACCATCGGCGCGGGAACGCAGGGGCAGGCGCCCTTTCCCGTCGACGATCCGATCGTGGGACGCCGCTACGTCTGGGTCCGATCGGAGGTGGACGAGCCGACGCTCCAGGCGGTCGCCACCGTGACGCACGGGCGTTTCTTCCGCGCGACGACCGCGGCCCTCCTCTCCCGCGTCTATCAGGAGATCGACAAACTGGAACCGTCGCGCATCGAGACGCGTTCGTATACGCAGTGGGCCGAGGTCGGCCCGATCTTCCTGGCGGCGGGGCTCGCGCTTCTGGGGCTCGACCTCCTCCTCCGCGCCACGCTGCTCAGGCGGTATCCCTAGGATGGGCGGCATGCGCTGGGCGGCTCCCGAGTGGTTCGCGCTTCTCTGGCTCCTGCCGGTCGCCGCGGCCTTTCTGGTCTGGATCGCGCGCGCGCGCCGGCGGGACGAGGAAGCGCTCGGCGATCCCGCGGCGCTCCGGCGGCGATGGGGCGCGCCGGGGGCGTGGAGCCCGCTCGTTCGCTCGGCGCTCCTGCTCGGCGCGGTCGCGGCCGCCATCGTCGCGCTCGCCCGTCCGCAGGCGGGGCTTCGCCTCGTGAGCACGACGAGCACCGGTCCCGACGTGGTGATCGCGCTCGACCTGTCGGAGAGCATGCGCGCGCGCGACGTCCGTCCCGACCGCCTGGTGGCGGCGCAGCGGGAGATCGCGGCGCTCCTCGCGTCGCTCGAGGGCTCCGGCGTCGGGCTCGTCGGTTTCGCCGGCGAGGCGCGGGTCCTGAGCCCTCTCACGACCGACGTCGAGGGACTGCGCGATCGGATCGACGCGGCGAGCCCCGAGGAGATGGATATCCCGGGCACCGACGTGGGCGCCGCGGTGGCGCTGGCGGGCCAGCTCCTGAAACGCCCCGGGGAGCGGCCGCGCGCCATCGTCCTCGTGACCGACGGAGAGCAGCAGGAAGGGGAGATCGCGCGCGGATTGCCGATCGTGCGGGCCGCGGGCGCCTCGCTCTTCGTGCTCGGCGTCGGAACGCCCGAGGGGAGTTCCATACCGATCGTCGATTCGACCGGCGCCGTCGTGGGGGTGAAGCGGGACCGCGCGGGCCGCGAAGTGAGGACGCGCCTGGTGGAGGATGGATTGCGGGAGCTGGCGAGACGCGCGGGCGGGCAGTACGAACGGGCCGACGGAAGCGGGCGCGCCGGAAGGCACGCCGCGGCCGTCGCGCGCGGGCTCGCGCTCGGAGCCCGCGGGGATCGCGGCGGGCGCTCCCTTCGCGCGTACGACGAGCGCTTCCACTGGCTCGCGGCGATCGCGGTCCTCCTCCTCGCCGGCGAGAGCTTCGTTCCGCGGCGAAGGGAGGACGCATGACCTCGAAGCGGCGCCGGGGCCCGGGCGGGATGGGGCGCGCTCCCGTCGAATTCCTCCTGCTCCTCGCGCTCGCGTCGCTCGGCGCGGGCTACGAGTGGGGCGGTCCCGCCGCGCGCGCGATCCAGCAGCTTCGCGCCGGGAAGTCGCGCGAGGCCGTCTCGTCGTTCGAGGAGGCGAGGCGGGAACGGCCGGCCTCCTCCGCCGTTCGCTACGACCAGGCGCTCGCGTTCGCCGCCGCCGGCATGGCCGATTCGGCGAGCGCCGCCTACCGCGACGCGCGCGACCTCCAAGGGGCCGCCGGGCGCGCCGCCGCCGCCTACAACGAGGGAAACGCCGCCTACCGGCAGGGGAAGATCGAGGACGCCATCGCCGACTACCGCGCGGCGCTGCGGGAGGATCCGAAGCGCGCCGACGCGAAGCGGAATCTCGAGGAGGCGCTGCGCCGCGCCCGCGAATCGCGCCAGGCGCCGCTCTCGGGGAGCGGCGGAACGCAGGGAGACGGCTCGGGAGGCACGGGGCAGCGCCAGGGCGGCTCGACGCCCCCGCCGCCGGGCGCGGCGAACGCGCCGAACGATTCGAAGTCCGACTCGAAATCGAAGGATCGTCCCTCGCTCGGCGCGCCGGCTCCGAATCGCGAGGAGGCGGAGCACTGGCTCGACGCGCTCGAGGCCGAACGCCGCGCGGGACGATCGCGCGAGCAGGCGGCGAAGCGCGCCGCCTCGAGGGAGGGGAGCGTCGACCGTGACTGGTGAGCGCTCGATCCGGGTCGCGGCGGCCTCGGCGCTCCTCTTCGCGGCGCTCGCGGCGCTCGCGATTCCGTCGCCCGCGCGGGCGGCGATCATCCAAACCCGGGTGTCGGTCGACCCGCCGGTCGTCATGCTGGGCGAGCCCGTCAACGTCACGGTCACGGTGGAGAGCGACGGCTTCGCGCAAGCCGAGATCGTCCCTCCCAGTGTGGCGGGACTCTCGATCGAACGCGCCGGAACTTCGCAGAACCTCGTCATGGGCGCGGGGAGCGTGGTCCGAACCGACGTCTCCGTCTTTCGCGTGACGGCGGCCACGCTCGGGAAGCAGAAGATTCCCTCCTTCGAAGTCGTGTACGACCGGAAGGTCGTCCAGACCGGCCCGGCCCTCTTCGAGACGGTCTCCTCGCTCCCGAACGCGGGCGCGGCGCCGCGGGGCGGCGATGGGGCCCGGACGCGGCTCTTCGCGAGAATCGTCGTCGACCGGCGCCACGTCTGGTGGAACGAGCAGATCGTCGCGCGCATCCAGGTCTACTCCCGCTCGCCGCTCGAGGACATGCCGACGTGGGAGCCTCCCGAGGCGGCCGGATTCTGGAGCGAGCCGCTGGGCGACGCTCGGCACGGCCGCGTGGAGGTCGAGGGCGAGCCGTTCGAGCTCTACGAGCGGATTTTCGCCTTCTTTCCCACGCGGCCCGGCCGATTGGCGCTCGGGCCCGCGCGCGCGCGCGTCCGGGTCCTTCGCCCGCTCGCGCCCGTCGACGATCCCATCCTGGGATTCTTTCCGGGGGCGGCGTCCGAAGTCGTGGAGCTGCCGGTCGAGTCGGCGCCGGTCGACATCGCCGTCGACCCGCTCCCGCGGGGCGCGCCGCCGGGATTCCGCGGCGCCGTCGGCCGGCTCGCGCTCGGCGTCCGCGTCGACCGGCCCGCCTCGAGAGTCGGCGAGGCGATCACCGTGTCGACCTCGATCCGCGGCGAAGGGAACCTCGCCTCCGCCGCCGATCCGACGATCGTCACGCGCCCCGCGGCGCCTTCCTACCCGGCGGGCGCGAAAACCGAATTCGATCGGACCGGCGATCGCGTTCGCGGCGTGCGCCGCCGCGACGTCGCCTTCGTGCCCGATCGCCCGGGCTCTCTCCTGGTCCTCCCGATCGAATTCGCCTGGTTCGATCCGGAGGAAGGGCGATACCGCGTGCAGCGCTCCGACAGCATCGTCGTCCGCGTCTCTCCGGCGAAGGAGGGCGCGGAGGGAGGCGCCGACGTCGCATCGACCGCCATGGGAGTGCCGGCGCCGCCGCGGCCCGCCTCACGTGCCGGCGCGGGAGGGCCGCTGACCGGGCTTCCCACGGGCCTTCCGCTCGCCGTCTGGATCCTTTCGCTGTCGGGTTACGCGGTCGCCGGGGTCGCCGTCGCGTCGAGGCGCCGCGCCGTGCGCGATCCGAAGTGGCGGCGGGCGAGACTCGCCGAGGAGGCGGCGCGGCGCGTGGACGCCGCGTCGCGCGAAGGGGACGCGGCCCGCGCCGCCGAGCGAACGGAGGCGGCCCTTCGAGACGCGGCCGGGATCCGATTCGGCATCGACCCGGAGGGGAGATCGAGACGGGATCTCCTCGAGCGGTTGCGCGCGGCCGGGGTGGGGCCGGAGGAGGTGGAGGAGGTGACGGGGATCCTCGGACGGCTCGAGCGAGGCGCGTTCGCCCCCGGCGGGCGCGACGACGTCGCGCACGCGATTCGCGAGGCGACGGCGCTCGCCGCGCGCTGGAGGGACGCGTGCCGGAGCTGACCCGCGCGGGCGATCTCTACAACGCCGGGAGCGAGGCGCTCGCCAACGGCAATCTGGGCGAGGCGGTCCTCTTCCTTCGCGCGGCGTCGCGGCTCGAGCCGCGCGCGAAGGACGTGGCGCGGAATGTCTCGATCGCCGAGGCGCGCGTGGCGCTGACGCGCGGCGAGGGACCGACGCGGCTCTCGGGCGGGGGCGGCTTCGGGCTTTCGAGCGGCGAAGCGTGGCTCCTCGCCGCCCTGCTGATCGCGCTCGGCGCCGCGGGACTGGCGTGGCGCCGCCGGCGCCTCGCGCGGATCGCCGTTTCGGCCGCCGGCTCGGACGCCCTCCGCGATCCTCGCTCGCTCCTCGCGAGCCGCGTGCTCGACGCCGCGGGGATCGCGGGATTCGCGCTCTCCGCGTGGCTCGCGGCGGGCGCGGTCATGGAGCGCGTGGCCCCGGAGGCGGTGGTGCTCGATCGATCGCTTCCGCTCACCGCGGCGTCGGGCCAGCCTCTGCCCGAGGCGCCGGCGCTCGTGGCGGGGGAGCGCGTCCGTCTCGGCGCCGAGCGGGAAGGGCTCGTGGAGATCCGGCTCGGGGGGACGAACGTCGGCTGGGCGCGCCGGTCGGGCGTGTGGCGGGTGGTCGACGCGTCACGCTATACTCTCCCTTCTTCCACGGATGGGAACGTGCGGCCCGGGAGGACGAATGGATAACGAAGCGACGGCCATCATCACGGGGGGCACGGGAGCCCTCGGCTCCGTCGTGACGCGCTCGTTCCTGCGCGCGGGCTATCGCTCGGCCGTGACCTATCGCGCGTCGAAGGAGTGGGAGGCGCTGGCGGCCTCGGAGAAGGCGGCCGTCGCGGAGGGCCGCCTCCTAGGATTCGCCGCCGACGTCACCGACGATGCCTCGCTGGAGGGCGCCGTCGCGTCGGCCGCGTCCGAGTTCGGCCGCCTCGACGTTCTGGTCCACGTGGCGGGCGGCTACGCCGGCGGAAGGACCGTGGAGAACCTCGACGCGAAGAGCGTGCGGGGCATGATCGACCTCAACCTCGTCTCCGCCTTCTGGGCGGCGAAGCACGTCGTCCCGCACGCCAAGAAGCATGGCCGCGGACGGCTCCTCTTCATCTCCTCGCGCGGCGCCGTGGAATGCCAGCCGGGCGCGGCGCCGTACGCGGCCGCGAAGCTCGGCCTTCACGCGCTCGTCCAGACGCTGGCCAGGGAGCTGAAGCGCGACGGCGTGACCGCCCACGCGGTCCTGCCGAGCGTCATCGATACGGCGGCGAATCGGGCCGCGATGCCGGACGGCGAGTTCGGCGACTGGGTGAAGCCCGAAGCCATCGCCGAAGTCCTCGTGTTCCTCGCTTCCGAAAACGCCGCGGCGACGTCGGGAGCGCTCGTGCCGATCTATGGGAGGGCCTGATGAGCGACGCCCGTCCGAAGTACCAGAAGGGTCCCCGCATCGCGCCTGAGCCGCTGAAGCCCGGCGTGACCGTCGACCAGCTCGTCGACAGCACCTTCCTCGCCTACAACGGCGCGCGCTTGCGGGAGGCCTGCCGGCTCCTGGTGGAGCGGATGCTCGAACCCGACGTCACCGTGGGGCTCACCCTGAGCGGCGCCCTCACGCCGGCGGGCCTCGGACGCTCCTGCCTCATCCCGCTTCTCAAGGCCGGCTTCGTCGACTGGATGATCTCGACCGGCGCGAATCTCTACCACGACACCCACTTCGGCATCGGCCTCACCATGCACCAGGGCCACTCGAACGCCGACGACATCGCGCTTCGCGAGCAGGGGATCGTGCGGATCTTCGACATCTTCTTCGACTACGAGGTCCTTCTCTCCACCGACGCGTTCTTCCGCGAAGTGATGCGGCAGCCCGAATTCCGCCGCCCGATGAGCACGGCCGAGTTCCACCACAGGGCCGGCCGCTACGTCGCGGAGCGGGAGAAGGCGCTGGGCCAGGTCGAGACCTCCCTGCTCGCGGCCGCGCACGGGCTCGACGTGCCGATCTACACCTCCTCGCCGGGCGATTCCTCGATCGGCATGAACGCGGCGGCGATCCAGCTCGAAGGGGAGGCGATCCACTGGGACACGTTCCAGGACGTGAACGAGACGGCCTCCATCGTCTACGGCGCGAAGAAGGTGGGCGGCAAGAGCGCCATCCTCATCCTTGGCGGAGGCTCGCCGAAGAACTTCGCGCTCCAGACGGAGCCGCAGATCCAGGAAGTCCTCGGGCTCGACGAGGCGGGGCACGACTACTTCCTGCAAGTGACCGACGCGCGCGCCGACACGGGCGGGCTCTCGGGCGCCACGCCCGGGGAGGCGGTGTCGTGGGGGAAGATCGATCCCGACCGGCTCCCCGACGCGGTGGTGGCGTACGTCGACAGCACCGTCGCGCTTCCGATCCTGACGGCGTACGCGCTCAGCAAGCGGCCGGCGCGCCCGCTGAAGCGCCTCTACGCGAAGCGCGAGTCGCTCCTTGCGGATCTGAAGGCCGCGCACGCGGAGGCGCGAGCGGCGGGGACTCGGTGACCCTCGCTCGGAGAGCGTGGGGCGCCGCGGTCGCGTTCCTCGCGCTGGCGTCGTCGTCCGGATGGGTGCCGAGCGCCGCCGGAGCCCCCTATCCGCCGTCCCAATTCTGCGGCGCGTGCCACGGTCCGCTCCGGACGCAGTGGGCGGCGTCGGGTCACGCCACGTCGTGGACCAACCCCGTCTTTCAGGCGTTCCTGGCCCAGGCGACGGAGACGCTCGGCAAGGACGTCCAGGCGTCGTGCATTCCGTGCCACGCCCCGCTGGCGCACGTGACGGGGGACTTGAAGGTGGACGACGCGGTCGCGAAGGAGGGGGTCACCTGCAACTTCTGCCACAACGTGAGCGCCGTCGATCCCTCGACGAAAGCCGGCTCCTACACGTTCGATCCGTCGAACCCGAATCTCATGCGCGGACCGTACAAGGACGCCGATCCGGCCGGGGCGCACGAGGCGGTCTATAGCGAGGTCCACACGAAGTCGGAATTCTGCGCGGCGTGCCACTCCTTCACGCACCCTCGGAGCGGAGTCCTGATCGAGGGGACTTACCTTTCCTGGAAGCGCTCCGGCGGCGCCGAGTACGACATGACGTGCCAGGAGTGCCACATGCCGCCGACGTCCGGACGCGCCGCCACGGTCACGGAGAAGACGCGCAGCGCCGTCTATTCGCACCTCTTCGCGGGTCCGCGGAAGGCGCCCGCGATGCTCGACGACGCCGCGGCCATGAAGGGCTCGGTGGCGGGAGGGCGGCTTCGCCTGGAGGTCGAGAACACGAAGGCGGGGCACTCGCTTCCCGGCGGCGGCAATTCGATGCGAACGATCACCCTCGACGTCGTCTTCAAGAACGCCGCCGGCGCCGAGGTGCAGTCCATTCAAGCCGAGCGATTCGGCACCGAGTTCGCCGACGCCGAGGGCGTCTTCCCGGTTCCGAAGTGGAACGCGCATTCGGTCGCGCGCGACACGGAGATCGGGCCCGACTCCTCGCGCGTCGTTTGGTGCGACATTCCGGCGGGAGCCTCCCGCGCGGACGCCGTCCTCACGTATCACGCGATCCATCCCGCCTATCGAGCGATGCTCGTGAAGCGCGGGGTCGATCTTTCCGGCCGCGCCCCGATCGTGCTGGCGCGGACCACGGTGACCTTGCCATGAGCGCTTCCACCACCGAACGCCCCATTCCGCTTCTCGACCTCGCCGCCCTCCACCGGCCGCTGACCGACGAATTGCGCCAGGCCTTCGACCGGGTTCTCGCGTCGGGGCAGTTCATCCTGGGGGCCGAGCACGACGCCTTCGAGCGGGAGCTGGCGGCCGCGTGCGGAACGAAGCACGCCGTCGGGCTCTCCTCGGGCACGTCGGCCATCTCGGTCGGGCTCCAGGCCCTCGGCGTGAAGCCGGGGGACGAGGTCGTCGTTCCGGCGTTCACCTACTTCGCCACGGCGAGCGCCGTCTATCACGCGGGCGCCACGCCGGTCTTCGCCGACGTGGAGCCGGCGCGCTTCGGCCTCGATCCGGCCGCGCTCGAGGCGGCGATCACGCCGAGGACGAAGGCCGTCGTCCCGGTTCATCTCTACGGCCTCGCCTGCGATCTCGCCCCGCTCGTCGAGATCGGCGCCCGGCGGGGGATACCTCTCCTCGAGGACGCGGCGCAGGCGATCGGCGCGACCGACGGCGGGCGCCCCGTGGGGGCGACCACCGCGGGGGCGACCCTCTCCTTCTTCCCGACGAAGAATCTCGGCGCGCTCGGCGACGCCGGCGCGCTCCTCACCGATCGCGACGACGTGGCCCAGAGAACGCGCCTCCTGCGCGTCCACGGCGACGCCGGCGACTATCGCCACACGGCGCTCGGCACGAACGCTAGGCTCGACGGACTGCAGGCGGCGCTCCTCCGCGTGAAGCTTCGCCACCTTGCCGGGTGGACCGAGGCGCGCCGGCGGAACGCGGCGCTCTATCGCGAGGCGCTGGCCGGAACGCCGGTCGTCCTCCCCGTGGAGCCGGCGGGGGCCGTGCACACGTACCACCAGTTCACCATTCGCGCGCCGCGCCGCGACGAACTCCAGCGGCATCTGAAGGAGAGCGGCATCGCGTCGCGCATCTACTATCCGATCCCGGTGCCGGCGCAGCCCTGCTTCGAGGGCGCGGCCGCCGTCGGGAAATACCCCGTCTCCGATCGGCTGGCGGGGGAAGTTCTCTCGCTTCCGATCGGTCCCGAGCTGACGTCCGAGTCGATCGATCGGATCGCGGGCGCCATCCGCGGCTTCTACGGCGGGGGCGGGGGCTCCTGATGCCGACTCCTTCGCGTCTCGTCCGCATCGGTCTCATCGCGGCGGGCTCGCTCGTCGGGCTCGTCGTGCTCGTGCTCGGTCTCGCGTACGCGTTCATGCCGCGCGACTGGATCGACAAGGAGGCGCGGCGGCAAGCGGCGCTGATGAGCGGCGCCGCCGTGAGCTGGAAGAGCCTCGAGCCGGGCTTCGACGGCCTCTCGATCGGCGTCCGGATCTCGGGCCTCGCGGTCACGATGCCGAAGCAGGGCGATCCGCGACTCGACCTCCGCGCGAAAGAGGTCTTCGTCCGCTTCCGGATCCTTCCGCTCCTCATGCGGCGCGTGGAGATCGCCGCCGCGAAGGTGAGCGACGCGGGAATCGCCATGTGGGATCGGGGCCCGCTGCCGCAGGCGCCGGCCGCGGCGCCGGGAAGCGCGCCGGGGCCGGGAATGGCCCTCGTCCTGCCGAAGCTCGAGCTGGACGGCATCGACGTCCGGACGCGAGACCTGTTCGGCGGCGGCATCGATCTCCGGCGGATCCGCGGAACGACCGAGATCGAGGGGACGCTCGACGCTCCGCGGGCGGTCCGCCTCGAGGCGTCCGCGGAGAGCCTCTTCTGGAAGGGCTCGGCGCGCGATCCGCTCATCGCGCTCCCCTCGCCGCTTCACGCCGACATCGCCATGCGGGGAAGCGGCGGCGCGCTGCCGAAGCTCGACGTGACGCGCGGCGTGGTGACGCTCGGCCCGCTGAAGAGCGACGTGAGAGGCTCGGTGACGCTCCCGCCGGCCCCCGCTCCGGCGCGGCTCGATCTCGCGATCGTCGGTGCGCCGCAGGAGATCCGGTCGAGCGATCCGGCCTTCCGGGGCTTCGCCGCCGCCTCGCCCGCGGCGTGGTCGACGAAGGCCTCCTGGGACGTGAAGATCGCCGGGACGGCGGAGGCGCCCGTCCAGTCGGGCTCGGCGAAGCTGGCGCCGCTCCAGGTGGAATCGGGGCCGAACAAGTTCGCGCTCGATCAGGTGCGAGCCGACTGGAGCGTCACGCCCGACAAGCGCTTCACCGCGACGGCCGACGGGAACGGATCGGGCGTCACGCTTCGGCTCGACATGCAGGGATCGACCGAGCCGGGCGGCGAGTCGAACGGGACCTTCCAGCTCGACGCGCCCGCGACGAGGCTGAACGGGCTCGCGCCGAACACGCCCACCTGGGCGAGCGGCGCCCTCGGTCTTCGCGCGGTCTTCGTGAATCGCGCCCCGAAGCCGCCGGCGGTCCAGTGGACGCTCCAAGGGCGCGACCTGAGCGGCACCTCGCCCGGCGTTCAGCCTCCCATCAAGCGGCTCCAGTTCGCGCTCGCGGGCGACATGGAACGCGTCGACGTGAAGTCGCTCGTCGCCACGATCGGCTCCACGACGGCGAACGTCACGGGGAACGTGCTCATGGGGAAACCGCTCGGGACGGGCACCTTCACTGTCCGCGTGGACCGGTTCATCGCGGAGGAGTGGTCGCCCCCGAAGGGCGCGGCGCCGGCGACGCCGGCGGCGGGGAAGGGAGCGTCCGCTGCGCCGCCACCCC
Source organism: Candidatus Eiseniibacteriota bacterium (assembly GCA_035716005.1). Taxonomy (GTDB): domain Bacteria; phylum Eisenbacteria; class RBG-16-71-46; order SZUA-252; family SZUA-252; genus SZUA-252. Next base: position 39,425 of record DASTKG010000143.1, read on the forward strand.
CGATTCCGTTCAAGCGGCTCACGGCGGACGTCGCGGTCGGGGAATTGAGGCAGGGAACCATGACGCTCCGCGACGTGACCGTGCCCGTCGTCTTCGAGAACGGCACGCTCACCATGGCCCCGATTCGGGCCTCGATGGGAACGGGAACGATCGCCGGCGCGCTGACGCTGAACGATCTCGTCACGAAGCCCTCCTACGCCGTGAAGCTCGACGTGGTGAAGGCGCCGGTGGACGAACTCGCCCGGGGAATGATCCCCTTCAAGCTCGGTCTCTCCGGCCTCGTGAGCGGCAACGTCGATCTCGCCGGCCCCGGGCTGCCGGGTCCGGAGGTGAGCGATCAGCTGCGAGGCACCCTCACGGGGACGGTGGAGCAGGGAAAGATCGCCGAGAGCGAAGGGCTGAAGCAGATTCGCGGCGCGCTGGGGCTCGGGAACACCTCGGACGTCGCCTTCCGGACCCTCTCGCACGTTCTTCGGATCGAGGGCGGCCGGCTACTCCTCGACAAGGTCAAAGGCGACCTCGGCGCCGACAAGTTCGAATTGACCGGCGCGCTCGGCATGGACAAGTCGCTCAATCTGGGCCTCCTCCTCCGGCTCGCGCCGGAGCGGGTGAAGGGGAACAGCACCCTGGCGCAGTTCGCGCGCCTGGCTCGCGACGCGGACGGGCGCCTGCCGGTCGAGCTCGGGATCGGCGGGACGACGGACGCGCCGAGGGTCCAGTTGAAGGCCGGCAAGCTCCTCGACGTCGCGGGGCAGAGCCTGAAGGAAGAGCTGACGAAGTCGCTCACGAAGCAGCTCACGCCGAAGACGCCGCCGGCCGCGGCGGACTCGGCGCGCGGGCGAGGCGACTCGGCCGCGGCGAAGCCCGACAGCGCGAAGCAGGAGGACCCGCTCCGGAAGGAGAAAGAGGCCCTCCGGCGCCTCCTCGGCAAGTGAGCGCGCCGGCCAAGGGGCCCGCCATCGAGACGGCGGGGCTGACGCGCACGTTCCACACGCGCCGCGAACGCGACGTGCTGGCCCTGCGCGGCGTCGATCTCCGCGTGGAGCGCGGCGAGTGCTTCGGGCTCCTGGGGCCGAACGGCGCCGGGAAGAGCACCCTCATCAAGATCCTCACGACGCTCCTTCTTCCCACGTCGGGGAGCGCCCGCGTCGCGGGCTTCGACGTGGCGAAGGAGGCGCTCGCCGTCCGTCATCGGATCAACCTCGTCTCGGGCGGCGACTCGTCGGGCTACGGCATTCTCACCGTGCGGGAGACGCTCCACCTCTTCGCGCGCTTCTACGGCGTGCCGTGGCCCGAGGCGAAGCGGCGCGCCGAGGAGCTGATGGAGATCACCGGGCTCGGTCCCAAGGCCGACACGCGGATGTCGGGGCTCTCCACGGGAATGAAGCAGAAGGTGAACTTCGCGCGCGGGTTCATGAGCGACCCCGAGATCGTCTTCCTCGACGAGCCGACCCTCGGTCTCGACGTGGAGGCGTCGCGGGCCATCCGGAGCTTCATCGCGCGTTGGGTGCGGGAGCGCCCCGATCGCACGGTGCTCCTCACCACCCACTACATGGTGGAGGCGGACGAGCTCTGCTGGCGCGTCGCCATCATCGATCACGGGAGGATCCTCGCGCTCGACACGCCGCGCGCCCTGAAGCGCGCGCTTCCCGAGGAAACGGTCTTCGTCCTCCACCTCGCCGCGCCGCCGCCCGCCGGCTGGGACGCGGGGATCGGGGGGATCGAGTCGGCGATCCATCAGACGCACCCGGGGACGGGCGGAACCGAGCTTCGGGTCACGCTGCGCGAGGATCAGGTGATCGGGGAGATCCTCGGCGCCTTCCGCCAGCGCGACATCGAGGTGCTCGATCTCACGAAGCACGAGCCGACCCTCGAGAGCGTCTTCGTGAATCTGGTCGGGCGCGGGCTCGACGAGGCGGACGCGCCGGAGGCGGAGGCGCGCGCGTGAGCCGCGAGCCTCGAACGTTCGCCGACGTCCTCCGGATGAACCTCGGCGCGGTGACGGCCCGCGCGAGCGTCCGCATGGTCGCGGCCTTCCGCGAGCGTTCCTGGCTCTTCGGAGAGACGGTCTTCCCGTTCCTCTCCATGTCGACCTTCGTGCTCGTCTACCGGGGGCTCCACGCGCCGCCCGCGTTCGAGGCGTTCGCCGTGCTGGGGGGCGCCATGATCGCGTACTGGAACAACGTCCTCTGGAGCATGGCGAGCCAGTTCTTCTGGGAGAAGGAGCAGGGGCAGCTTCAGCTCTATCTCATCACTCCCGTCTCCCGCATGTCGATTCTCCTCGGCATGGCCCTCGGCGGCATGCTCGCCACGACGACGCGCGCGATCGTGATCCTCGCGGCCGGACTCTGGATCTTCCACGTCCCGTTCCCGCTCGAGCGGGTTCCGGCCGCGCTCGGTCTCTTCGTGCTCACGCTCGGCGCTCTCTACGGACTCGGCATGATCCTGAGCAGCGTATTCCTGCTGTGGGGACGCGAAGCCTGGAACACGGTCACCCTCTTCCAGGAGCCGGTCTATCTCGCCTCGGGCTTCTACTTCCCGGTCCGAGCGCTCGGCACCTTCGTCGCCTCCGCGGCGGGGCTGATCCCGATCACGCTCGGTCTCGACGGCATCCGCCAGATCTTCTACGGCGAGGCGGCGCGGGGCTTCCTGCCCCTCGCGTGGATCGTGCCGATCCAGGCCGTGCTCCTCGTTCTCTATCTCTTCCTCGCGCACCGCGCGCTTCTCACGATGGAGAACCTCGGCAAGCGGGAGGGGAGGCTCACGATTCGTGGCGGCTGACGGCGGGGGATTCGGCCTGAAGCGGATGTGGGAGACGATGCGCGCCGGAGCGTGGATCGGCTGGCAGGTGGAGGCCAACTGGGCCGATCCGTTCCTCTTCCTCGTCTTCGCCATCGCGAAGCCGCTCTCGACGACCCTCATTCTCTATCTCATGACGAAGGTCGTGTCGGGCGGCGCCGTGACGCCCGCCGCGTTCCATCAACTCTTCATCGGGAACACCTTCTTCCTCTACGTGACCGAGGTCTTGATCGGCATCTCGTGGGCCGTCTTTCGCGATCGCGAGGACTACGAGACGATGAAGTACATCTACACCTCGCCGATCCGCTTCCTCCACTATCTCCTGGGGCGGGGACTGACGAAGGTGGCGACGGCGTCGATCGGCATCGCCTGCGCGCTCGCGTTCGGCGCCCTCGTTCTCGGCGTCCCGCTCCGTCACGACCCGGCGACGCTCGCCAAGCTCCTCGCCGTCACCATCGTCGGGCTGGTCGGCGTGATGTGGCTCGGCGTCTCGTTGGCGGGGATCTCGCTCGTGGTGGCGCGTCACAGCATCACTCTGAACGAGGGACTGAGCGGCGTCTTCTACCTGCTCTGCGGCGCCGTCTTCCCGATCGACGTCCTGCCGAGCTTCGCGCAGCGAATTTCCCTCCTGCTGCCGTTCACCTACTGGCTGGAGCTCCTGCGCAGAGTCCTGACGGGGATTCCGTACTCGGGGGCCTTGCGGGGAATGGACGACGCGGCGCTCGGAACGATCCTCGTCGCGACCACGCTCGCCACGATGATCGGGGGCTATCTCTGGTTCTCGTGGTGCGAGCGGACGGCGCGGGCTCGCGGCCTCATCGATTGGAAGTCGAACTACTGATCGCCGGGCCGAGGTCTCAGGCCGTGCTGCGAGTCGCCGACTTCTTCCCGCCGCGGAGCGTTCTCCCGAGGAAAACGTTCAGCGGGTGGCTGCGCGGCAGAATCGGCAGCACCGGGGGACGCCGCACGCCGAGTTTCCGGAGCGCGTCGTGCGCGGCGTCGTAGCTCGGATTCCACGAGAGCGCCTGGTTGAACGACTTGATGGCATCGGGCTTCCGGCCCGCCAGGACGTAGACCTCGCCCAGGTTGTAGTAGTGCTCGGGGCGATGGTACTCGGCCTCGATGGCGCGCCGGCAGAGCTGCTCGGCGTCGCTGTACTTCCGCTGAGCGTGGGCCGTCGCCAGCCCCAAATAGCTCAGGTATCCCTTGGAGTGCGGTTCGAGAACGACCGCCTCCTGGAAGTGCGTGAGAGCGTCCTGGTAGCGGCAGGCGTAGAGCATACGGACCCCCGACAGGAACTCCTCGTGGCCCATGGCGCCCACGACGGCGATCTGGCGCTGACGGCGCTGCCTCGGACTGATCATGGCGTATTTCCTCCCGTCCCATTCATGTCGCAAGGGGCGTGCCGGGGATGGCGAGAGGGGAGGGTATTTTAGGGTTTCGTCAACCCTATGGAATCATTGGGGTTGAAGGCTGGGTCACCAGGTGCCCTTCGACGAATCGCGCGGAGCCAAGAACTTCTTGCCACGCCGGGATTGCGTCTTGTAACGTAGAAACACGGGGGCATGGCAAATAGTCGACCCGGGTCCGCAGATCTTTCAAAAGGAATGAGCCCCGTCACGATAGCTCCGCCTCGTTCCAAGCCGCTGCTTTGGCAACACCTCCAGCAGGCCCTTTTCATTTCCGAACTCAAATCCAAGCGCAAATCGTCGGCCCTCGAGGAAATGGTATCCGTCCTCGCGACCGGTGAGGTGACGCGCCATCCCGAAGGGGTGCTCGACGCGGTGCGCCGTCGCGAGGCCCTGGGGAGCACCGCGCTGGGGAAGGGAATCGCGGTCCCGCATGCGCGATCCACGCTCGTCACGGAGCGGGCCATCGTCGTCGCGCGGTCGTCCAAGGGGATCGATTTCGAGTCTCCCGACGGACTTCCGTCCAATCTCTTCTTCATGATCGTGGCGCCCCCGCTCGAGCGGGACCCCGTCTATCTCAACCTGCTCGCGGAGATCGTCCGCTCGGTCCGTCTCGCCAAGACCCGGCAACGTCTCCTCGAAGCCACCAATTTCGTCGCTCTGCGGCGAATTCTCGCCGAGGCCTCCCATGAGTGATGTGACGTTCGATCCGCTCGATGCCCTCGTTCAGCTCCAGGACGTCGACTGCCTCCTCAAGGAGCTTCGAGATCCGGAAATGGCCTCCCAGGAGGAGAAGCTCGGCTTCTCCATCGAGGGGATCTCCGGCTTGGAGCGGGCCCGGGAGCGGCTCGCGAGCCAGGTGGATGGGCGCCTTCTCCAGACCTACGAGCGGATGAGCCAGCGCTTCTTCCGGGTCATCGTCCCCATCGACGGGCGGGTCTGTTCCGGCTGCCGGATCAACTTGCCGACCTCCTCGCTTGGCCGAAACTCCGAGGGTGCAAGCTACGATTTGTGCGAGAATTGCGGCCGAATCCTCTACCGTCGCTAGAAGAGTTTTCCTCGCGTCCGGGCCTCGGAATACGGTATCATGGAGGGGTGATGGGCGGGTGAGACGCGCCGGAACGCCGGCGTGGCGCCCGAGCCCGAATCGCCCGATCCGAGAGGTTCCGCACCATGCGCCGCCACCTTCGCCTCGCTCTCCTGATCGTCTTCGCATCCGCACTCGCGGCCGCCGCGCCGCCGCGAATCGCCCTGGCCGCGACTCCCGATAGCCCCGAGGTCGTCGGCCCGAGCCGGATCTTCTTCGTGGACGCCGACACCGTCTTCGCCCTGGTGAGCAAGCAGTGGCTCTCGAGCGCGTCTCGGCACCAGGAGAAACTCCTCCGCACGTCGATCCGCCTCAACTACTGGCGGGATCATCTCCCATCCGAAATGCGCCGCGTCTACAACGCGCTCGGCTATCCGACCGGCCGCGTCATCGCGAACCCGGCGGGGCATTTCGAGGAGCGCTGGTACTACGGTCAGATGATGCCGCCGCTCCGCTTCCGCGACGGCGTGCTCCTCGACGAGGATCTCTTCGACCGGCTTCGCTCGGCTCGCTAGCCGTCCTCCGCCACTCCAGGGTACAATCGCCGCGGGGCGCCCCTCTTCCACGTCCGTGGAAGAGGGAGGCGGCCTCGGCGCGTTCCAGGGAGCGCCGTCGGGGGACCATTGGCATCGACGACAGGGATCTCGATTTCAACGACTTCACCTAGAGTTCGCGTGCTTCGCGACACGATCGTGGCGCTCGGCCTCGGGTTGCTTCTCGCCGCGTGTCCGGCCGCCCTCGTCGTTCCCGCCGCCGCCACGGCGGCGCCCGCGCGCGAGGCGTCTCCCGCCGCCGCCGCGGATCTCGCGCAGGTCGACCCCGTCGAGGACCCCGGCGCTCAAGATCCCGGCGACATTCAGAGCACCGATCCCGGCGACGAGGATGACGGCGAAGAGCAGGACCCGGGCGAGGTCGGAACGCCGAACCCCATCGACCAGCCGGTGGGGAAGATGTACCCGGTGGAGCCCGATTCGCTCCTCAAGGCAAGGACCACGCCTCCGCCCGGCGGCGGGGCGCTCGACACGCTGAAGGCGGTCTCGCCGCGTGCCGCGGCGTTCGACACGCTCAGGGCGGCGCCGAGGAAGCCGGGCGCCGCCCCGCAGGCGCCACAGCGAGGAACGATTCTCGGTCTCAGCCCCTTGATCTTCTTCGCGGGGATCCTCGCGGTCCACGTCCTCGTCGTCAAAGCGGTGAACGAGTAATGGCGACGCCACGGCATGGAAGCCGTGAAGCCCGCGATCAGTCGCTTCGAGTTCGCTGGCAGCCGCTCGAGTTCCCGTTCCGCGAGAAGGCGGAGGAGATCCTCCGGTCGTGCGTCCGGGAGCTGGGCCTGGCCGGCGTCGTGCACGATCTGCACGTCTCGATCGACCTCGAGAACCGCGACGATCACGCCTACATCGAGTGGAACACGCACGACCATCGCGCGGCCCGCCTCGCCTTCGCGGTGGGGAATTTCGTGACGCGCGAACGGCGTCGCGCGTGGGCCCGCACCTGGGGACGCCGCGAAGGGCTTCCGAGGCTCGTGCCCCGCCAGTTCTCGCCCCGCTCCTTCGCCGAGGCGTGCCTCCACGAGCTGAGCCACCTCAAGGACGACCACGAATCGGGCGTCGATCTCTCGTCCTGTCCCGAGCCCGATCGCGAGGCCTTCAACGAACTCTGGAACGTCTGGATCGACGGCCGGCTCCACCGCCGCGGGCTCCCCTCGATGACGCGGGGCGAGCGCCGGCGGGTCTACGCGCGCACGCTTTCGAAGTCGCCCGGGTACGCGAAGCGCGGCGAAAGGATCTTCCGCGCGCTCTGGACCGCCGATCACCTGAGGCCCGCCGAATTGCGCGCCTACCTCGACGAACTCCGCGGATGACCGACCCGTCCACCATCCCGGGACCGGCGCGCCTCTCCATCCGCACCGAGGAGGAGCGGCTCCGGTTCCTCGTGCGCGCCTCGCGCGAGCTCGCCCTCCTCAAGCGCGACGCCCTCGCGCGAAAGGCGCGCGATTTCTTCCTGGCGGCCGCGGCCTTCCACGATCTCTCGCTCTGGGTCATCGACCCGCGGACCGAGGTGCTCTATCCCTGGACGCTCGGCAACACGCCCGTCCTGGGCAGGCGCCCCCGGCTCCAGGTCGGACAGGGACTCGCGGGACAGGCGGTGGCGGAGGAGCACGCCGTCTACCACGCCGCGCTTCCCGAGTCGCTCTATCTCGCCCCGGAGTGGGGCGGGCGGCCGCTCGCCGAACTCGGCGGCGTTCTCACGCTGCCGCTTCGCCGCGGCGGCGAGCCGTTGGGCGTGGTGACCCTTCACAGGCCGGAGCGCGCGCCCGCCGAGGAGGAGATCGCGTTCCTGTCGGAGCTGGCGGCGCAGCTCGCCATCGCGGTCGGGAACGCGCGCGTCTATTCCGAGGCGATGCGCGAGAAGGTGGAAAACCAGCTCCTCCTCGAGCTCGGCACGAAGATCTCGGGGAGTCTCGACAGCAGCCAGCTGCTCGAGCAGATCCTCGACCTCGTCTTCCAGGTGGTGCGATACGACGCGGCCGGGATCTACCTCGTCGACAAGAAGACCCAGTGGATCACGCGGCAGGCGATCCGCGGCTACGAAGCCGATCGCGACGAGGCCGTGCGGCTGAAGGTGGGGAAGGGGCTCATCGGCTGGGTGGCGAAGACCGGGCGAGGCGTCATCGTGCCGGACGTGGCGACCGACCCGCGCTACGTGAACGCGCGTGACGAGACGAAGAGCGAGATGGTCGCCCCCATCCGGATCGGAAGCGAAGTGATCGGAGCGTTCAATCTCGAATCGGACGAGCAGGACGCCTACGAATCCGAGGACATGGAGCTCCTGATGGCGTTCGCGGCGCAGGCCGCCGTGGCCATCGAGCGGACGCGCCTCCACGAGGAGGTGCTCGAGATGCGCCGCCTCGAGGAAGAGGTGACCATCGGGCAGCGCATCCAGCGCTCCTTCCTTCCCGACCGGAATCCGGAGATCCGCCACTTCGACATCGCGGGGGCCAATTTCTCGTCGGACCTGGTGGGCGGCGATTACTACGACTTCATCCGGATCGCCGAGAATCATCTCGGGATCGTGGTCGGGGACGTTTCGGGGAAGGGGATCGCCGCCGCGCTCATCATGGCCATGTTCCGGGCGTCGCTCATCGCCGAGATCCGGAACAACTACGCGATCCGCACCATCATCTCGAAGGTGAACCGCCTCCTCTGGGAGAGCGTCGAGGCCGACCGCTTCGTCACCGCCATGTACGGCGTCCTCGACATCGAGGCGCGGCGCTTCACCTACGTGAACGCCGGCCACAATCCGGCGCTCCTCTGCCGCGCGGGGGGCGACCACTTCGATCAGCTCGACGCCACGGGGCCCCTCCTCGGGACCTTCGACCACGCGACCTACAAGGAGCGGATGGTGGAGATCCGCCCGGGCGACGTTCTCGTGATCTACACCGACGGCGTGACCGAGGCGATGGATCCCGCGTACGACCTCTTCGGGGAGGAGCGCCTGCGGGAGGTGATCCAGGCGCGGCGAGGGGAATCGGCCGCGATCGTGCTCCGGGCCATCTGGGACGCCGTGAAGGCGCACCGCCAGGGGCCGCTCGACGACGATATGACGATCGTGGTCGTGAAGGGGATGCCTTAGTGCGGCGGCCCGGTTGGGCGCCAGGCGCGGAAATAAATCGGGCGACCTGTCTCTCGACAAGCCGCCCGTCTATTTGGAAGTTCCCCGTGCAGACCGTGCTACAGACGACCTGTGGGGCTGAGGCAACCCTCCTGCGGTCCGCAGGGTCAAGCCGCCGGTGTCACATGAACGACAGGGAACTTCACAACGAGATCGCGTCTCTTTAGACTCGAAAACGAGCGAAAAGTTCCGGCGGGAATGAATTGCCTTTCGACGACGCTGGAAGGATGATACCTAAGACGTTGGTAGATTGTCAATTGTAATTTTGAAATCGGACCTTTGGCGCCTTCCTTGACCGCCCCGGCACCCCCTGATATCGTCGCCCGTCCAACAAGTTAGCCCCCGATCCAAGGCAGCCGGAGTGGTGGAACTGGCAGACACGCGGGACTCAAAATCCCGTTGGGCTCAAACCCAGTGCGGGTTCAAGTCCCGCCTCCGGCACCAAGTTGATCTACCTCGAGACCTCGCCGACCGGAAATACCGGATATCCCTACTCGGTGGGCGCACGAGGTCCGGTCTTCAGCTCGAGCTTCGAAGTCAATTTCTGGCCGGCGGAGAGAGAGGGCCTCTCGAAGGGCGCCCTCCTAGAACCGAATCAGCGCCACGGCCTGCCATTGGGAGGCTTCGCCGCTCTCCCCGTTTCGATTGTGCCGCGTTCCGAAGATGTACTCGATGCCGAGATCGATTCGACTCGACGGCGAAATGATGCCGTTGATCGCGAGGCGATTCGTGTAGCGGTAGGCGTCGGGGGACTGGAAGTCGAAGTTGTAGACCTTTACGTAGCTCCACAAGAAGGTCGAGTAGAAGTTCATGTTCTCGAGCGCCTCCCAGACCTTCCAGACGTGCTCCCAGGCGACGTACCACCCCAGGGCGGGGAGGGGCCTCATCTCCTGCGTCGTCGTATCGACGACGGCGTCCTGGCCGCCCAGCGACTGGAGATCGTTGATGTAGCGGGCGATCCCGACTCCGCCGTTCACCTGAAAGATCAGGCGATCCGGGATCGTCTTGATCGGGAACGGAAGGACGCCGCTCACGCTACCGCCTCCCGCCCACTTGGTGCTCACCTGTCCACTCTCGAGCTGCGCCCGGATTTGGCGAAGGACGCCAGCGAACTGGAAGTGCCCGTCCTTCTTGGCCGGGATGTAGGCGCGGGCGACCACGTCCGGGAAGAGACTCACCCCCTCGCCGCCGGTGATCGAGGCCGCCGGCTGCTCGGCGGCCACGGCGAGGCGAGTCCCCGGCTTGGGACTCCACCAATAGCGGATCTGCGGTTGGCGAATGACGTTTTCACTGCTGACGCCCTCGAAGTCGAGGTCGTGATGGTCTGCGTTCGGATCGGAAAAGGTGGACCACGTCTGGCCCGCGATGACGCCCTTGAACTGCGCGTAGGCGTGGCGGAGGCGAAACGAGTTCGCGGTGCCCGCGAAATCTCCCTCGAAGAAGGCGCGAACCTCCTGTTTGCCGTTCGGAGTCCGGAACTCGACGTTCAACCGACTCGCGCGCGCCGAAATGTTGGTCCGCATGGCGCTGCCGGACGCGCCCACGTCGCCGACCGGGATCGAGTTCGTGAGGAATCGATCGTCGGTGCCGAGGGGATCGAGCGTCAGGACCGCCGCGGTACGGATTCGCCCACCGAACTTGATGGCGGCGTCCGTGCCCGGAATTCGGATCGAGCCGGGAAAATCCCCGGCGGCGACGACGTCGGGTGGGAGTTCCGGCGACTTCTGAGTCGCCTCCTCGATCTGCTTGAGGCGCTTCTCGAGATCGGTCTGCAAGGCGGGGAGGCCCGATTGGCTCGATAGCTCTTCCAGCCGCTTCTGCATCACCTCGAGTTGCTTCTGGAGCTCCTGCAGCGCCTCCTGCTGCCGCGCGATCGCCACCGATTGGCTGTCGGCGACGGCTTGTCGCGACACGAGGAGAGACTCCTGCGCGGCAATCCGGGCCTGCTGCGACTCGATCATCGCGCGCTGGGCCTCGATCTCCTTCTGCTGGGCCGTGACGCGGCTCGTGAGGGATGGGGCGGTGGACTTGGGCTTCGCCTTCGTGGCGGGCGCGGCGGTCGCCGGGGACGCGACGAGAAGGACGGCTCCGACCACGATGGCCACCGCGAAGGCCAGAGCCCACGCGCCGCCCAGGCGCCACGAGGGCCTTCCCGGGCGGAGCCGGAGAGAGTGCGGGCGCGATCCGATCATGTCGCCGCTCGCGACGCCTAGAACATCAACGAGTAGGCGATGGCCACCGTCGATCCGGTCTGGCCGGCGGTGTAGTACCCGAAGGTGCTTCCGACCGGGCTGTGGTTCACGCCGATGTACTGGACGTTCAGGCGCGTGTCGCGGGTGTCGAACGGATACCAGTTCGAGCCGAGGATGTACTCGTTGGAGTCGCCGAAGCCCGCGTCCTCGTCGCCGTAGATCTGCGACGTGGCGACATAGACCTCCCACTTCTTCGGGATCGCGTACGCCGCCGCCTGGATGTAGAAGCCGCGGTCCTGGATCTCGGACGTGGGCACCGGTCCGTCGGCCTTGAACTTATCGAGCCACCGGATGTAGTGCTCCGCCTGGAGGAAGAAGCCGCGATGCTTCACGCCGGCGTCGACGGCGAGGACGCGATAGTCGGCGTTGGAGACCGTGACGCCGTTGGCGAGGGCGCCCGACTCGAAGAGGTTGACGCCGTCGGCGAGCTTCAGGGTCGTGTTCGTGGAGGTGCCGCTCCCCGTGAAGCTCTGCTCCGGGCTGTAGCAGTAGGAGGCACCGAATCGCGTGGCGACCTTTTCGTGCCTTTCGTAGTCGCCGTAGGCGCCGCGCGGACCGAACTCGCCCGTCGGCATGTACCAAACGGAGCCGCTCACGGTCGGATCACGGTCGAGGTCGGCCGCCTTGACGCCGAGGATGCTATTGCTGTTGCTCAGGAACGCGTTATACCAGAGGCCGCGAAACAGCTCCCCGTTCGCGTAGACCCCGGCTCCGAAGAAGGGGCGGAAGAACTCGTCGGCCATCACCCGGTCGTTGCCGAGCCAGTAGGGGTGCGATCCGAGGAGGGATCGCGTCCCCGCGTTCCCCGCGATGCCCGCGTAGAGATTGAATTGTGGACTGAACTGATACCCGATGTTCGCGAAGAGGGCGTCCTGATCCGTCGCGTTGACGGTCCAGAGGGTGAAGACGTAGATCAGCTTCGGATCGAACATCCACCCTTTCGCCCAGATCATGACGCGGTGCGGGTAGAGATCCTGGCGTCCATCCGTCTGACGCTGGTTTCCCAGATGGTCCGTCCAGGTCTGGGACGCGGGCGTCTGGTTGATGTAGCGGATGAGGCCGTAGGCGCTGATGGCGAGCTCGCCGTGCTCGGTCCTCGCGACGAGGAACCCCTTGCCCGGGTCGTACGTGCCCCAGGTCTCCCGCTCCGGGAGCGTGGGTTCCTTCGCCGCCGCCACCGAGTCGGCCTTGGCCGTGATCGATGAATCGGCCTTGGCGTCCGCTCCTTCGGCCGCGGTCGGATTGGCGGCGCACAACGTCAGCGATGCGGCGAGCAGAATCCACGCATTCACTCTCATGATCCGGGTCATCCTTCCCGTCGGCCGGGACTAAGGGTCTGTGCGTCCAGATATCTCGATGAGCGAGTCAGTCCGTGCATCGGGGAATAAGGCCGTCCGCCGGGCGCCGGCGCCAACCCAGACACGCCGCGGGACCGACGGACGGCCGTTCCGAATCCTGCTTACCGAGGCTTCGGCGCGTACGGGTTGCCGCCCACGGCGTTCGACACGTCGGCGATCGCCTTCTGGGCCTTGACGCTGTTGCCGGCCGCGTCGAGCGGCGGCGAGATCACCGCGATTCCGAACTTGCCGGGAGAGACGGCCAGGATGCCGCCGCCCACGCCGCTCTTGGCCGGGAGACCGGTCCAGAAGAGCCACTTGCCGGAATCGTCGTAGAGGCCCGCGGTCGCCATCACGGCGAGCACCTCGGGCACGTTTTCGGTCTTCATGCACTGCTTGGCGGTGACGGGATTCTTGCCGCCGTTGGCGAGCGTCGCCGCCATCGTGGCCAGGTCCTTCGCATTCACGCTGATGGCGCACTGCTCGGTGTAGATGTCGCAAGCCTGGAGCGGGTTGTCCTTGATGTGGCCGTAGGCGTACATGAGCATCGCGATCGCCTGATTGCGCTGGTTGGTCGCCGCCTCTGAGTCGAAGACTTCCTTGTTGACCGTGAGCGGACGGCCGGCGAAGTCGCTGTGAATGCCGAGAATCTTGTTCCAGATCTCGTCGCGGTTGGCGCCGCTCACCATGCTCGTGGCCGTGATGGCGCCCGGGTTGACCATGGCGTTCATCTCGGCGCCCTTGTACTGCTCCACGGCGTTGATGGAGTTGAAGACCTGGCCGGTGGCGTCGACGCCCATGTTGTCCCGGATCGCTTCGGGGCTCTGCTCCTCCATGACCTTCGCCATGGTGAAGACCTTCGAGATCGACTGGATCGAGACTTCGGACGTGATATCGCCGGCGCTGTAGACCTTGCCGTCGACGGTCACGAGAACGATGCCGTAGATCTTGGAATCGACCTTCGCGAGCGCCGGGATGTAGTCGGCGTTCTTGCCTTCCTGGAGATCTTTGAACTTGGCGTACGCGCCATCCACGGCCGCCTGATAGGCCGGCGCGGCCGGCGCGGCGGTTTTTCCGCCCTTCTGCGCGAAGGCCGAAGCGGAGGCCACGGCCAGCATGACGACGACCAGCGTCAGCGCGCGGAAGCCGCCCGCGACGCGATGAAGCCGCTCATCGAAGCGGATCACTGGTTACCTCCCGTATTGATCGAGAAGCTGTACTTGAACGACACCTGGATGTGGGTGTCGTCGAACTTGAACCCGTCGGTGGTGGCGTCGCCCTTGTTCTCCCGCTCGATCCAGCCGCCCTCGATGCCGCACATGAAGTTCGGCACGGGGGTGTAGAGCAGATTCGCGAGCATGTACTGGCCGGTCTTGAAGGCCGTCGCGCTCTGTCCTTCGGAGTTGTCGATGTCGAGGCGCGAGTATCCGATGGAGCTGCTGAACTTCTCGTTCCAGGTGTGATCGAGGAACGCCACGATTCCGGTCACCGGAAGCGCCACGCCCTTCACGGGCTGGACCGGGTCGCTCGGCGTGTTCTCGGTGCCGATGTCGACGGGGGCGTCGTTCATGTAGTTCTCGACGCCCTCGCCATGGAGAAACTGGAGCCGCGCGACGTTCGCCTTGCCGAGCTTGAGATTGGAGCTGACGTTGAGGCCCCAGCCCGTGACGGCGTCGGAGAGATCCTGGGTCTGGGCGGGGCCCGCCGTGATGTCGTCCCACTCGATCTGCCGCACGATTCCGGCCGCCTCGAAATAACCCCAGGGACGCGTGACGCGGTACTCGGCCGATAGATCGGGAAGCGGATAGCGGGCGCGGATCCCCGAGAGGTCGGCGATTTCGGAGGAAACCCCCTGGTCGCCGCTGGCGCCCGGGCGCTCGAGCGCGATCGTCATGCTGTTGTCGCCCTGGAGGGGCATGTAGCGGAGTTGGACGTTCCGAAAGAACGCCATTCCATTCGGGCCCCAGTACTCGAGCGTGTTCGGGAAGACGTCGATGTCCATGAAGGGGCTCCACGTCTGGCCGGCACCCCATTTGCCGAGCTCGCCGTAGGCGTGACGGAGCCGGAACGTCGTCTGGCCCGCGTCGACGCCCACGCCGTAAAGCTCGAACTCGAACGTCGTCTTGATGTCGCCCATCTCGGTCGGAAGCGTCGACTTCACGCCGAAGCGCGTCTGCCGGGCGCTGAAGAAGACGCTTCCATCCTTCCCGAGCGCATCGGCCGCCGCCTGGGACTCCGGTAGCTTGGTCGGGCGCTGCGCGTCGAACCAGTTCGGATCGATCGCCTCGTTGTTGTAGCCGGCGTCCATCATCACGAAGCCGTAAAAATTCATCGTGGCCGAATCGGCGGCCATCGCCGGCGCGGCGCCGCATACCGCGACGATCGCGAGGGCGACGAGCCATCCAGCGGACGTTCTCGACTTGCTCATATCGTTCCTCCTGGGTTGATCCGAAGCGGGCTCACCGGCCCGGCTTCAGGTGCGCGGCTTCCCATGCCCGCGCGTTCCGACGTCCTTCGTCGAAAATTCGCTCGTAGTTTCCCTTCCGGACTTTCTCGCTCGCCTCCTTGGTGAGCAGGGTCCACAGCGGCTGGTACATGTCGTAGACCTTGAAGTGGGACGCGGAATCGGCCGGCGCCACGTTGTCGGTGCCGAAGAGGAACCGGTCCGGATACTTGTTGATGAGGTCGGCGGTGCGCCGCGTCGCCTCGGGGCTCGAGATCACGTACTTCGCCGTCTCGTCCCACGAAAGATCGAAGGAGACGCGGACGCAGGCCGGGTCCTCGAGGATGTCCTCCAGCATGTCGAGGTGGTGGCTGACGGGCTGGACGACCCGCCCAACCCCGACGTGGGCCCAGATGATCGAGTTCTTCGGGTGCCGTTTCAGGAGGTCCTTGAACTCGGCGAGGAACTTGGGCGTTTCGCCCTTGCGCGGGTAGGGCCGGTCGACGTCGTTGTGGATGATGCAGACCAGGCCGACCTCGGCGGCGAAGTCGAGCAGGCGGTCGAGCGCCGGGTCGGTGAGGCTCGCGATATCGCCCGCGATCTTCGAGGAGACGAACTCCTTGTGGATGCTGAACTCGCCGATTCCCGAGAAGACGCCGGGGAACGTGAGGAGAACGCGGCGGATGTGATCCGCGGCGTACATGTCGGTGGGATTGAAGCCGGTGATCATCGGATCGAATCGCGCCTGCTCCGACTTGGAGAGCGACTTGTAGGCCATCGCGATGGCCGCGTCGGTGAAGGAGTAGTAGTAGAGCCGGGCGTCGGTATCGAGGTAGTAGGTCGGGGCGTCGGTGCCCGAAACGCGGTACGACCACTGCTGCTGAAGCGGAATGCCGAAAAGGGTCGAGCGGCCCACGCGATGACCCATGAGCTTCAGGTAGCGGTGGATGTCGATCCCTTCCTGGACATAGTTCGTGAGGTGGAAATGCGAGTCGTTGAATTCGTAACGGCTCGAGCTCGCGCTTGCCGGCGCGGCGGCGGTGGGAAGGGGAGCGGCGGCGGCGATCGCGGAGGCGATGACGGCCATTGCGCAGACGCGGCCGATGGCTCGAATGCTCATGCGTCTCCTCGAGATCGTGAGCGGGAAACGATGGGCAACGCGGCCCGCTCCCATCCTGGACTTCGGGCACGATCGGCCACGACGGCTCGACGAACGCCGCCACGCCCCCCAGCGCAAGCGAACATGCCCTCCGAGGCGTGGCCCACACGATGAGTCCGTGGCGGCCCCATGCCTCCGTGGAGAAGCTAGTGTCGGGAGTCCGGTGCATCAATAGACCCTTGGTCCCATACCCGCATGGGACTCCAGGGACGCAAGATACGAAATCCGAACAGGCCGGAGTCTGCCTGAGAGAAGGCGAAACGGCAACGACCTTCCTGCCGGGGTCCGGCCCGGCATGGGAAGCCGGAGCATGACGGGCCTATTCCACAATCGAAAGGAGCGGGTCATGTGGCTTAAATCGGGTCTCGTGAGTACCGTGATCGTGGGTACCTTGGCGTGGGGCGCGGCGGCCCAGGAGACGGCGCCGACGGCCCAGGACCGGGTCGAGATGTTGAAGCAGTCCTTCGCGGCATCCAAAGCGGCGCTGAAGCAGTACGAGTGGGTCGAGACGGTCGCCCTGTCGCTCGGCGGCGAGGAGAAGGTCCGCCAGCAGAGCCGGTGCTATTACGGGGCGGAGGGCAAACTCCAGAAGAGCCCGATCGCCACGGAGGACCAGGACGAGAAGAAGAAGAAACGCGGACTTCGCGGCAAGGCGATCGAGAGCAAGAAGGCCGAGGTGGGGGCCTCGCTCAAGGCCGCCGTGGGCCTCCTTCGGCAATACGCGCCGCTCGACCCGGCGAAGATCGAGGCCGCCAAGGCCGCCGGCAACGTCAGCACGTCCCTGCCCGGGGCGGACGGACGCATCCGCGTCACGATCAAGAGCTACCTCAAGCCGGGGGACGAAGTCGTCGTCGACGTGGACGGAGCGAAGAACACGCTACAGGGCGTTTCGATCGCCTCGTTCCTCGAGGAGGGGAAGGAGAAGAGTCCGGTCTCGGCGAAGGTGACCTACGCGGCCCTGCCGGACGGCACGATCTACCCGGGAACGGAAGTCCTCGAGATCGCCGCTCAGAATCTCAAGGTCGACATCGAGAACAGCGGATACAAGAAACTCGCTCCATAGAACGGGACGGACCGGGCGAGGTCGCTCCGCCGCGACCTCGCCCGGACCGATCAGAATCGAAACGACGCCGAGAGCACGCCCACGAAGGCGTCGTCGAAATTCGAGCCCGCCTCGAGCAGCACCTCCCAGCGCTTGCCGAATCCGAGACTGCCTCCGGCCTGGTACGTCCAGGGGTCGACGGGGCGCTGGTCGATTTCCACCACCACGGTCCCGAGCGTCGGCGACTCCTCGTGGACGGTGAGCGTGCGGTCGGTCTCCAGATACGCGGCGCCGACCCAGGCCCTCCAGATGCCGCGGCGAGTCGAGCCGGACCAGCCCGTTCGCGCGGAGACGAACCAGGCCGAGATCCCTCCGTCGAGGGCCTCGAGATCCGTGTGGTTGTAGTTCGCGTCCCCCAGGACGAACCAGGGGCCGTACCCGGCCACGGCCGTGGCGCCGGCGCCGAGGAGCGGGCCGCCGACCTGCGTGTCCTGCGACAGGTCGAGAACGACCGGGGGGCCGAGGACGCGGTCGACCGTGACGGCGGCGTCGAGGCGGGAATCGGTGTAGGTGCCGCCCACGAGGACGTAGAGATCCAGGAGCGGCAGGATCCACGCGTCCAGCTTCAACGCCGCCAGGGTGGTGTTGTTTCGCACCGCGAAGCTCGCGACGTCGCTGACGCTCACCGGTTCGCGGGTGGGGAGGGTCACGCGAACGTCGGTGACCTCGATGTCCCGATCCATGGTGACCATGAAGAGGCTCACGCCGAACGGATTCGGGAGATCGATGCCGCGATCGAGTGCCCAATCCGCGCCGATCGGGAGGGGGCGCTCCCACCGGGAGTCTCCCTTGGGAGGGGATGACGCGGCCGCCGACGGCGAGACGGTCATCGTCGGCAGGATCATCGCCGCGGTTGCCGCCAAGGCCATGCCTCGCCAATGCATCGCTGTCGCCTCCGGCCGGGGAAGGGGGATCGATATGGCGCCCTGCGAGCATCTTACCTACTATCCGCTCGAGCGGCATGCCGGCGCGCGGGCGATCGGAATCATGTTTCAGTGGGGGTGGGCCGTCGATGGAGAAATTCCACATCGTCGCGGAGACGGGCCTGGCTGCGCTCCTCTTCGCGTCGTCCTTCCTCTTCGGCCGCCGCTTCCACCCCCTTCGCCCGCTCATTCGCGACGACCGAGTCGGGCTCTCCTTCGGCGCCGGGATGTCGGTCGCGTACATCTTCATCCACGTCATGCCGGAGCTCCACGCCGTCCGCGCGTCCTTCGCCGAGGGGATGAACGTGCCTCTGCCGTTGAAGGGCATGGTGGTCTATTACCTCGCGCTGGTCGGCTTTCTCCTCTTCTACTTCATGGACCAGCTCCGCGAACGCATGGCGCGGTCCGACGGCGAAACGGGAGAGGTCCATGCCTTCCGGCTCGACATCGGCGGCTTCGCGGCGTACGCCTGCCTGATGGGCTACCTGCTGGTGCGAAATCTCGGCGAGAGCCACGTCTCGACGGCGTTCTTCGGCGTGACCATCGCCGTGCACTTCCTGGCCCTCACCCACTCCCTCGAGGCGGAGCACGGCGTCGCCTACCGCCGGATCGGCCGATTCGTTCTCGCCGGGATGTCGCTGCTCGGCTGGGGGCTCGGCCTGGCGTTCCCTTTGCCGCAGCACGTGCTCGCGCTCTTGGTGGCCTTCATCTCCGGGGCCGTGGTCATGAACGCCACGATCATGGAGATCCACTCCCAGAAGGAGGGGCATCTCCTCCCCTTCGCGGCCGGAGGGCTGATCTACGGCCTGATTCTCCTCCCGCTAGGCTGACCGCGGCGCGGCGACGGGGCGAGGAGCCGCGCGCGAGAGTGCGCCGGTCGGATGATTGCGTGGCCGGGTTCGATCGGCTAGCGTGGGGGCGCGAGGACCGACGGCACGCAGCGTCCGCTATCGAGGGAGGTCGCCCATGAACGAGCCCACCACCGTCACGCGTGAACAGATGCTGTCCGACCTGAGGGCCGTCGTGGCCGACTCCGAGGAACTCCTCCGGGCCACCGCCGGCGCCGTCGACGAACGAGCGGCCGCCGCGCGCGCCCGCGTCGAGGAATCGCTGGCCGCGGCGAAGGCCAAGATCGAGGAGTTGGATTCGCAGATGCTCGATCGCCTCAACCAGGCCGTGAAGGCGGCCGACGAGTACGTGCACGAGCATCCCTGGGGCGCGGTCGGGATCGCCGCCGCGGCGGGGCTGCTGGTCGGCGTCCTCATCGCGCGGCGCTGAGGCATGGCCATGAACGAAAAGAAGGAATCCCGCCGAGCGGGCGGACTGAGCGGATCGCTGCGCCGATTCGGGGACAGCGTGCTCGGGCTGTTCGAGACGAGGGTGGAGATCTTCTCACTGGAGTGGGCGGAGGAGCGGCGAAACCTGACGCGCCTCCTCCTCCTCGTGTTCGCGATCGTGGCGTGTCTCCAGCTCGCCATCGTCATGGGGCTGGTCTTCCTCATGCTGGCGATCGGCCAGGAATATCGCGTGGCCGTGCTCGGCATCGCGACCCTGGTGCTGCTCCTGGGGGTCGTGGTGGGTGTGCTATGGCTCCGGGCGTGGCTGAAGCGTCGTCCGCCGATGTTCGCCGTGACGATCGCGGAGCTGCGGAAGGACCGCGAATGGATTCGAGGCGACCTGTGAGCGGCGCGCGCGACTTGTACGAGGAGCGCCTTGCCCTGCTGGTGGCCCGCGCCGCGGCCGAGCGCGCGGCCCTGGGGAAGCAGCTCGAGCCGATTCGGAAGATCGACACCGGACTCGCCTGGCTGGCGGAGAAGAAGACCCAGCTCCCCACGATCGCGCTGGGCGCGGGGCTCGGGCTCTCCGCGCTCATGCTGGTGCTGCCCGCGGGTCGCTCCTCGCTTCTCCGGGGAGGGCTCGCGCTCTTCCAGCTGGCGGGCTCGGTGAAACAACTCCTGTCGCGCCACCGCACGTCCGAAGATCGGGAGCGCGCGATTACTCCCTAGGTCCGTGCGACCGCCGCTCGCCGCTGCCGGCTACGCGATCCCGTGGAACAATCGATCGAACCGGGGCCGGAAGTGATCGCCGTCCCAGGACCAATAGAGGAAGACCGCCTTCCCCTTGATGTTCGAGAGGGGCAGCGGGCCCCAGAAGCGGCTGTCGAGGCTGTTGTCCCGATTGTCGCCCATCATGAAGATGGTGCCCGCGGGCACGACGTAGGGCCCGAAGTTGTCACGGGCGGAAAGCTCTCGCGGAAAGACGCGCGGATCTTCGTGGTGCGCGAAGGGCTCCACGCGCTTAGCGCCGTCGACGTAGAGCGTCTTGTCCTTGATCTCGATCGTCTGGCCGGCCACCGCGACGCAGCGCTTGATGAAATCCTGACGCGGGTTCGGAGGATACCGGAAGACGATGACGTCGCCCGGCTTCGGCTGACGGATGGCGGGGAAGCGATAGTAGAAGTAGCGATGACCGCCGAACCCGATATCGATCTCGGAGCCGTAGAGCATCTTGTTGATGTAGAGGAAGTCCCCGATCAGGAGCGTCCGCTCCATGGATCCGCTCGGAATCTGGTAGGCCTGGGCGACGACGCCGCGGAACGTGATGACGATCGCGAGGGAGATCGCCGCGGTCTTGATCCACTCGGCGAGGGTGTCGCCCTTCTTGGGCGGCTTGGCGCGCATGGCGGGCTTCTTCACGTCCTGCTTCGAATCCTTCGATTGCTTTGCCATCGAGCGGCTCCTCGCGGGTTCGTTCCAGGCGGCGCGCCGACGGCACGATGGCCCGCCGGCACGCCGAAAACTGCATTGAGTATGCGCCATTTGTCGGCGTCCTGCAATCCGGCCACCGGACGCCGTGCGCCGACGATACCCCTCTAACCCCACGCGCAGCCGGAGGTTCGAAGCCGAGCCGGCTGCATGGCCCCCTCCTTGCACCGATCGGGCCACGGCTAACGACAACTTGGGGCTGCCCCCACGGAGGGGGATCGCAGGGTCCATTCCGTCAGGGGGTTTCCATGATCCGCCTGAGTCGAAATCTCTACGTCGAGACCCGCCTTATCGTTTCGCTCGCGGCGCTGCTGGCCGCGTTGGCGATCGCCGCCGGCGCCACCAGGGCGTCGGCCGCGCCCCCGGTCCTGACCGTTCCGCCGGCCCAGACCGTCTCCGAGCAGCAGCTCCTCGCCTTCGGCGTGAGCGCGTTCGATCCAGACGGCCAGACGACCACGCTCCAGGCTTTCTCCAAGCCCGTGGGAGCGACGTTCGTCGACAACCACGACAACACGGGCTCCTTCGCCTGGACGCCGGCGAGCGATCAGTCGGGGAGCTACACGGTCCAGTTTCGCGCCGACGACACGTTCGGCGGCATCGACAACGAGTACGTGTCGATCACGGTCCTGAACGCGAACGCGCCGCCCTCCATGGGGGCCATCTCCGATCGTCTCGTCGATCCCGGGACGATGGCCATCCTCTCCCTCTGGGCGACCGACGACGACGGCGACCCGCTCAGCTTCGGCGCGAGCGGTCTCCCCGCGTGGGGCGAGTTCACCGACTACGGCGACAACACGGCCAGCATCGTGCTCGCGCCCCCGATGGGAACTCCGCCCGGGACGTGGACGATCACGGTGACCGTCACCGACGGCAAGGATCCCGTCTCGCAATCGTTCCAGGTCACCGTGACCGGAACGGCGGTGACGCACGCGCCCGTGCTCGATCCGTTCGCCGAGCCGACCGTGGCGGAAGGGGCGAGCGCGTCGGTGGCGCTCTCCGCGACCGACGTCGACGGCGACGCTCTCGTATGGACGAGCGGACTTCCGAGCTTCGCGTCGCTCACGACGCTCACGAGCGCGCCGGGCTCCACGACGGCCCGACTCGACCTGGCGCCCGGCTACTGCGCGGCGGGGAACTACGCCGCGACGGTGGGCGTGAACGACGGCGCTCTTCTCGACTCGCAGAGCTTCACGATCCACGTCACCGACACCCCGCGGACTCCCGCGTGGAGCGCGCCGACCGAAGGCGCCTCCGTCTCGCTCGCGGTCGGCTCCGCTCTGTCGATCGATCTCGCCGCGGCCGATCCCGACCAGGCGTGCGGCGGGGCGGCTCCGCTTCTCTCGCTCGCGGCGTCGGACGCCGGCGGCGCGCTCTCCTTGTCGCTCCTCGCGACGGGTCCCGGCGCGGGATCGCTGAGCGTGCAGGCGAACGGGCCGGGAGGCGTCTATCACGTGACGCTTCGCGCGAGCGACGGCGCGGACCCGGGCCGCTACGCGGAGCGCGTCGTTACCGTGACGGCCGAAGACGTGGCCCGCGCCGCCGAGGCGGTCGCCTGGCTGCAGCCGAAGCAGATCCGGTCCGAAACAGGCTCCGACTGGCAGCGCGTCTACCTCGAGCCGCTCGCCGGCACGTTCTCCCTCGACGATCTCGATCCGGCCTCGTTCCGGCTCACCGCGTGGGCCGGCGCCGGGAACGGCGGCGAGCTGGCGCCGAAGCCGGACGGCGTGACGATGGGATTCGACTCGAACGAGAACGGCGTGCTGGAATGCCGCCTCACGTTCGACAAGAAGGAACTCTGCGGTCTCTTCGGGAATCTCACCGCGCCGACCGACGGTTTGATGACCATGACGGCGCGGCTCCTCGACGGCGGGCTGGTCCGGGCCGCGGTCGCCGCGAAGTTCGTGCCGGAGAAGAAGCGCGCCATCAAGCGCTGCGGTCCGAACCCGCTCAACCCCGAGGCGACGGTCGCGATCGAGACCGAGCAGCCGGGACGGCTCCGGGTCATGGTCTTCGACGTGCAGGGGCGCATGGTGCGCCTCCTTCTCGACGAGGCGAACGCGCCGGCCGGAACTCGAGAGGTGACGTTCAACGGGAAGGACAACCGGGGACGCGCGCTCCGGGCCGGACGCTACTTCGTCCGCGTGGAATCGCCTTCGGGCCCCGACGCGACGACGCTGACGATTCTCCCGTAGGATTCGCGTCGCCCGCCCGGCGAATCGGGCGGCGTTCGAGGAGAGAATACGCGGGCGGTGGCTAGACGCTGCCGCCCGCTTCGATTCCCGCGCTCGCGCCGAGGAGCGCGTGGAGCCACTCCCGCCAGATCGGCGCCAGCCACCACTTGAGTCCGATATCCACGAGGAGCAGGAGGAGCGAGAAGAGCGCCAGGCGCCCGACGAGGCGCGGCGCCTTCGCCCCGCGGTAGAAGCGCCTGGCCCCCCAGAGCGCCCCCGCCGTGCCCGCCAGAATGAACGAGAGCACCCGAGCCACCGACCAGGGCGGCCACGCGACGAGCGCGCTCGTGAGGGGCGGGATCGCCGGGTCGGAGTTCGCCACGACCCACCCGACGTAGCCGTTCATGTAGCCGAGGAGAAGCGAGCCGAGCAGGAGGGCGGCGACGCCGAGGCTCAGCGCGGAGAGGATCCAGACCAGGGCGTACTCCGCCAGGACGCGCGGCAGGAAGAGGGCGACGTTCCCTTCCTGGCCCCGGCCCGTGGCGATCCAGCGCACCATGTCGTCGCGGAATGCGCCGGCGTGCCAGATCGTCTGAAACGCGGCCTGCTGGCTATGCGCCGTCGCGGCGACCGTGGCGATCGTGAGCGCGGCGGCCCACGCGATGGCGAGGAAGGCGGCGTCGCGCGCGCGGCCCTCGCGAACCGCCTTCGCGTAGACCCAGCCGAGGGGCGCCGTGGGGAGGAGGGCGAAGAGAACGGGAGAGCGAAGGGGAACGAGGGCCCAGGGTAGGAGCAGGGCCGGGATGACAGCCGTGAGGAGAGCGGATATCATGGTCGGTCCGTATCCTAACGCGCCCGTTCCTGAACCCAAAGGAGAAGTCCCATGCTTCCGGAGTACCGGAGCACCACCTATCTCGATTATTCGCGCCCCGAGCACGACGCCGGGATGCGCGAGGCGCTGGCGCTCGTCCGCTCGCAGGCCGCCGCGTCGCACCCCCTGGTGATCGGCGGGAAGCGCGTCCAGACGCCCGCCACGTTCCAGAGCTTCAATCCCTCGAACCCCTCGGAGAGCCTCGGCACGTTCTCGAAGGGGGGCGCCGAGCACGTGAGCCAGGCCGTGGAGGCCGCCTCGAAGGCCTTCCCGGCGTGGGCGGCCGTTCCGGCGGAGGAGCGCGCGAACGTTCTCCTGCGCGCGGCCGGCATCCTGCGCCGCCGCCGCCACGAGATGAGCGCCACCATGGTCCTCGAGGTCGGGAAGAGCTGGGGCGAGGCCGACGGCGACACGGCCGAGGCGATCGACTTCTGCGAGTTCTACGCCCGGGAGATGATCCGCTACGGCGGCGCGCAGCCGATCACGCCCTATCCGGGCGAGAACAATTCGCTCGTCTACATCCCGCTCGGCGTCGGGGTCGTCATTCCGCCCTGGAACTTCCCCTGCGCCATCACGCTCGGCATGACGGTCGCCACGATCGTGACGGGGAACACCTGCATCCTGAAGCCGTCGAGCGACGCGCCCCTCATCGCCTGGAAGCTCTTCGAGGTCCTCGAGGAAGCGGGCGTTCCGCCGGGCGTGCTCAACTTCCTCCCCGGCCCGGGCGGCACGGTGGGCGACGCCCTCGTGGAGCATCCCCAGGTGAGATTCATCGCCTTCACCGGCTCCATGCCCGTCGGCATCGGTATCAACGAACGGGCGGCGAAAGTCCAGAAGGGGCAGATCTGGCTGAAGCGGGCGATTCTCGAGATGGGCGGCAAGGACTTCACGATCGTCGACGAGGACGCCGACCTCGACGCCGCCGTGTCGGGGGTCTACGCCGGCGCCTTCGGATTCCAGGGACAGAAGTGCTCCGCCTGCTCGCGCGCCATCGTTCACAGGAAGGTCTACGATGAATTCCTGTCGCGGCTCGCGCCCAAGGTGCAGGCGATGACGGTCGGTCCGCCCGAGAAGAAGGAGAACTACCTCGGGCCGGTCGTGAACGCGGGCGCCGAGAAGACGATCCTCGAGTACATGGAGATCGGGAAGAAGGAGGG